>JBAUYI010000528.1:0-12073 GCA_049584715.1 Xanthobacteraceae bacterium
GCTTGAAGTCGCCAGCGGACGGACCATGGTGTTCGATGCCGAGAGCGCTCTCAGCTTCGCCTTCATCTGCATCTTCCCGTCGCTGCTCGGCTATCTGTTCCTCAACCGCGGCATCGAGCTCATCGGCGCCAACCGCGCGGCGCCGTTCATCCATCTCGTTCCGGTCTTCGGCTCGGTGCTGGCGATCGTGCTGTTGGGCGAGCGCTTCGAGCTCTACCACGCCGTCGGCTATGGGCTCGTGTTCACGGGGATTACGACGGCGACGAAGAAGTAACGGCGTTAAAACCGCAGCGTCTTGACCTGTTGCACGTTGGGGATTTGCTGCACCTCGGCGAGCACGCTCGGCGGCACCGTGCCGTCGACTTCGACCAACGCGATGGCGTCGCCGCCGGCGGATTCGCGGCCGAGATGGAAGGTCGCGATGTTGATGCCGGCGTCGGCGAGTAGCGTCGCGAAGCGGCCGACGAAGCCCGGCCTGTCCTGGTTGGTCACGTACAGCATCGACCGGCCGAATTCGGCGTCCATGCGGATGCCTTTGATGTTGATGATGCGGGGATGGCCGTCGGCATAGACTGTGCCTGACACCGAGCGGGTCTGCCGGTCGGTGGTCACCGTGACGGTGATCAGGCTCTCGTAATCGCCTTCGGCTTCGCGCCGCGTCTCTTCGACGACGATGCCGCGATCCTTGGCGACGGTCGGCGCCGAGACCACGTTGACGTCTTGCAGCATCGGGCGCAGCAGGCCGGCAACCGCGGCCGAGGTCAGTGCCTTGGTGTTGAGCTGGGCAACGCCGCCCTCGTAGGAAATCTGCACGCGGCTGATGTCGCTCTCGGTGAGCTGGCCGGCGAACGAGCCGAGCTTGTCCGCCAGCGCCACGAAAGGTTTGAGCTTCGGCGCTTCCTCGGCGCTGATCGAGGGAAAGTTGACGGCGTTGGAAATCGCGCCGCGCAAGAGATAATCCGCCATCTGTTCGGCGACTTGCAGCGCCACGTTCTCCTGCGCCTCCATGGTCGAGGCGCCGAGATGCGGCGTGCACACCACGTTCTGTAGGCCGAACAGGCAACTCTGCGTCGCGGGCTCCTCCCGGAAGACATCGACCGCGGCGCCGGCGACGTGACCGGATTTGAGGGCCTCGCACAACGCCGTCTCATCGACCAGTTCGCCGCGCGCGCAGTTGATCAGCCGTACGCCTTTTTTGACGAGCTTGAGCGTCTCGGCATTGATGATGTCGCGGGTCTTGTCGGTCAGCGGCGTGTGCAGGGTGATGAAATCGGCGCGGCGCCACAGCTCGTCGAGTTCGACCTTCTCGACGCCGAGTTTAACCGCGCGCTCGGCCGACAAATACGGATCGTAGGCGATCACCTTCATCTTCAGCCCGATCGCCCGGTCGGCGACGATCGAGCCGACATTGCCGCAGCCGATGATGCCGAGCGTCTTGGAGAAAATCTCGACGCCGAGGAATTTGTTCTTTTCCCATTTGCCGGCCCGCGTCGAGGCGTCGGCTTCCGGGATTTGCCGCGCCATCGCCAGCATCAGCGTGATGGCATGCTCCGCCGTGGTGATCGAATTGCCGAACGGCGTGTTCATCACGATGATGCCGCGTGCGGTCGCCGCCGGGATGTCGACATTGTCGACGCCGATGCCGGCGCGGCCGATCACTTTCAGGCTTTTGGCCTTTTCCAGCATCTTGGCGGTGACCTTGGTCGCCGAGCGGATCGCCAGACCGTCGAAGCCATCGATCGTCTCGGCGAGCTTGTCTTTGTCTTTGCCGAGATTGGGCTGGAATTCGACCTCGACGCCGCGATCCTTGAAAATCTGCACGGCGGCGGGCGACAACGCATCGGAGATCAGGACGCGGGCGGTCATGGCAAAATTCCTTTGCGGTCAGCGCAACCAGCGCAGCATGTGGGGATAGGGCTCCGCGCCCGTCTCGGCGGCGCGCCTGGGTTCGACGGCCATGCCGTAGAACTGCAACATCGGCACGCCGAAATAGTGGCCGGCCGTGAAATTCTCGATAAGCGACGCCGCCCCGCCCTTATAGCCGTCGCAATGAAACACGACGGCGGGATCGAGCGCGAGATGGCAAAGCGCGGCATAGGACCAGGCGATGCTTGTCATCTCATCGGCCGGGGTCGGCGACAGCTGCGGCGCGTTGCGTTCGGTGGGATCGGTGACGGCGAGATGGCCGGCCTCGTGCAAAATATCGCCGGGATGGATTATAAGCGCCTCATCGACCAGGATCGCGCCATGGCGGATGTCGAGCCCGGGCAGGACCGTCTTTTCCGGCAGCGTGGCGCCGCGCACGTCGATGCCGATGCTGCGCACGAACGCCACCAGCCGCTCAGTGAGAGGATCGGCGAAGGAAGCCGCTGACATGGCGATCAAGCCGCCTTCGCCAGCGCTTCCTTGGCCGCCGCATAGGCCCAGTCGAGCCACGGCATCAGCGCCTCGACATCGGCGCGCTCGATGGTCGAGCCGCACCAGATGCGCAATCCCGGCGGCGCATCGCGATAGGCATCGATGTCGTAAGCGACGCCTTCCTTGTCCAGCGCCGCGGCGATGCCTTTGACGAACGCCGCCTGCGCGTCGGCGTTGAGCCGCGTCACGTCCGGATCGACCACCTTCAGACAGACCGAGGTGTTGGAGCGCAGCGCCGGATCGCGGGCCAGAAAATCGATCCACGGCGTGCGCTCAACCCAGTCGGCGATGATTTTGGCATTGGCGTCGGCGCGGGCGTGCAGCGCCGGCAATCCGCCGGCCGACTTCGCCCATTCGAGCGCGTCGAGATAATCTTCGACACACAGCATCGATGGCGTGTTGATGGTCTCGCCCTGGAAAATGCCGTCGTTGAGCTTGCCGCCCTTGGTGGTGCGGAAAATCTTCGGCACCGGCCACGGCGGCGTGTAGCTTTCGAGCCGCGCCACCGCGCGCGGCGACAGGATCAGCATGCCGTGGGCCGCCTCGCCGCCCAGCGCCTTCTGCCAGGAGAACGTGACCACGTCGAGCTTGCTCCATTCAAGTGGCTGGGCGAAAGCGGCTGAAGTGGCGTCGCAAATGGTAAGCCCGGTGCGGTCGGCCGCGATCCAATCGGCGTTGGCCACGCGCACGCCGGACGTCGTGCCGTTCCAGGTGAAGACGATGTCGCTCGCCGGATCGGCTTTGGCGAGATCGGGGAGTTCGCCGTACGGCGCCCGCAGCACGGTGACGTCCTTGAGCTTGAGCTCCTTGGCGACGTCGCTGACCCAGCCTTCGCCGAAGGATTCCCAGGTCAGCATCGTCACCGGACGCGCGCCGAGCAGCGTCCACAGCGCCATCTCGACCGCGCCGGTATCGGACGCCGGCACGATGCCGATGCGATAGTCCGCGGGCACGCGCAGCACCTCGCGGGTCAGATCGATGGCGCGCTTGAGCTTGGCCTTGCCCGGCTTCGAACGGTGGGAGCGTCCCACAAATGCGTCGGTGAGGGCTTGCGGGGTCCAGCCGGGGCGCTTGGCGCAGGGGCCGGACGAAAAGTGCGGCACGCTTGGCCGCACGGAGGGCTTGGCAATCGTCATGGTCTATCCTTCCAGATAGGCGCCCCTCGTTGGGGAGGGGTGTCCCACCCCTGGAATTAAGGATTTGAGCTGCCGCCGTCAAGCGCGAGTTGCGGCCGTCGGCCGGCATGGCGGTGGGTCGGCGTGGTGCTCGGCGCCGCTCGCGATCACGGCAACGGTAGTAAACATAACGTCACGATCGCGAACGGCGCGGTGGCCGCAGCCCGCACGCAAACGATTCCGTAACCTGAAATGTGGCGCCCGCATTCAGCGTGGATTTACCTACTGCGTCAGCGACAATTTTAAGATCATTTGCGGTTAGCGTTTATTGAATCGCGCTCATTGCGGTCATTATCAAAAAATTGCGCGCGCGCGGCCGCGTCGTCTTAGTGCTGGAAAACGCGGCAGAATTCTCGGCTCGGATATCAGAAAAAATCCCGCGGAGTTTTGTCACGGCGTCCCAATTCTAAATATCCGGAACAGTTAAGCGGCGGCAACGGCGGCTGACCGGCTAACCCCCCTTTAATGTCCGCGCTCGAAGATCGCCCGCAACAAGGGGAAAGGGCGTCCTATGCGTCGCGTCATATTTGCACTGTTGGCGTTTGCGTTCGCGCCAAGCGCCTTCGCGGACGATCTGAGTTGGCTGACCGGCGCGCAACCGGCGGCGCCCATGAACGTCAACGGCTGGGCCGGCGTCTATATCGGCGGCCAGGTCAGCTACAGCGGTGCCGGCGGTGACTTCAGCAATACCACGCAGGCCCCGCTCGCTTATTCGCTGCGCGAACTGACGCTGGAGGCCGATCAGCAGCCGTCCAGTTGGCCGGTGCTCGGTCAGGCCAATCACAGTGCCACCGGCTTCGGCGGTTTTGTCGGCTACAACACGCAGTTCGAAAAACTTATCCTCGGCGTCGAGGCCAATTACGATCAGGCCAACCTGTCGCTTAACGCGCCGAACTCGCCGATCTCGCGCCTGGTGACGGCGGGCGGAACTCCTTACGATGTCACCGTTACCGGCAGCGGCAGCGTCACCGATCTGAATTTCGGCACGCTGCGGGCGCGTGGCGGGTGGGCGCTCGGCAATTTCCTGCCCTACGCTTTCGCCGGCGTTGCCGTCGGGCATGCCAATGTCAATATTGTGGCCACGACGTTCGGCATACAAAATCCGCCGCTCGGCTGCCCCGCAGGCACTAATCCGCCGTGCGTGCCGTTCTCGTTCACCGGCACCGCCGGCAAGAACGGCGAATGGATGGTTGGCTTCACCTTCGGCGGCGGCCTTGACGTCGCGCTGACGCGCAACGTCTTCCTGCGCGCCGAATACGAATATGTGCAGTTCGCGCCGATCGCGAACCTGGTCGTGGACGTCAACACCGTCCGCGGCGGTCTCGGTATCAAATTCTAGGCAGCGCGCTGGCGCTGTCGCGGTGTGCCGGTCAGAATTTCAAACCGGCGCCGACCCGCACGCTCGATGCGCTGAGCCTGATATTATCCGGCGAGCCGAACTGAATGTATTGGAACTCGCCGCGCAGGAAGAGATTCTGCGTCAGCGCGTAATCGAGACCTAAGCCGGCGACATAGCCGAGATACCACTTGCCATTGACCTGATCGGACAGTGTCCAATTGGCGCCGATCGCCGCGGGCGCCGGCGGGCTGGGGGGTGGGTTTGAGCAGAAAAAGGGTGTCACCACGCCGCAAAAGTTGACGTTGACCGATTTCATCGCGTCGATCTGCGAGATCGAGACGCCGCCAAAGGCGTAGGGCAGGAGGCTGCCGAACGCCCAGCCGAAGCGGCCGCGCACGGTGCCGTAATCCTTCACCGTGGCGGAGGCCGAGGTATTCACATTGTACGTCGCGTCGTAAATGACGTTGTTGGCGGTCTGGAAATAGTTGTGGCTTTCCATGTCGTTGATGCTGGAGCTGAAGGACGTCTTGGTAAAGGTCAGCTCGAAGCCGACGACAGCCGCTTCGAATTGGTAGTTGTAGCCGACGAACGCGCTGTAGCTCTGTGTCTCGGTATTGAGCGAAGTAAGCCGCGGAAAGTTGCTCAGCGGGACGCCGTCGAAGCCCGCGCTCAATCCGGCGATGGTGGTGATCTCGGAGGCGCCGACATTGCGGAAGTCGGCGGCGTCGAACTCTTGACCGATCATGCCGCCGCCGTAAAAGCCGCTCCAGCGCGTGTAGGAGGCGTAGCCCACCGGTTGCGCGCCGCGCAGCACGTCGAAGTCTCCGGCGCGCGCACCGGCCGGCGCTAAAAGCACGACCAAAGCACAGATGACCCAACGCATCGGCCGCATTCTCCGTCCCGGTGGCGCGCCATGCGCGGCCAGACGCGGTCGATCATCAGGCATTAACCTTAATGGAGCGTTAGCTGGGGGCAGCCCGGGCGGGAAGGACAAGCAGCCTGGCGCACCCTCATCGGCGTGGCTCAGTGCTACCGGAGCGGCGCCTAAAACGAAGACGGCGCGGTCGCCCGCGCCGTCTGTTGCTTTTTGATTTCGCCGTTCAGGCGCTGGGCATCAGCCCCGGCTCATCAGCGGGGGCGGCGCCATCACCGGGACCATATCGGGCTGCAGCATCCAGCGCAGGCCGATCCTGAAATCCCATGAGTTGGTGTTGTTCAGATTGTAGGAGGCGCCCGGGCACGACGCCGTGTTCTGGCAGAACACCGTGGCCGTTTCCGGCGAGCCCAGATGCAGGTAGCGGGCGCTGAAATCGACCTTGAAGTTGTTGTTGACGTTGTAGGTGAGGCCGGCCTGGGCATTCCAGGCAAGATTCCAATTCGCCGAGTCTGCCGACGTAAAGCCGAAGCCGGTGGTGCCGTCGGAGTTGATGCCGACGTCCTGCACGCCGGTGATGCGGTTATAGGCGCTGCCGATGCCGGCGCCGATATAGGGCGTCAGGCACCACCAGGTTCCGAGATCGAGATAGGCATTGGCCATGAACACGGCCGACGAGAAGTTGCCTTCGGTGACGTCGAAGCAGGTGCCGCCGCCGGCGCAGAAATTGGTGTAGCTGCCGGTGGCCTTGAACGCCGCTTTGGTGCGGTATTCAGCGGTGAAGTCGGTGCGGAACCAGTTGTTCCACTCATAGCCGATACCGCCGCCGAAGATTGCGGTGTCCTGGACGTTTTTTTGCACGATCGCCCAGCTCGCCGGCCAGACGAAAGCGGCATTCGTCTGCGAGTGCGGGAAATCGCCGAATGTCTGGATGCCGACGCCGACGTCGCCGCGCAGGTACCAGCCGCTGGATACGACCGGCGCGGGTTGATAGGCGATCTGCGGTGGCGGTTGATACATCGGGGGAGGGAGATCGGCTGCGAGTGCGGCTGTGCTGAGCAAGCCGACCGCAGCAGCGCTAGCGAAGAATTTGACGCTGACCATGGCTTCGTCCTTTCCTCGGCCGAGCCACGTATGCGGCGGCCCGCCGTCGTTGAACCGGGCCGAAGATGCCAGCAATTATTTAAGCGGGTCTTAACCTTAAGATTTAACCGTAATTGTTAATCCACCGCGGCGAGCGCGATGCAAAGCAAGCCGGCTGAAACAGCGGAGTGGATCGGGCGCTAACGCACCCGTTCGCCCGCTGCCGTGGGTTGCGGCGGAGCCTCCGTTAAGACTCTGTTAACGATTGCGGCGGCGCGAGCGAATGACGCCGCTCAGTCCTCGTCTTCCTCGATCTCGCCGATATGGTGCTGGGTGTAAAGCTCGAGCCCGAGCTTGGCGACCAGGCCGAGCTGGGTCTCGAGGAAGTCGATGTGCGCTTCCTCGTCATGCATCAGCTTCTCGAACAGGTCGCGGGTCACGTAGTCCTTCACGCCGTGGCAATGGGTGGCGGCCTCCTGGTAGAGCAAGCGCGCCGATATTTCCGCGGCGAGGTCGCAATCGAGGACCTCCTTGACGTTCTGGCCGATATGCAGCGGATCGAGCACCTGCATGTTGGGGAATCCGTCGAGGAAGATGATGCGATCGACCAGCTTGTCGGCGTGCTGCATCTCCTCGATCGATTCCTTGCGCCATTGCTTGGCGAGCGACCTGTAGCCCCAATTGTCGAGCAGCCGATAATGCAGCCAGTATTGGTTGATCGCCGTCAGTTCGTGGCGCAGTCCCTTATTGAGGAAGTCGATGACTCCCGGGTCGCCTTTCATGATCGCGCTCCTGCAATGGGGGTCGGCGCCGTACGATGTGTGGCCTAGACTTTAATTATAACAATTAAAAGCTAGGCCGCGATAGGCCGCGTGCGATCGGTGGAAGGCCTTAGTGTCGCGATCGCCGCAGCGTTCAGGACTGGTCCTGGCCGGCCCCGCAGCACGACCCTGGTGCGGCGGTGGCCAGCGCCTCGTCCATGATGCGCCGGATGGTGCGGGCGCAGCGGCCGCATTGGGCGCTGCAACCCAGGCAATGATAAACTTCACCGGCCGTGCGCGGACAACCTTCGCCGGCCGCAAGCGCGCCGCGCACGTCACGGTCCGTGAACACGTTACAAGAACAGACGATCATGGCGGGACGGCCCGGCGGCAATTGGTTCGATCTGCAACTAACTTTAGCGCAACCAGTTTAGCGACGCAACGAAAAACCTTTGTTTATAGGCGTTCTAAGCTTCGGCTGTGGACACCGCGCGTGACTAATCTTTGGTAAAACGGCAGGCCCGATCAGGCCACGGCCGACTCCTCCTCGGCATCGTCATCCCGCCGGCGCCGGCGCGGCCGCAGCCGGCACAGCCGCGACGGGATGTGGCACAAATCGTCGAGGAAGCCGGAAAAGCGCTGACCGCGGGCCAGTGCGCGGTCGAGCGCCGCCATGGTGCGGGCAAGCCCGGGATCATCGTCGCGCACCCAGGTGCCCAGCACCGAGCCGAACAACAGCGCCAAGCCCTGCGCGCGTATCATGCCGCGCGGTCCCGAGGCGCTGATCGCGGCGGCGGTCAGCATCCATTGCTGCGAGCGCACGGCCATCCCATTGAGCGCCAAAGCGAGCGGCGGATTGCGGCGGGCGGAACGCAACAGCGAGCGCACCGCCTGGCGATGCGGCGCCAGCACTTCGAGCCGCCGCATCAGCACGTCGAACAGCCGCTCGCGCGGCGGCTCTTCGGCCATGTCGCTTAAATCCGCGGCCAGCACAGCGCGGTCGGTCGCCTTGATGTGAGCGGCGAAGATCGCGAGCGTCGAGGCGAATTCGCCGCGCAATTGGCCCAGCGATACGCCGGCTTCCTTGGCGATTTCCGCGAAGCCGATCTGTTCGATCGGTTTTTCCGCAAGCAGCGCCAGGAAGGCGGCGATGCTTTTTTCGCGCTCGCTGCCCGTGCCAGCAGGCGCTGCAGGTTTCGCGGCGGAAGAGGATCGTGCGGCTTTACGGGCGGGTTTGCGGACCATGACCGAACTCCTGTGCACCGAACTCTTGGGCACCAAATCCTTGGGCAATGCCCAATGCGCGCGACTATTGGATTCAATGTAGGCCAGCGATGGGACGGTTCCAAGGCGGTGTTAGAAAGGCGCGATCAGCCCGCAAGCTCCCGCGACCGCCTGGTCGCGGCGGCAACCGCGTTGCGCATCAGCTGCGCGAGGCCGTCTTTGCCCATCAGCACGTCAAGCGCGGCCGCGGTCGTGCCTCCGGGCGACGTCACATTTTGCCGCAACGCCGCGGCATCGAGCTCGGAGCGGTGCAACAGCTCACCTGAACCGGCGACGGTTTCACGCGCCAGCTTGGCGGCAAGGGACGGCGGCAGGCCGGCGGCGACGCCGGCTTCGGCCAGCGCTTCGGCCAAGAGAAAAACATAGGCGGGTCCCGATCCTGACACGGCGGTGACGGCGTCCATCAGCGCCTCGTTGTCGGTCCACTCGACGGTGCCTGTCGCGCAGAGCAGGCGATGCGCAAGCTCGCGCTGTGCCGGATTGACGTCGCGCGGCACCGCAACCGTGATGCCGCGGCCGATCGCAGCCGGGGTGTTGGGCATGGCGCGCACCAGCGCGCAGGGAGCGTTCAGCACGCCGGCGATGAATTGCAGCGTGCGCCCTGCCATGATCGAGACGACGACGGTCGAAGCGCCGATCATCGGCTTGAGCGGTGGGATCGCTTCCGCCGCCGTTTGCGGCTTCACCGCAACGACGACTGCGGCGACATCGCCGAGCGCGCGCAGCGCCGGATTGAGCCGCAAGCCGTGACTCACGAGCGTAGAGATTTGCGGCGATGGTTGCGGCTCGAGAACAGCGACGTGCTTTGGGTCGAGGCCGAACCGCAGCCAGCCTTCGAGCAACGCGCTGCCCATCTTGCCGGCGCCGACCAGAACGAGCTGGCCGGAGAAATCGTGCAAATCCGGCGTCGCGCTCGTCACGCCTCGCCCGAGGTCTCGAACATGGCGGATTCCATCGCCTCACGCGCTGACTTGCCGGCCCAGACCACGAACTGGAACGCCGGAAAATAGCGCTCGCAGGCATCGAGCGCGCAGCCGAGCGAGGCCTCGCATTGGCGGCCGGAGGCTGGCACGCCGCCGGCGAGGAGGAGCGCATGACGGAACATCACCATGCCGTTCTGCATCCAGACGTCGAAATGGCCGATCCACAATTGCTCGTTGATCATGGCAACGAGCTGCTGCACTTCGGGCAGCCGCAGCTCCGGCACTCTGATTTCGAATGCGCAGGCCAGATGCAGCGCTTCGATCTCGCTCATCCAGGTGAAAGAGACCTGATAGTTGGTCCACTTGCCGGTAACGACCAGCGCGATCTCGTCCTCGCCCGATCGCTCGAACGGCCAGTTGTTGCCGGCCGCCATGCGCTCGACGACTTCCAGAGGATTGTTGCCGTGCTCGCGTGCGATCTCGATGATGGACATGCCTTCTCCACGGTGCCGCATGTGAGTGGAAATGCGCACGCCACTAGGACTTCGCCCAATACCGGCTGCAATTTGACGCAGGGAAGACTTTTACGCGTCGGTTGACCGAAAGCCGCGAATCAGCCCGCACGCCGACTATAATCGGCCTGATTCCACTCACCAAATTCGACGCAAGAGCCTCCGGCGCCGCCGCTACCGGCACTCATGAAGTGATTTGGCCTTGGCGCACAATGCTGCGGCCATGACCGTCCACAGACCGGCCTGCGACAAGTTGACTCGGGGGATGACGGGGGCGGAAAGCCGGTTCAGTCGAACAGGCTCGAGACCGATTCTTCCGCGGCGGTCCGGTTGATGGCTTCGCCGATCAGCGTCGAGATCGGCAGCACGCGGATATTGTTGGAGTCGGTGACCGCTTGCGTCGGCTGGATCGAATCCGTGATCACCAATTCCTTGAGATTGGATTTGCCGACCCGGGCGACGGCGCCGCCGGAGAGCACGCCGTGGGTGATGTAGCCGTAGACCGCGGTGGCGCCTTTTTCGAGCAACGCGTCGGCGGCGTTCACCAGCGTGCCGCCGGAATCGACGATATCATCGACCAGGATGCAGATGCCGCCGTCGACCTCGCCGATGACATTGGCCACTTCGGATTCGCCCGGCCGCTCGCGCCGTTTGTCGACGATGGCGAGCGGCGTATTGATGCGCTTGGCAAGCCCGCGCGCACGCACCACGCCGCCGACGTCGGGCGAGACCACGATCACTTTGCTCAGATCGAAGCGCTGGCGGATGTCGCGCATCATGACCGGCGCGGCGAACAGATTGTCGGTCGGGATGTCGAAGAAGCCCTGGATCTGGCCGGCGTGCAGGTCGAGCGTCATCACCCGATCGGCGCCAGCGCGGGTGATGAGATTGGCAACGAGCTTGGCCGAGATCGGCGTGCGCGGCCCGACTTTGCGATCCTGCCGCGCATAGCCGAAATAGGGGATCACCGCGGTGATGCGCCGCGCCGAAGCGCGCCGCAGCGCGTCGATGATGATCAGAAGCTCCATCAAATGGTCGTTGGCCGGAAACGACGTCGACTGCAGGATGAAAACGTCGGCACCGCGGACGTTTTCCTGGATTTCGACGAAGACTTCCATGTCGGCGAAACGCCGCACGATCGCTTTGGTCAGCGCCGTGCCGAGGTAACCGCCGATGGCTTCGGCGAGCGCGGGATTGGAATTGCCGGCGACGAGCTTGATAGCCCCGTTGTTGCCCGCCATTCCCTCTTCTCCTGCGCGCCCGGCAGCGACTTTCGCCGACCTGATACAAGCCGCCTTCGAGGCTGGCAACATGAATCAGGGCCTTGTCCCCGCAGGTTTTTTCGCCGTGGGCGCAATAGGTTCGGCGAGGCGCGCCGGCGCCGTTTTAACCGCTTAAAGCGATCGCATTCACATGGCGGCCGTAATCGGCTTCGGCGCGGTGGGTGGTGCGGCGGAAGCTGAAAAACCGATCCGCATCGGCATAGGTGCAAAGCCCGACATCCTCGACGTGGCGGACGCCCGCCCGGGTCAACCGCGCGCCGATATAGCCGGCAAGGTCGAACATGGCATGGCCGTCGCGTGCTGCCGGCGCGAAGAAGCGGCGGCTCACGGGGTCTTCTGCGTCAAAGCGGGCAATGAGATCGGGGCCGACCTCGTAATTGGCTTGCCGGATCATCGGCCCGATCACGGCGCGGATTTTGCC
>JBAUYI010000529.1:0-8687 GCA_049584715.1 Xanthobacteraceae bacterium
TGTCGAAGGTGTACACATACGACGATGGCGGCGGGGCATCACTCTGACCGAATCCCGGAAAATCCGGTGCTATCAGATGATAGCGCGTTGCGAGCAGGGGGATGAGCGTATCGAACTCGCGCGAGGACGAGGGGAAGCCATGCAGGAGCACGATCACCGGCGCGTCCTTCGGGCCAGCTTCGCGATAAAAAACTCCGACGCCATCAACTGTCATGCGGTGATAGGTCGTTGTCGCGGACGTCGACTCCAGCGAAGCAGCCTGCGCGGGATGATCAACGATCAACACCGCCGCAGCTGTCTGAGAAGTTCCGCTTGCCATGATTTCGGTCCGTGTCGTCAGCGCAGGGAGCGCGAGCGCACTGATGGAAACATCAGTCGTAGAATGCGGGGAGCAGCTTCAGCGTGCCGATTTCCGCCTTGTCGTGATTGATAAACAACTTCGCCTTGTATGTCGCGAGCATCCGCTTGATCCTTTCCATGGAGGCGATCGACGCTACCTTGTCGGTGTTCAGGGACGGCACTTTGTCTTTTTCAAAATTCGCTTCCAGATGAACCACATCGCCGGACAAAATGATGAAGCCTGAATTCTTCAGATGCACCATCAATGATTGACTGCCGGGAGTGTGCCCCGGCGTGGAAACCAGGGTGACGCTACCATCGCCGAATACGTCCGTATCGCCATCGAGCAGTCTAAGATGGTTTGGAATGCCCAAAAGCTGGCGCGCGAGAGCCTTCAGTTGATTGACGTTGTCGTTCGGGCCGTCGGCAGAACTGATCCACGTATACTCGGCCCGCTGTATCAGAACCGTTGAATCCGGGAACAGGCGAACATTGCCGATGTGGTCGCCGTGAGTATGGGACAGCGCCACATAAGTAATGTCGGTTGTCTTTAGATCGATAGCAGCGAGTTGATCGGTCAGTGTCTTATCCAGATGGTAGACGATCAATTTAGGCAGCGTTGACCAGCCTTTGGGGTCGTTCAACGCGGATTGAGGAACGCCCGTGTCCCAGAGCAGCCATTCGTTCCCCCGCTGTATCAGCCAGCACGTCGACGAGAATTCGATACTCCGTCCGACATTTTCGCCGGGGGTCCAGACCGACTCGTCGTTCGCCAGGGAGTGACCGCCGTCCAGCCGATAAAGCTTATCGGCAAAGCCGGCCCCGGTCGGGTCCGGCAGCTTCGATTCAGCGGTTGCAGTCAGCGTGCTGTCCAGCGACATATCCGAGCCTCCGGTCAGAAACCTGGTTGATGCTTTGCATTCGTTCGCGGATCGCTGCAATGCCGAGACCCCGCGCGGGGGGCTCGGAAAGTGCGATTGCTTGCGCCCCGGCAGTGGTTGCCAATCATGGAT
The DNA here is from genome assembly GCA_049584715.1 of Xanthobacteraceae bacterium. GTDB lineage: Bacteria > Pseudomonadota > Alphaproteobacteria > Rhizobiales > Xanthobacteraceae > BOG-931. The sequence goes on from JBAUYI010000529.1 coordinate 1,353, forward strand.
AATGGCAAGTTCGGTGCATCGCCGTTTTTTTAGGCACCCAAGTCAAGCGAGCCCTTGACCATTAAACAGAAGGTTACGCCTTGTTGGAGATGGCTGTCGATGAGATCGTCGATCAAATGTCCGACACCGGATACACGCGGCATGACGCTGCATCGTAGGCCGATAGCCACAGGTTATGGCGCGGCGATACCGAGCAATGCATCGATCGAATATTTTCCCGCACCGGTAGTGCACACCAGCAAGAAGCCACCCATGATGCTAAGATTTTTGTAAAAGCCGTCCATGCTGTCGACCTTTTCCGCACCCGTCATTGTCCAATAGCGATGCCCAATAAGCGCAGTTCCCAGCGTGTAAAAAAACATGAGCAAAGCCGCAGGACGCGTGAACGCGCCAACGGCAACCGCGAACGCAACCGGAAGCTCCATGAAGGTCGCAACTGCAGCTGCCAGCACTGGCATCGGAACGCCAAGCTGCACCATTTGACTGACCGTGCCCGAAAAATCCGTCAGCTTTCTCCAGCCGAAAATCAGAAATAGCGTCGCGAGAAGAAGACGGGCCGCAAGAATGAGCTCATCGTTGATGCCGTTTATCATAACGCTGCCGTCGCTCATGCTTTATTCAGATCGATCACAAGAAATCTCGAGGAATAGAGCGATCCCAGTCGCGACGACACACTTCTTTCGCGCCCTCGAAGGCGCGCATGCTCCCCTGCAGCAGGAAGACATTGGCTGTGGCTGACAGCCGCAGCTGCGTCTCGACCCGGATTTGCCATTCGTTTCGCGACAGAGTCTGGGTATTGCGCAATTCGGCAACGGCGCTGAGCGGATCGTTGTCCTCGACGTGATACTCCGACTTGTACTGCGTGCCCAATTCCAGACCAAGGCGGTCGATGCGTTCGATGCGCACACCGTCGCGATGAAGGATGGTCGGCTTCTCGGGTGACGCCGTCTCCGGTTCGGGAAAAGGCGAGAGTTTTGCGTCTGCGACGTTGGGCGGGCGTTGCGGCAGATCGAGCGTGCCGGCAAAGATCTGCACCGTCGCCGTCTGCGGACCGGGCCAGACCATCGGCCAGTAAGCCGTCGATATCGCAAGCCTCACCTTGTGGCCGGCTGGAAATACCGAGCCGGCATCATTGAGCTTTATGCGCACGCGGTAGCGCTCACCTGGTGTCAGCAGGGCGGGCTGTTCGTGGCTGTCGCGATGGGTGAGGTTGAGCACGCCATAGCTGACACGCAGCGATTCACCGGACGGGTGCACGTCGCATAACCGAACGACCAGATTCGCAATCGGCCGGTCGGACGCGACATCGAGCGTCACGATCGCAGCGCCGAGGATCTCGATCGCCTCATCGAGCGGCGTCGTCTCGAAAACCAAGGAGCGCACGTCATCGTCTTGCTGGTCGCGCGCCTGATCGCGCCCACGACCGAATGGAACCCAGTCACCTGAACACGTACCAACCGTCTGCGGCGAGCATACGGCGCGCGCCGTCAAAGCTGCCGCGGCGTCTCGCAAGCCTTCATCGGTCAAGAATAGCCGCCGCGGCATTATTCCCGGCGGCGGCCACGAAGGTTCTGCGACCCACCGGCCCGGCAAGGTGTCGTGATGGGCCGCCGGTTTCACGCTGTCCGTCATCCACGCCCGCAGCATGGGCTCATCCATCACGCCGGTATCGACGCCCTTGAGCCAATGATCCCACCACCGCAGCATGTCTTGGAGGAATCCGATCTGCGGCCCGGGAAATGCAAAGTGCGGATAGGCGTGGGCCCATGGCCCGATGAGACCCTTGCGGGGCACCGTCAGTCCTTCGAGAAGGCGCGGGATTGCATTCTTGTAACCATCGGTCCAACCGCCGACGGCATAGACCGGGCATTGGATCGCCGCGTAGTCCTCGCATACCGAGCCGTGCTTCCAATACGCATCGCGCCGCTGGTGCTTAAGCCAATTATCCTGGAACAGCGGTATGTTCGCCAGGCGCTCCGACCACATCGCTCGCCAGCTATCGCCGACCAGCGCCGGATCGGGCGGCAGGCACATCAAGCCGAAAAAGAAAAAGGCCCACTCGAGTGCAGCGGTGGTCAGAAGTGTGCCGCCCATATAGTGCGCGTCGTCAGCGTAGCGATCGTCGGTCGAACAAATGGTGACGATGGCTTTGAGTGCCGGGGGACGGCGCGCCGCAATCTGAAGCCCGTTGAACCCACCCCAGGAGATTCCCATCATGCCAACGGCGCCATTGCACCACGGTTGTGCCGCCAGCCAAGCGATCAGCTCTACGCCGTCGTCTTGTTCCTGCTGGGCGTACTCGTCGAACAACAAGCCCGTCGATTCACCGCTACCGCGAATGTCGACGCGGACGCCGGCGTAGCCGTGACCTGCGAGATAGGGATGAGTCAGCGCGTCGCGTTCGTAAGTCCCGTCGCGCTTGCGATACGGGAGATACTCCAGGATTGCCGGGACCGGATTGCGCTCAGCATCCTCAGGCCGCCAGATGCGAGCCGCGAGCGTCGTGCCGTCTTGCAACGGGATCAAAGTATGCTCGATGACCCGCACAGCTTTGGGGAAGGTCGTGACAATTTTCGTCATTGCGAACTCACGCGCCGTGTTTGCCGATCATGCCCAAGATCAAGGCATCAAGGCTGTACGGTCCGGCGCCGGCCGAGATGACCACGATCAGCATGAAGGCATAGAGGACCTCGGGCAGATAGAGCCAATCGTCGATCCGGTCAGCTTCATTGATCGGCTTGTAGTCTTTGATTCGCTGCCGCCCCGACGTGGCGATGGCGACGAGGATGATCACAAGGAGGCCAAGCGCCGCCAGCGGTGCGAGGAGCCCGATGACGACAGCGCCGCCGGCGGAGAACTCGACTGTTGGCACCCACCATTGGTTAAAGCCCACGGCATGAACGCCCAGTTCCTTGAGTTCTTCGGCAAACACGCGATGGCGCTCTGGGTTGAATAGCTTGTGGTAGCCCGAGAGCATAAAGAACATCCCAACCGCGATGCGGTTGAGGGTGAGTGCGATGTCGGTCCATCCGACACCATGGAATAGTATATCCGTCATCGTCGCTGTTCCTTCCCGCGCCGCACTGTCGGCCACGGTGCGGCGACCCGCGTTGGCAACCGGGATCAACAGGAGAAGAGCGTACCCGTTTTTATGGGAAGACTGAAGTCACGACACAGCCCGTCCAACCAAGAACGCGATATGTCACCTGGCCAGAAACAAATCGATCTCTTCGAAGAAGCGCTGCATACCCGGGTCCTGCCCCAACAGGACATGGTTATTGCCCTGGAGCGCCACGAACCTGGCACCCGGAATTCCGGCGGCCATCTCACGTCCGGCCTCCAGTGGAACTTGGGCATCGCCGCGCGCGTGCATCACCAGAGTTGGCACCCTCACTTGAGGAAGCAGCCCGGTCACGTCGAACTCCGCGGTCGTTTCGAGATACCTGGCGGCACATTCCGCCGACGTCGTTCGCCGCTGCAGTTCATTGAACGAATCGATTTGTTCCTTTGTGGCGTCCGGTATCATGGATGCTGCAAACAATTGACGAATCGATGGGCTGTCTGCACCCCATTCAAGCCGCACCAAGGTCGTAAGCGCTTCTCGCTTTGCCGCTTCCTGCGGCGTCCGCTTGCTGGCGCCGCGCGCAAAGCCGCCGTACAGAATGAGGTGAGTAACGCGCTCGGGGTGTCGGACCGCGTAAGCAATCGAAATTGCACAGCCTTGTGAAACTCCGAGCAGAGGAAACTCCTTGAGACCGGCTGCTTCAATCACCGTTTCGAGATCGCTGACCCAGGCATCCAAGGATAGTTCGGCGACGTCCCAATCGGACAGACCGTTGCCGCGCGCGTCATAGCGGACCAGCTGGTGACTTTTCGAAAGGCCCAATAAGAATGGATGCCAGATCGGACAGGCCCAATCGTATTCGAGGTGGTTCATCCAGTTCGCGGTTTTCACCAGCGGGGTACCTTGGCCGCTCATCGCGTAGGCCAGCCGGACGCCATCGGGCGCCCGGCAATAACGAATTTCTTGCCGGTCATTGCCCGCGGCGAGGCCGTCACCCTCGATCGCAAATACCTCAATGGGATCTGGAATATTTTTCAAGATCCGAGGGCCGAGGTTGCGGTACCCCAGCGTGAGCTTTTTCTGGACCTGATCGTAGACCTGCCGAGAAATGCAAATTCCGCCGGGCTCCGCGATACTTTCAAGACGCGCAGCAATGTTGACGCCGTCGCCATGAATATCGTGGCCTTCCACAATCACATCGCCCAGGTGCACGCCGATGCGCAGAGTGAGCGGACGGTCGCTCGCAGGACCAGCATTGCGGGCGGTCATTTCACGCTGAATTTCCGCCGCGCAATCGACGGCCTCGACGACGCTGGAGAATTCCGCGAGGAACCCATCGCCCATCAATTTGACGATGCGGCCGCGATGGCGGGCGATCCCTGGATCGATTAATTCCGCGTGACAGCGTTGCCACGCGGCAAGAGTGCCTGCTTCGTCTTCGCTCATCAGCCGGCTGTAGCCGGCAACATCTGCCGCGAGGATGGCGGCCAGCCGCCGTTCAACGCGTCCTTCGGCCATAGCGAACCCTGCCCAATGCGGTATCGTATGGATTTTATGGTCGGGCGTGTGGTGTGTCCATCAAGCCTGCGTTGTCGGTTGTGCGTCAAAAGCGACCGATTTGCGATGGCCGCGCGACTTCAGCTTTATCCTCGGAGGCGGTCATTTCATTGCGGCGCGCCATGTGACGCTCGGGGCCATGAGCGGAAACTTCGCCGCCTTTTACAGGCGCCGCAATTGGGTTAGTTTTGGTGTTGTCAGGGGGCATGGTCATGAAACTTCCCCGCCGACAATTTCTGCATCTGGCAGTGGGCGCTGCCGCACTCCAGGCCACGTCGCGCATCGTATGGGCGCTCGATTACCCGTCACGGCCGGTGCGTTTCGTTGTCGGCTTCCCGGCCGGGTCCGCGACCGACATTGTCGCGCGCCTGATCGCTCAATCGCTGTCGGAGCAGCTCGGGCAGCAATTTATCGTCGACGACCGGCCCGGAGCCGGGAGCAATCTTGCTGCCGAGGTTGTCGTCAGGGCAGAGCCCGATGGCTACACCCTCCTTCAGGTCGCTTCGCCGAACGCGATCAATGCGACGCTCTACGACAACCTCAGTTTCAATTTCATCCGCGACATTGCGCCGGTCGCGGGCATTATGCGGTATCCCTATATCATGGTGATCACTCCATCGCTCCCGGCCAAGACCGTTCCCGAGTTCATCGCCTATGCCAAGGCCAATCCGGGCAAAATCAACATGGCCTCGGCCGGCAACGGCACCGCGCCTCATGTTTTCGGCGAACTGTTCATGATGATGACCGGCGTCGACATGCTGCACGTGGCGTATCGCGGCAATTACTTTTCGGATCTGATCGGCGGACAGGTGCAAGCCGTGTTCAGTCCGCTCCCTTCGACAATCGGGTATATCAGGGCCGGTACGCTTCGGCCCTTGGCCGTGACGACTGCGACGCGCTCGGACGCGCTGCCGGACATTCCAGCTGTGGGCGAATTCGTGCCGGGCTACGAAGCCAGCAGCTGGCAGGGCGTCGGTGCGCCCAAGAACACGCCCTCAGCGATCATCGACAAGCTCAACAGACAAATCAATGCGGTCATCGCCGATCCCAAGATGAAAGCGCGACTTGCCGACTTGGGCGGCACAGTCCTTTCAGGCTCGCCCGCGGACTTCGGCAAGCTCATCGCCGACGAAACCGACAAGTGGGGCAAGGTGATCAAGTCCGCGGGCATCAAGCCGGAATGATCCGGGCAATCGGTACACGCCCTAGCGACCCGGCGATCTCCGTGGCAAGCTTGCGATCATGAGCGAACCGGCCAAAAACCACCAACCGGACGACGATCGCGCGGGCCTGCGTGAGGGCGAGATCGCCGTCGAGCTACCGGCCCAATTCGACGCCTCGCTCTATTTCATCGGCCGCATCCGCACGCCATGGCAGACGCGCGACGAATGCCCGAAGAACGGCCGCGAGACCGAAGAGGTATGCACCATCGAGCTCGACCCGCGCTGGGCCGAAGGCCTGCATGGGCTGGAAACCGTCAGCCACATGCTGGTGCTGTATTGGATGGACAAGGCGCGGCGCGATCTGGTGCTGCAATCGCCGCGGCATTATGCCGAGCATCGCGGCACGTTTGCGTTGCGCTCGCCGGTACGGCCCAATCCCATTGCCGCAGCCGTGACGCGGCTGCAGCGCATCGAAGGCAACAAGCTCTTTGTCGTCGGCCTCGATTGCATGGACGGCACACCGCTGCTCGATCTCAAACCCTATTTCGCCTCGACCGATTCCGCGCCCGAAGCCTCGGTCGGCTGGCACGCTTCGCGCAAGCGCTGATCACGTCATCGCGAGCCAGCGGGTCGGCCCGATGCGGCCAACCCGATGACAGGCTACGTTGATTTTGATATCCGCAATTGGCCGGCACCCGTAGCAAAGGTAGGCATCCCATGGGCATCGTGAAGACCAAAGACGGCGTCGAGATCTTCTACAAGGACTGGGGCAAAGGTCAGCCCATCGTGTTCAGCCACGGTTGGCCGCTGTCGGCCGATGACTGGGACAATCAGATGTTGTTCTTCCTCAACCAGGGGTATCGCGTCATCGCCCATGACCGCCGCGGCCACGGCCGGTCCACGCAAACGGGCGATGGCCATGACATGGATCACTATGCCGACGACCTTGCGGCGGTAACCGCGCATCTCGATCTCAAGAATGTCATTCACGTCGGCCACTCCACCGGCGGCGGCGAGGTGGTGCACTATTTGGCACGGCGCGGCGAGAGCGGCGTGGTGAAGGCGGCTATCATCAGCGCGGTGCCGCCGCTGATGCTGAAGACGCCGGCCAATCCAACCGGCCTTCCCAAGGCAGTCTTTGACGACTTGCAGGCGCAGCTCGCGGCCAGCCGCTCCAAATTTTATCGCGACCTTCCGGAAGGCCCGTTCTATGGCTACAACCGGCCGGGCGCGAAGCCCTCGGAAGCCGTCATCGCCAACTGGTGGCGCCAGGGCATGATGGGCGGCGCCAAGGCCCATTACGACGGCATCGTCGCCTTCTCACAGACCGATTTCACCGAGGACCTGAAAAAGATCACCGTGCCGGTGCTGGTGATGCACAGCGAAGACGATCAGATCGTTCCCTATGTCGCGGCCGGACCAATGTCGGCAAAACTGCTGAAGAACGGGACGCTGAAGACCTACAAGGATTTTCCGCACGGCATGCCGACGACGCAAGCGGACACGATCAACGCCGACCTGCTAGCCTTTCTGAAGGCGTGACGATGCGGC
>JBAUYI010000530.1:0-12065 GCA_049584715.1 Xanthobacteraceae bacterium
TTCTTCTACCGGCAGATGCCGCGGCTCATCGACAACGGCCACCTCTACCTCGCCGTGCCGCCGCTCTATCGGCTCAGCCACGGCGGCAAGAACTTTTATGCCCGCGACGATAAGCACCGCGACGCCATTTTGAAAAAAGAATTCCACGCCAACGCCAAGGTCGAAGTCAGCCGCTTCAAGGGCCTGGGCGAGATGATGGCGGCGCAATTGAAGGAAACCACCATGGACCCGAAGAAGCGCACGCTGCTTCAGGTCAAGGTGGTGGAGGCCGACCGCAAGAACACCGACAAATCGGTCGAGCGCCTGATGGGCAACAAGCCGGAATCGCGGTTTGAGTTCATTCAGGAGCGGGCGGAGTTTGCCGGCGAGGATTTGCTGGACGTCTAAGTGCTTTTTCGTCTCCCCCTGCAGGGGGAGATAGCCGCGCGTAGCGCGGCAGAGGGGGCAGAGGGGGCAAGTGCGCCTTGCGCAGATTTGCACCGCCCCACCCGCGCCCTTCGGGCGCGACCCTCCCCCTGCAGGGGAGGGTTGATGCAATCACTCCTTCTGGAACAGCTTGTCAGTCGCGCTGATCAGGTCGCTATCGGGATGTTCGGCGCAGTATTGGCCGAGTTTCTTGGCCTTGACGACGAGGGCCGCGGTATCGATCACCGGCGGCTCGTCCTCCTCTTTGTAATAGCCGTCGAGCCAGGCCAGGATGACGCCGACGTCGTCCTTGCTCGCCGACAAAAATTGCTTGCAGGTCCAAGCCGATAGATCGATATCCTCGGCCAAAGCGGGAGCGCATGACAACAGCGCGCCAGTCACCGCAAGGCTAACCAAGAACTTCATGGCTGTTCCTTCCGGCCGCGCAGCATGTGCCGCGGCTCGTGCCAAGTCCAGGCGGCAAAGCCTGACCCAGGCGCTGCCGCCGCCTTTTCCAAGCAAAATTCGGACCGAAGGCGGCTGCGCCGCTACTCTTCGAACTTCAAATTCGCGGCTTGGATCACATCGCGGTATTTGACGATGTCGCTGTCGATGATCTTGACGAATTCGGCGGGCGTAGCGCCGCCGGGATTGACCGCCATGGCCTTGAGCTTGGCCGCCACGCCGGGATCGGCGATCGCCTCGCCCAGCGCCTTTTCGAGCTTGGCGACGATCGGGGCCGGCGTCGCGATCGGCGCGAAAATGCCGCTCCACAGGTGAATGTCGACGGCGGGGAAGCCGGCTTCGCTCATGCTCGGTGTGTCGGGCAGTTCGCTCGAGCGTTCCGCGCCGGTGACCGCGAGTGCTTTGACCTTGCCGGCCTTGACCTGCGGCACCGTCGGCGGGCCGTCGGCGATGGTCATAGCGGTCTGCTCTTGGATGACGCTCAAGATCATCTCGTTGCTGCTCTTGTACGGGATCATGGTGCCGGGCATGCCAGATTTGAGCTTCAACAGCTCGGTGGTGACGGTAAAGGCCGGCGAGGAGCTGGCGTAATTCGCCTTGTCGGGATGCTCTTTCATCCACGCGACGAATTCCTTGACGTTCTTCGACGGATTGTCGGCGCCTTCCACCAGGATCAGCGGAAAGTTCGCGATCATGGCGAGCGGGGTCAGCGTCTTGGACGGGTGATATTTCAGGTCGGGATAGATGGCCGCCGCAAGCGACATGGCACCGGCGGCGCCGACCAGAAGCGTGTAGCCGTCGGGCGTCTGGTTGGAGACATATTCGGCGGACAGTCGGCCGCCGGCGCCCGGCTTGTTCTCGACCACCACCGTCTGGCCGAGAATCTGCGAGGCCTTGTCCGCCACCAGGCGGGCGAAAATATCGTTGCCGCCGCCGGCGGCGAAGCCGACCACGAGATGGATCGGCCGGCTCGGATAATCGCTCTGGGCATGCACCGGCGCGATTGCCGCGCCTAGCACCAACGCCGTCAGCGCAGGCCAGCGGCCAACATCACCAAACTTCATTTGTCTATTCTCCATCCCTCACGCGGCTTATCGTTAGCACAGTTCCGGCGGTGGTTGCCTACCCTGCGGCAATTGCGCTCGAGCGTGATCCCGCAAAGTGGTCGCCGGTTTTCGGACAAGATCATGCTCAACTAAAATTCCTGCATCAACTCAATCAGCGCTTTGTTCACCGCTTGCGGCCGCTCGATCGTCGACAGGTGCCCGCACTCCGGAACGACGACGAGTTTTGCTCCTGGAATCGCCGCTGCCATCTCGCGCGCCAGGTCCGGCGGCGTCGCCTCGTCGCTGTCGCCGACCAGGACCAGCGTCGGGCATTTGATCGCCGCGAGGCTCTGACGCGAATCCACGCGCGTCATGATCGCCTGTTGCTGGCGCAGATAGGCTTCCGCGCCGGTCTCCTCGTTCATGGTCCGCACGGTTGCCTTGAGCGCCGCGTCGCCGTGGCGGCTGCGATGCACCAGGGTGGGATATTGCGACTCCAGGATTTCGGCGAAGCGGCCGCTCTTGGCCAGCGCGATGAGCGGCTTGCGCTGCTCAGTCCGCTCCGGCGCCTCGCCACGCGCGCCGGTGTCGAGCAGCGCGAGCTTTGCCACGCGGCCCGCCGCCTGCCGCATGATCTCGAAGGCGACATAACCGCCCATCGATAGCCCGACGAGCGCAAAGCGCGGCGGGGCTGCGGCCAGAATCCTCCGCGCCATCGCCGCCATGTTGTCGTCGCGGCGATGATCGGCGACGATGACGGGGCCGAACTGCCACAGCGCCGGGATCTGCTCGGCATAAAGCCGCGCCGAGCAGTTCAGCCCGGCGACAAGGACGATCGGCAAATTTTCAGGCGAAGCTTCCGGCATCCTTTCCTCCCCCGGCATCGTGAAAAAGTGAAGCAATCCATTTAACTTACTGCGCTGCGGCAGCCCGTTACAGGTTGACTTTCGGCCATTCGACCCTATGTTCCGGCGCAACTGAGGCAGATTCGGCCGTCCTGCGCCTTCCCCCAGTTCGATTCTCCTCATCGCAGGCGGTCCAATACGAGGGTTTATGTCGTTTTCACATCTCGGCTTGTCCGAAAAAGTACTCGCCGCCGTTGCAGCGACCGGTTACAAAACTCCGACCCCCATCCAAGATCAGGCCATCCCCCACGTGCTCGCCCGGCGCGACGTGTTGGGCATCGCCCAGACCGGCACCGGCAAGACGGCGGCGTTCGTGCTGCCGATGCTGACCATGCTGGAAACCGGCCGTGCGCGGGCGCGCATGCCGCGCACGCTGATCCTGGAGCCGACCCGCGAGCTCGCCGCGCAGGTCGAAGAGAGTTTCATCAAATACGGCGCCAACCATAATAAGCTCAACGTCGCGCTGATCATCGGCGGCGTGTCGTTCGACGATCAGGACGCCAAGCTGATGCGCGGCGTCGACGTACTGATCGCGACGCCGGGCCGCCTGCTCGACCATAACGAGCGCGGACGGCTCTTGCTCAGCGGCGTCGAGCTCCTCGTCATCGACGAGGCCGATCGCATGCTCGACATGGGTTTCATCCCCGACATCGAGCGCATCTGCAAGCTGGTGCCGTTCACCCGCCAGACGCTGTTCTTCACCGCCACCATGCCGCCGGAAATCCGGCGCATCACCGAACAGTTCCTCAGCAATCCGGTGCGTGTCGAAGTCTCGAAACCCGCCACCACCGTCGCCGCCACGACCCAGCTCCTGGCGCGATCCGGCCGCGACGGTTTTGAAAAGCGTGACACGCTGCGCCGCCTGATCCGTTCCGCCGAGGGCATGAAGAACGCCATCATCTTCTGCAACCGCAAACGCGACGTCGCCACGCTGCATCGCTCGCTGTTGCGCCACGGCTTTTCGGTGCAGGCGCTGCACGGCGATATGGACCAGTCGGCGCGCACGGCGGCGCTCGAGCAATTCCGCAAGAACGAAGTCACGCTGTTGGTCGCCTCCGACGTTGCCGCGCGCGGCCTCGATATTCCCGACGTCAGCCACATCTATAATTTCGACGTGCCGATCCATGCCGACGACTATGTGCACCGTATCGGCCGCACCGGCCGCGCCGGGCGAAACGGCACCGCCATCACCATCGTCGCCGGATCGAACGACGTCAAAGCCGTCACCGCGATCGAAAAACTGATCGGCCAGACAATTCCCTACATGGACAAGATACCCGGCACGCCTGCCGAGCCACAGCACGAGGGAAGACACGAGGGAAGACACGAACCAAGGCGAACGGCGCGGCCGCCGCAGCGCGGACGGCACGAGCATCAGCGCCGGCCGGAGCACCGGCCGCCGTCGCAGCAGCAGCCGGCCCCGGTCGCGCGCATCGAAGACGCGAGATCGCGCCGCGCCCCGCAGCCCGTGCACAAGCCCATGGACGACGGCGACGCCTCGCACCTGCCGGCCTTCCTGCTGCGCCCGGTGCCTGTCAAAGCCTAGCAACAGCGAAAATCCCGGCGTCCTCAGCGACGCCGTTGTTATGTCAGGCTTTCCCCGACGAAGCGGTTATTTACCGCTCATTCATCGCTATCCCCTAAGTTGCAACGTGAATTACACAGTCCGGGCTGTCACTTCCGCCTTCCCACCGCGATCGGAGACATTTTATGGGGGTGCCCCGCGACGAGCACGAACGGACGCTCGCATTCGCCGACATCGCATTGGGGCAGATCAAGGCGCTCGCCCAGGCCGCGACACCGCGCAATTTCGAAATCTGGTACAACTACGCCACCGGCTATAACCCGGCGCTCAACCAATTGATCAATCAAACGCTCGAGCAGAAGGGCACGCTCGGCGAGGCCGATCTCGAAGAAATCTACGCCACCTATATCGCGGCCGGCCAGACGACCGACCGCATCGACACCGTCAACGCGCGCATGCTCGGCGAGATCAAACAGGTTTTGGACACCATCGACGCTGCCAGCGGCACGGCGACCGACTATTCGGCGAGTCTCGCCGACGCGACCGCAAGCCTCAAAGGCGCCAACGACCGCGAAGGCCTGCGCACCGTGATCGAGCGCCTGGTCCAGGGCGCCAAAGACATGGAGCACAACAACAAGAAGCTCGAAGCGCGGCTGTCGGCATCGAAGCAGGAGATCGAGCAGCTCCAGGAAAACCTCCAAGCGGTGCGTACCGAAAGCCTGACCGATCCGCTGACCACGCTGTCGAACCGCAAGTTCTTCGATCAGGCCCTTGCCAAGGCCATGACGGAAGCGAAGGAAAGCAATCAGCCGTTGGCCCTGTTGATGGCCGACATCGACCACTTCAAGAGCTTCAACGACAAATTCGGCCATCTCACCGGCGACCAGGTGCTCCGCCTGGTGGCGTTGTCGGTGAAGCAGAACGTCAAAGGCCAAGACGTCGCCGCGCGCTACGGCGGCGAGGAATTCGTCGTCGCGTTGCCGAACACGGCGCTGCAATCGGCGATCACGGTGGCCGACCATATCCGCCGCGCCGTCATGACCAAGGAATTGATGAAGCGCTCGAGCGGCGAGCGGCTCGGCCGGGTGACGATCTCGATCGGCGCCGCGGTCTTACGCCCGCACGACACCGCGCAGTCGCTGATCGAACGCGCCGACATGTGCCTCTACGCCGCCAAGCGCAACGGCCGCAATCGCGTGATCTGCGAGGCCGATCCCGAGGCGCGCCCGTCGGCGGCGGCGGCGCGGGTGGCGTAGGCCGACGGTGTCATCGTCCGCGAAAGCGGATGATCCACTAATCAGCGTCACAACGGCAAATGCAGTGGATACTGGATGCCCGCTTCCGCGGGCATGACAGGGACTTGGAGTGCCTGCGCGTATTGCCGCTACCCCGCGCCCGGCGTAGAACGCCCCAAAATGCCTTCCCAACGTCCCATCCTCATTGCCGGCGGCGGGCCGGTTGGCGTCATCACGGCGCTCGCGCTGGCGCGCCAGGGTTTTGCGGTTGAGGTCTTCGAGGCCGAGCAACAGGTCAACGACAATCCGCGCGCCGCGACCACGCATGCGGCGACGCTTGAAATCCTCGAAGCTTTGGGCCTCGTCGATGACGTCATCGCGCGCGGGTTGATCGAGCCCAAATTCCGGGTCTGGGATCGCGCCGCCCGCGAAATGATCGCCGAGTTCGATTTCGGCGTCTTGAAGGATGACACGCGCTACCCTTTCGTCGTGCAGTGCGAGCAGCACAAGCTGGCAAATATGACAATTGGGCGCCTTGGCCGGCTCGCCCATGCCACCGTAGCGTTCTCGTCGCGCATCGTGGATTTCGAGCAATTTCACGACCGGGTCGAAGCCGAGATCGAGACGCCGTCGGGCACCCGCCGCGTCGCGGGCAGCTATCTGATCGGCTGCGACGGCGGCCGCTCGACGGTGCGCAAGACGCTCGGCATCGACTTCGAAGGTTTTACCCATCCGGAGCGGTTTTTGATCCTGACCACGCCGTTTTCGTTCGACACCCTCTATGCCCAGTGCTCGCGCAATTATTTTTCCGATGCGCAGGAATGGTGCGCGCTGTTCAAAGTCACCGGCGACGATGGCAAGGGGTTGTGGCGCCTGTTGTTCCCGACGCGCCTCGGTGAAACGGATGCCCAGGCTTTCGACGACGACACGGTGCAGCAGCGGCTGCAGAATTTCTTTCCGAAAGCGGGCGACTATCCGGTTTTTCACCGCAACATCTACAATGTCCACCAGCGGGTGGCGGCGACGTTTCGCAAGGGCCGCGTCTTCCTTGCCGGAGACTCAGCCCACGTCAATAATCCGCTCGGCGGGCTCGGCTTGAATTTCGGCATCCACGACGCCGTCGAGCTTGCCGGATTGCTCGGCCAGGTCATGCGCGGCGAAGCGCCCGCCGATAGTCTCGATAGTTACGATCAGCGGCGCCGGCCGTTGAACGTCGAATATGTCCAACAGCAGACCATCGCCAACAAGAAGCGGCTCGAGGAAAAGGATCCGGCAGCGCGGGCTCGCAGCAACGCCGCGTTGCGGGCGACGGCGGCCGATCCGGCGGCGCACCGCGCCTACCTGCTGCGCGCCTCGCTGATCGAGAGTGTGCGAAAGCAGCCGCCGGCGTAATTGCTACGCTTGCGGTTGCGCGGTGTCTTGCCCCGTGTCCTGCGCCGGCTCGATCTGCACCGATTCACCGCAGCCGCAGGCCGCGGTCTGGTTCGGATTGTTGAACACGAATTGCGCCGACAATTTCGCGACCTTGTAGTCCATCTCGGTGCCGAGCAGGAACAGCACCGCCTTGGGGTCGATCAGGATGCGCACGCCCTTATCCTCGATCACCTCGTCGAGCGGATTGACGCTTTCGGCATATTCCATGAAGTAGCTCATCCCGGCGCAGCCGCCGTTCTTGACGCCGACGCGCACCGCCGCGATCGGGCGCTCGGCTTTCGCCATCACCGCCTTGATGCGCTCGGCTGCGGCGTCCGTAAGCCGCATCACTTGAGGTCTCGGCCGGGCTGTGGCCATCGTTCTGGCTCCTCGCGTGCTGACTTAACGCACGCCCGTTACGACCTGGAATAACTCAAAAATACTAGCGCCTTACCTAGCCTGATGTAGTGCCGCCGCGCACATTGCGCAACTCACCACATATTGAGTTCCGTGCGCGCCTCGTCCGACATGCGGCTGGGGTCCCACGGCGGATCCCAGACGATGGTGACCTTGGCCTCGCGCACGCCGGGCACTCCCGCAACCGCATTCTCCACCTGCGCAGGCAGTTCGGCCGCCGACGGACAGTTCGGCGTGGTCAGCGTCATGTCGATCTTGACCACGCGGTCGTCGTCGATGTCGACCTTATAGATCAGGCCAAGCTCGTAGATATCCGAGGGAATTTCGGGGTCGTAGACGGTTTTGATCGCGCCGACGATCTCGTCGGTCAGGCGCGTCATTTCGTCCGCCGGAATCGTCGAAGGCCGTTCCACCGTATCGGCGGCGGCTACGGCATTGTCCGTATCGGTTTTCGGTTCGTCGGTCATGTGAAGATATCCTTCACGTAAAGAACTTCTGCGCCTTCACCAGCGCCTGCGCAAGGCAATCGATCTCCTCGCGCGTATTGTACATGGCAAAGGAGGCGCGGCAGGTCGCCGAGACGCCGAAGCGCGCCAACAGCGGCATGACGCAATGGGTGCCGGCGCGTACCGCGACGCCCGAGCGGTCGATGATGGTCGCCACGTCGTGCGGATGGGCGCCCTTGATCTCGAAGGAGACGATCGGACCCTTATTCTTGGTGTTGCCGATGATGCGCAGCGAATTGATTTCGCGCAGCCGGTCGTGGGCGTAGCGCAGCAGGCCCGCTTCGTGCTCGCGGATACGCGCTTTGCCGATGCTCGCCACGTAATCGATCGCGGCGCCGAGCCCAATCGCCTGCACGATCGACGGCGTGCCGGCCTCGAATTTGTGCGGCGGCTCGCCGTAGGTGACGCGGTCCTGGAACACCTCGCGGATCATCTCGCCGCCGCCGTTGAACGGCGGCATGGCGTCGAGATGCTGGTATTTGCCGTACAACACGCCGATCCCGGTCGGGCCGTAGAGCTTGTGGCCGGTAAAGGCATAGAAATCGCAATCGATGTCCTGGACGTCGACATCGAGATGCACTGCCGCCTGCGCCCCGTCGATCAGCACCGGAATGCCGCGAGCGTGCGCAATCCGCACGACTTCCTTAACCGGTACCAAGGTGCCGAGCATGTTCGACATGTGGGTGATGGCGACGAGCTTTGTTCGCGGCGTCAACAGCTTCTCGAATTCGTCGATGAGGAAATGACCCTCGTCGTCGACCGGTGCCCATTTGAGCACCGCGCCCTGACGCTCGCGCAGGAAATGCCAGGGCACGATGTTGGAATGGTGCTCCATGATCGAGAGCACGATCTCGTCGCCCGGCTTTATGCGCTCGCGGCCGAAGGTGTAGGCCACGAGGTTGATCGCCTCGGTGGCGTTGCGCGTGAAGATGATCTCTTCCTTGCGCTTGGCGTTGAGGAACGCCGCCACTTTTTCGCGCGCGCCTTCGTAGGCCTCGGTCGCCTCGTTGGCGAGATAATGCAGGCCGCGATGCACATTGGCGTATTGCGACGTGTAGGCCTGGTTGAGGCGATCGAGCACGGCTTGCGGCTTTTGCGCCGACGCGGCGTTGTCGAGATAGACGAGCGGCTTGCCGTAGACTTGCATGCCAAGGATCGGGAAATCCGCGCGGATGCGGTTCACATCATAGGTACCGATGGATTGGGCGATATTCATGTCAGCGCGCCTCGAGCCAAGCCACGACGGCATCCATCAGCGCCTCGCGCAGGCCGGCATGTTCGATGCCTTCGATGGCTTCGCCGAGAAACGCCCGGATCAGTAGCGCCTCCGCTTCGGCCTGTGGAATGCCGCGCGCCATCAGGTAGAATTTCAGGTCGTCGTCGAGCGCGCCGGCCGTCGCGCCATGACCGCATTGTACGTCGTCGGCAAAAATCTCGAGCTCCGGCTTGTTGTCCGCCTCGGCGCGCTCGGACAACAGCAGCGCCCGTGTCATCATCCTGGCATCGGTTTTTTGCGCGTGCGGCCGCACGATGATGCGGCCCTGGAATACGCCATGGGCCTCACCGTCGAGCACCGTCTTGAACATTTCCCGGCTCTGGCAGCCCCGCGCGGCGTGGTCGGCGACCAGCGTTGTATCGGCATGCTGCCGGCCCTTGATCAAGGTGGCGCCGCGGATACCCGCGACGGTGTCCTCGCCGTCGAATTTCAGGAACAGCTGGTTGCGCACCACGGCGCCGCCGGCGGTGAAGGTGAAAGCGTTGAAGCGCGCCCGCGCGCCGATCGCGGCCGCCAGTGTCGAGACGTGCAGCGCGTCGGCGCCCTCGCCGATGATTTTCACGTGATCGACATGGGCCTCGTCGCCGACAAAAATCTCGAGCGCGGCATTGACCTGGTAATCGCTGCCGGCCGGTCCCTCGTGGCTCTCGATCAGCATGGCGCGGGCGCCCTCTTCCACCACCACCAGCGAACGCACGAAGGTCGCGGCCGGCTTTGCCGAGGCGACGAAGAGCAGATGAATCGGCCGCTCGATGGTCGAGCCTGAGGCGATGCGGATCACGGCGCCGTCGCCCATCAGCGCGGTATTGAGCGCGACCGCGGCGTCGCTTGCCGGCGCGAGCTTGCCGAGATGAGAGCTGAGCGTCGGATCGCCATTGGCCAGCGCGTTGGCGAGCGAGCCGACTGAAAGTCCCGGCTCCAAGGTTGCAACGTCGGACAGCTCGGCCACGAAAGCGCCATCGACAAACACCAGCCGGCGCGTCTCGACGTCGCCCAGCAAGGCGCCGGCGGTCTTCGCCTGCGCCTTGGCGGCAGTGTCGGGCGGCGCCGCGAGCGGCTTGGCCTCGCGCATCAGCGCGCGCAAATCGGTGTATTTCCAGTCCTCGATGCGGCGATGCGGCAAGCCGGCCTTGGCGAATACGTCGAAGGCCGCCGCGCGCTGCGCCGCGATCGCGCCATCGCCGGGCAGCCGCCCGCGCGCCTGCGAAAAGGCCTGCGCCAGCGCGGTCTCCGCCGCGGTCTTGATGATGGCGACTTCGGCGTTCACGCCGGCACCTCTTCCTGATATTCGGCATAGCCGCGCGCTTCGAGCTCGAGCGCCAAGTCCTTGCCGCCGGTCTTGACGATGCGGCCCTTCGACAGCACGTGCACCACGTCGGGCACGATATAGTCGAGGAGGCGCTGATAATGGGTGATGACGACGAAGGCGCGCTCCTTCGAACGCAGCCGGTTGACGCCTTCGGAGACGATGCGGAGCGCATCGATGTCGAGGCCGGAATCGGTTTCGTCGAGCACGGCGAGCCGCGGCTCGAGCAGCGTCATCTGCAAAATCTCATTGCGCTTCTTCTCGCCGCCGGAAAAGCCGACATTGACGGCGCGGCGCAGCATCTCCTGCTCGATATCGAGCTTGCCGGAGACCTCGCGCACCTTCTTGAGAAACTCCGGCGTCGAGAGCTCCGCCTGGCCGCGCTTTTTGCGCTGCGCATTGAGCGCGGTGCGCAGGAACGTCATGGTGGCGACGCCGGGGATTTCCAGCGGATACTGGAAGGCCAGAAACAGGCCGGCGGCGGCGCGCTCGTCGGGCGCCATGTCAAAAATGTTCTTGCCGTCAAAGCGCACCTCGCCCGCGGTCGGCGTGTAATCGGCCTTGCCGGCGAGCACATAGGCGAGCGTCGATTTGCCGGACCCGTTCGGGCCCATGATGGCGTGTACCTCGCCGGCATTCACGGTGAGGTCGAGACCTTTGAGAATTTCCTTGCCGTCGATTTCGACGTGCAGGTTTTCAATTTCCAGAAGCGACATTGTCCTCTTTCCGATGGCCGCGCTCTCGTGCGCTCGGCAAATGCAGCGGTTCAATCCTCGTCGTCCGCAGCCGTATGGGGCGGCGCGAAGTATTTGTTGGGCAGAATAGTGCCGGTGAAACCGTCGCGCCGGGCGCGCTCCCGCGCCGCCCGCATCTCGGCGGGCGTGCAGCGGTAGCCGCAAATGCGCCACGCCAGTTGGTCGGTGCGCGCCAGCGCAAATTCGAGCTGCGACACCGAATGCTCGTAGATGATCCAGTATTCGCTTTGGCGGACGCTGACATTGTAATAGGCGCCTTTATGATTGTGGTACGTCACGATCGGCGGGTGGCCCTGGCGGTGCACCTGCCGCTCGAGCGTCGTCATGATGGCCTCGACGCAGTCGTGCAGCACGTTGAGACCCGGCTCCCGCGCGGTCGCCGATTCCACCAGCGCTTCCAGTTCCGGTATTTCAAGCCAAGTCGCCATTGCTGCCGCCCACAAACCGTCACCCGACGCTGCCTTCCAGCGAGACCGAGATCAGCTTCTGCGCCTCGACCGCGAATTCCATCGGCAACTGCTGCAGCACGTCCTTGACGAAGCCGTTGACCACCAGCGCCGTCGCCTCCTCGGCAGACAGGCCGCGCTGCCGGCAATAGAACAGCATCTCCTCGGAGATCTTCGAGGTCGTCGCTTCGTGCTCGAACACGGTCGAGGAATTTTTGGCCTCGATATAGGGGACGGTATGCGCGCCGCATTTGTCGCCGATCAGGAGCGAATCGCAATTGGTGAAGTTTCGCGCACCGGTGGCGCGGCGGTGCGCGGTAACGAGGCCGCGATAGGTGTTGTTGGAATGGCCGGCGGCGATGCCC
>JBAUYI010000531.1:0-11755 GCA_049584715.1 Xanthobacteraceae bacterium
GTCTTGCGCCTGCGCGGCGCCGAATGTGAGCGCCAGCCCCAGCGTCAAAATCGATACGCCTGCGGCTCCCACCGCACGCGCAAAAATTGCACGATTCCCAGATTGCATTTTCTACTCCCTCTGACCCGGCCTAGGCTGAAACAGACCTATCGCAATACCGCAGGCTTCTTCCCCAAAAGAACGCCCGGATGGCATTGATATTGCGCCGCTGGTGGATTTTTTCTTTGTGACGGACTGCCGCGCCCGATCCCCAAGACCGGGTTTTCCACCTCTTTGCGTCCGGCCGTGACGTTAGATGATCGCCCTCCCGGCGACAACGGAATTCTGACTTATCGCACACGCTGGGCCGCCTCGGTGACGACTTTATAGGCGGCACTCAATTCCGGCTTGGCGTTCGACACCTCGTCACCGACGCCTGCAACGATTTTGAGCAGGCTCGACTGTTCGTCGTCGGGCAGGCTGATCAATTCGCCGCCGCCGTCGAGCCAGGCCTTGCGGGCGCCGTCGTCGATCGCAATTGCTTGCGGATTGATCGCCACCGATTCGGTAAGCGCATCCTTGTCGAGGATTTGCTGCAGGTCGGCCGGCAGTGAATCGTACCATTTCTTGCTGAGCTCGACGACGCCGAAGATCGCCGGCTGGCCGATGTCGGTGATGTATTTCGCCGCGCTCGCGAAATGCATGGGGCCGAAAATGGTGAGCGCGGAAACCGCGGCGTCGATCGAATTGTCGAGGAGAGCCGGCAGCACCTCGGCCAAGGTCATCGGCTTCGGCGTGGCGCCGAGCCGCTTCATCGCCACGGCCTCGAATTGCGAAGCGAAGATGCGAACCTTCTTGCCCTTGAAGTCCGCCAGATGCCGGATCGGCGCTTTGGCGATGACCGAGGACGGCGTCGACATCAACAGCGCCGCGCCATGCAGCCCTTTGTCGGCGCCGAGCGCGAGCATCAGCTGGCGCACCGCCGGATCGGCGGCGAGGCGCTGGCCCTGCGTCATCGACGTCACCAGGCCGGGCGCCGCCAAGACTTCGAAACGCTCATCGATGCTGACCAAAAACTCAGGCGCAACGATCTGGCATTGGATGGCGCCGAATTGCACGCCCTCGGCTTGGCGCTGGATCGAGCCCAGTTGGCTCGCCGGATAAATTTCGACCTTGATGCGGCCGCCGGAATCCTTCTCCACCGCGGCGGCATAGTTCTTGGCGTATTGATGCAGGACGTCGTCCAGCGTCGCCAGCGCGATCTTCATGACGATCGGCTTGTCGTCGGCGCCGCGCGCCACGCCCGGCGCGATCAACGACAGGCCCAGCGCGAGCATGGCCGCCCGCGACCACGTCGCTAATCCAGGTCTCGCTGATCCAGGTCTCGCTGATCCAGGTCTCGCTGACCCACGTCCGGCGAGCACCATGTCGACCCCCATCGACTGCAACGTGCTATCGGCACCTTATCCGTATCACATATTCAACGCGTACGCTTGGCGGCCTCCGTCACCACCTTGAAAGCGTCATAGAGCTGCGGCTTGGTCTTGGCCACGTCTTCGCCGACGCCGGCCAGCGTCTTCATCATCGCCGCCTGCTCGTCGGCCGGAAAGCTGATCAGCTCGCCGCCGTTGCCGGTCCACGATTTGCGGGCGTTGTCGTAGAGCGTCGCCGTCGTCGGGCTAAGCGCTGCCGCGGCGGCCGCGGCGTCGCGATCGACGATCTCCTGCAAATCCTTGGGCAGCGCCTCGAACCAGCGCTTGCTGGTTTCGATGATCAGGAAAATCGCCGGCTGGCCGATCTCGCTGACGTATTTCGCCGCGTCCTGGAAGTGCATGGCATTGTAGACGGTGATGCCGGAGATCGAGCCGTCGATGGCGCCCTGCTGCAGCGCCGGCAGGATGTCGCCGGTCGAGAGCGCGACCGGCGAGGCGCCGAGCCGGCCGAATGCTTCGAGCTGCAGCTTCGAGGCAGTGACGCGGATTTTCTTGCCGCTCATGTCGGCGAGATGGCGGATCGGCGCCTTGGAAATCAACGACGACGGCAGCGCCATGACGATGGCAATGCCGTGCAGTCCCTTGTCGGCGCCGAGACCGAGCATCAGCTTGTTGAAGTCGGCTTGCGCCGACAGCCGCTGGCCATGGGCGAGCGAATCGACGAGGCCCGGCGTCGCCGGCAGTTCGAAGCGCTCGTCGACGCCGACGAAGAATTCCGGCGGAATGATCGCGCATTCGATCGAGCCGAATTGCAGGCCCTCGATCTCGCGCGCCATCGGTCCGAGTTTTGAGGCGGAATAAAGCTCGATCTTGATGCGGCCGCCGGAATCCTTTTCGACCATCGGCCCGAACAATTTTACGAAGTTCTCCGGCGTGTCGTTGACGGTCGGCGTGCCGATCTTCATCACATAGGTTTTGTCTTGGGTTTTGTCTTGGGTTTTGTCTTGGGTTTTGTCCTGCGCGGCGGCACCACGGGCGCCAAGCGTTATGGCCAGCGACAAGCTCAAAGCCGCGGCGACGATTCCGCGCGCCGTTAATCCAAGCACCGTGAATGCCATGCCGTCCCCCCAATCCCGTCCGATACCGCCGACGCCGGCGCTGCGTTTACTTCTTCACCCGCTGCGCCGCTTCGGCCACGATCTGATAGGCCGCACTCAGCGTGGGCTTGGTCTTCGACACGTCCGCGGCGACGCTGGCCATGGTCTTGAGCATCGACGCCTGCTCGTCGGGCGGCAGGTCGATCAATTCGCCGCCGCTCGCGACCCAGCCTTTGTCGGCGCGCGCATCGATCTCCACGGTCTGCGGATCGACTTCGGCCATCGCCTCGACGGCGGCCTTGTCGATGACCTGTTGCAAATCCGGAGGCAGCCCGTCGTACCATTTCTTGCTGACAGCGGCGAGGCCGAAGATGACCGGCTGGCCGATATTGGTGACGTATTTTGCGGCATCCTGATAATGCATGGCGTTATAGATGACGGTACCGGCGATAGCGCCGTCGATGGCGCCCTGCTGCAGCGCCGGCAATACGTCGCCCAATGTCATGGCCACCGGCGTGAGGCCGAGGCGGCCGAAGGCTTCGCTTTGGAACTGCGAGGCGAAGACCCGGACCTTCCTGCCCTTGAAGTCGGCGAGACGACGGATTGCGGCTTTGGCGATGATGGATGACGGTTGCGACACGAACAGACCGACGCCATGCAAACCCTTGTCGGCGCCCAGCCCGAGCAGCAGCTTGCGCACTTCCGGATCGGCGGTGAGGCGCTGCGCCTGGGCCAGCGTGTCGACCAGGCCGGGCGCCGCCATCACCTCATAACGCTCGTCGACGCCGGAATAGAATTCCGGCGGCGTGACGACGCATTGAATGGCGCCGAACTGCGTGCCTTCGATCTGCCGCGGGATCGAGCCCAATTGGCTCGCCGGATAGATTTCGGTCTTGATCCGGCCGCCGGAATCCTTTTCGATCAAGGCGGCATAATCCTTGGCGAACTGGTGCAGCGCCTCGTTGAGCGCTGCGAGCGAAATCTTCATCACGATCGGCGGTTTGTCCTGCGCGCGAGCCGCGCCGGGCAAAAGCGCGCAAGCCGCGGCGAAGACGGCGGCGGCGGCGGCCCCGTGCACAAAGATTTTGCGCATAAAGGTTTTGCGCATAAAGGTTTCAGGTAACGCAAAGCGCATCTCGTTCTCCCTGTCAGCGGCCGCCTTTTTTTGTTTCTGGCTGGCGGTCCAGAGTGCCAACCGCTTCATTTTGAAGCGCTCGGCACTCTGGCATTTTAGTGGAGCATGATCTTTTCCGAAAACCGGCATCCACTTTTCGGGATCATGCTCTAGTCGGCCCGGACGTTAGAGGATCGCCACGTGACGGACAACGGCAAACTGGCGCGCTGCGGCGAAGCAACCCGGAGCGACCTGGTCGCGACTTGGTAACGACTTGGCGTTGTGGCCGGTTATGTCTCGTCCAGCACCGCGCGCACCTTGGCGGCGAGCTGATCGAGCGTGTACGGTTTTGAGATCAATTGCACGCCGGGGTCGAGCACGCCGCCATGGACTACCGCATTGGCGGTGTAGCCGGTTGTGAACAGCACCTTCAGCTTAGGGCGGCGGCGCAACGCTTCGTCGGCGAGTTTTTTGCCGTTGGTGTCCGGCATCACCACGTCGGTGAACAGCAATTTCACGCCCTGCTCGCGGTCGAGGATGGCGAGCGCGTTCGCCGCATTGTCGGCCTCGAACGCGGTGTAGCCGAGCTCATGCAGCGTGTCGGTCGCAAGCCGGCGCATCAAGGCGTCGTCCTCGACTACCAGGATGATCTCGCTGCGCTCGCCGGTGCGCACCGGTGCGGCGGTCGCGCGTTTGATGTCCTTGGCGTCGCCGATGAGCCGCGGCAGATAGATTTTCACCGTCGTGCCGGCGCCGGGTTCGGAATAGATCTTGATGTGGCCGCGCGATTGTTTGACGAAACCGTAGACCTGACTCATGCCGAGCCCGGTACCCTTTCCGGTAGGCTTGGTGGTGAAAAACGGATCGAACACGCGCGCGGCGACCTCGGGCGCCATGCCGTTGCCGGTATCGCTGATCGCCGTCATGACGAATTGCCCGGGCTCGATCTCCGGGTTCTCCCGGCAGTAGGCCTCGTCGAGATAAGCGTTCGCCGTCTCGATCGTGAGCTTGCCGCCGTCCGGCATGGCGTCGCGCGCATTGATCGCGATGTTGAGCACCGCGCTCTCGAGCTGCTGCAGGTCGGCATGGATCATCCACAGCCCGCCCGCTGTCACCGTCTCGATCTGGATGTGCTCGCCCAAGGTCGAGTGCAGGAGATCGGACATGTTGCCGATCATCTTGTTGGCGTCGATCGGCTGCGGCGCCAGCGGCTGCTGCCGCGCGAACGCAAGAAGCCGCTGCGTCAGCACGGCGGCGCGCTCGGTCGCATTGGTCGCCGCGTCCAGGAAACGCTGGATGCCGAAATCGCCGTTCCTGATGCGGCGCGACATCAGATCGTGCGCACCCATGATCACGCCGAGCATATTGTTGAAGTCGTGGGCAATGCCGCCGGTGAGCTGGCCCAGCGCTTCCATCTTCTGCGATTGGCGCAATTGGCTTTCGACCTGCTCGCGCCGGGTTATTTGCTCGAGCAATTGATTATTGGAGGCCAACAGCTGATCGCGCGCCGCGGTGAGCGCACCGAAGGATTGCCGGGTGAAGCGTGCCATCAAGGCGCCGAGAATACAGATCAGCACGAAGGCGAGCGCAACGCCGGCCTGCAGCAGCTTGCCGGACCGCGCCGCGGCAGCCTGCCGGCTGTTCAGCAGCCGATCTTCCTCCGCATCCATGGCGGCAAGACGCTGATTGATCTGTTGCATCAGCCGGAAGCCGGAATCGTTGTTGACGATCGCGCGCGCGGCGTCTGCGTGGCCTACTTTGGCTTCCTGGATGGTCGAGCGCAATTCGTCCAGCTTGTCCTTGATCAGTTGCCGCAGCGCCACGAGCGACTGCTCATGCGCCGGATTATCGCTGACGAGCTTCGCCAAATTGTCGAGCGTCGTCGGAAACGCTGTGACCGCATTGTCGTACGGCGCCAGATACGCGTCGCGGCCGGTGATCAGATAGCCGCGCTGCCCGGTTTCCGCGGCCTGAACGAGAATGCGCACTAGCGTGAGCTGCTCGCGCACGGCGAGCGAGTGCAGCACCCATTCGTCGTCGCTCTTGTTGCGCGCGCCAAGCCAAAACGAGGCGGCCATGAGCAGCGCCGCGAGCACAGCGGTGACGGCCAGGCTCCGGTTGAGCAGCGCGAGCGGCTTGCGATCGGTCAATTGCGGGCGCACGGCATTTCCCGCTCGACCGGCACGTTCACGGCATTGGCTGGACGAGCCGTCATCCCGCGCACTTGGACATCACCGGGCTTAAGATCAATCCCAGAACGATTAAGTCTCGCCGGCCTGAGCGCCCCCCGCTGGCTGCCGGACCGCAACCTAACCTAGGCCTCCGGGAACCCGCTATGTCAAAGGACATAAACAAGAATTTTGTGGATTGGAACTTTTGCCGCGGGTTCCAACTTATCGCGATGTCCGCTCCGGCAAGTCTTGTTTCGCAAGCCTTGTTCCAACAAGTGTTGTGTTGGGGAACGGACGCAACGGCAGTTATCCGATATCCAGAACCAAATAGCTCAAGGCATTTGCAGCATGCAGGTCCCCTGCTTCGAATGTACATTACGCGCCTGTGGTTTGTTCAAACCCATCACCCCAAACGAACTCGGCGCCATCAACGAGATCAAGCGCGACCACGTCGTGCTGCCGGCGGGAGCCGAGATCATCCGCGCCGGCGAGGATTGCCCGGAAATCTATACGCTCTATTCCGGCTGGGCGTTTCGCTTCAAAATGCTGCCCGACGGCCGCCGCCAGATTCTAAATTTTCTCCTGCCGGGCGACCTCGTCGGTCTGCAGGCGGCCATGTTCGACGCCGCGCAGCATGGCATCGAGGCGCTTACCGAAGTGCAGCTCTGCCTGTTGCCGCGCCGTAAGGTCTGGGGTTTGTTCGGCGAAATGCCTGGGCTCGCTTTCGACGTCACTTGGCTCGGCTCGCGCGAGGAGAGCCACGTCGACGAGAATTTGACCAGCGCCGGCCGGCGCACAGCGACGGAGCGCACCGCGGCGCTGATCGTCATGCTCTACAAACGCGCCAAGGCGTTGGGGCTCGTGGTCGAGGACACGTTCCTGTTTCCGCTGACGCAACAGCACATCGCCGACGCGCTCGGGCTGTCGCTGGTGCACACCAATAAGACGCTGGCGCGGTTGCGCAAAATGGGCATGTTCGCGCGCATGAACGGCTCGCTGACCTTGACCAATCCGCGCGTGCTGGAAAAGATCGGGCAATATTTCGACGAGGAAATCCCGCAGCGGCCGCTGATCTAAGCGGAAGCGCACTGCGCACAAGAAGCTTAAGCAAGAGGCCTCCACGTGGTCGCCGGACGGCATTGATCTGCCTCTCAGAGCTTTACCACACGGACGGTCGCTTAATCGCCGCACTAGCCGATCTGCGACAAGATAATCAACACCATCGTCACGGTCGCCGCGCCGCCGATGCGGGTAGCGATCTGGGCAAACGGCATCAGCTGCATCCGATTGCCCGCGGTGAGGATGGCGACGTCGCCGGTGCCGCCTTGTCCGCTGTGGCAGGCGGTGACGATGGCGGTGTCGATCGGATACATCTTCAGCCAGGCGCCGACGAAAAATCCCGTGGTGATGATCGACACCACGGTCGAGACGATGGTGATCAGGTAGGGCACCGTGAACGCGGCCACCAGCTTGTCCCAGGGCGTCAGCGATACGCCGATGGCGAACAGCAGCGGATAGGTCACCGCGGTGGAGAAGAACTTGTAGACGTGGAAGGCGCCGAGCTGCAGCGATGGCGAGACGGCGCGCGCCAGCTTGAGGAGCACCGCGATGACCAGCATCGCCACCGGCGCCGGAAAGCCGAACAGCCGCTGCGTCAGCGCGCCGATCAGATAAAGCGTCACCGCGGTAACGACGGCGGCGGCGATGGTCGTCACGTCGACGTAAGCCTCGTCGTGGTCCTCCTCGAATTCGAGCTCGTCATGCTCGCCGGGCTGCAGGCGCCCTTCGCCGGTGAGATGCGGGTATTTCTTGCCGACGAAGTTGAGCGTGCCCGCCAGCAGGATCGCGGTGAGGCTGCCGAGCATCACCGGCGGCAGAACTTGCGCGAACAGATCGCCTTGCGCCTGGTGCAGGATCTGCGCATAGCCGATCGACAGCGGGATCGCGCCCTCGCCGACGCCGCCGGCCATGATCGGCACCACGACGAAGAAGAACGTGTGGTATGCGCCGAGCCCCAACAGCGTGCCGACGAGGGTGCCGACGATGCCGCCGACCACCGACGCGCAGGCCAGCGGCACGAATATTTTCAGAAAGCCCTTGATCAAGACGCCGCGGTCCATGCCCAAAATACTGCCGACGATGATGCAGGCGATGAACAGATAGAGAAAGTTCGAGTCCTTGGTGAACTGCGTGACCGAATTGAGAATCGAAGCCGGCAACAGATGATGGAAGGCCAGGTATGATGGAATGAAGGTGGCAAAGATCGCCGCCGCGCCGACGTTGCGGATGATCGGGATGCGCTTGCCCAGTTCGGCGCAGGCAAAGCCGCCCATCGACAACAGCACGATCGCCATCAAAATATCCGACGGCACCGTGCCGGTGGCGGCGAAGCCGCCGATCACGCCGATGAGGACCACAAAAACCGGCAACGGAATGATGCCGATCTTGTAGTCGACGATTGCCCACCAGCCCTTCGGCCAAAAACCCTCGGCGCCGCTCGTCTCAGCCTGCGCCACGCTACCGATTTCCTGCGCCACCGGATGCCCTCCCCGTCTTTGATCCTCGTGCGGTAATTGTAATGCATGGCAGCAGCGAGAGATACCTCACCACACCTCACCTCATTCGCCCCCGCACTAACTGTCGCTTTGCGCCAGAAGCGGACCTCAAAGATAGAATCCGTCCGGCAAAGCCATTATTGGTCCTGGCTCCATACCTTCCGCCACAGGTCGAGCCTGGCCTTGAGCGGATCGGGTCCGACGACGACCCCGTTGTTGGTAAAATCGATCACTTTATCGACAGCCGGGTCATGACAATGTTGCGCCGGCTGCGGCGCTCGCCAGCGCAGCTTGCCGACCGGCGGTTCGGCATAAGGAATACCTTTGAAGCTGACGACGCCGTCCGCCTCCAAGCCGCGAACCTGCCGCTGTCGAGCCGGACAACAGGTGCCTTGGTCGGGGTCGCAGGTGTCTTGTTTAGGGGTCGCAAGTGCCCTGTTAGGGGTCGAATGCGCGAACGCCGCGCCATCGATTGCGGCGGCTGCCAATAGAACGGCAAAAAAGTACCGCAAATTCCAATGCACACGTGGGTCCTCTCAACGGCGTATGAGAATGGCGACGCGCCCTCGATATTCGCGCGAAGTCATCGATCTGTCGACGGGGCAAATGTCCGACGATGGGATGTTCCGGCCTTGCTCGTGCAAAGGCGGTGCGGTTTTGGCTCAATGTCTATGAGGCGATATTGGAGGACGGCCAGCCCCGTGGCCCGGATGAAGTGAAATCCGGGATTGGTGTTGCGGTTGCACGAGAAGGTGCTTGAAGAGGGCGTCCGCTTCGGGTCTTGGCCGTGTCAAAACGTTTTACACAGCCGGGGTCATCAACTGCCGCGACGCGCAATGGCTGGCGCGGCAGCTACGCCCCCAACACCGGACGCGAAGGCGGACGGTCGGCGCGGCGGTTCAGGGCCGGGAGCGACTCCGTAGAGTGCTGCGGTGGCACTTCGCTGGCGCAGCCGCGAGGGCGGCACAACCGATTACCGGCCGGGAACTGCCGTTGGACAATTCGACTGCAGCGTCCGCATTGCGGTGCCGATGTCGGCCAGCGAAATCACACCATGGATTGAGCGGCGGTTCTCCGAGATCGATATCGAAAGCTCAGGCACGGACTGCCAAGCGTCCTCGACTAGCGCAGATGCTTTCTCCGGGAGAAGCACCGAAGTTCCTGGTACCACCACGCTTGCAGTGAATTCCGTGGTCGTTGCGCCCGCCACGACAGTCACTTTGGGGTGCGCCCGCGGTGGCAGTAGTTCGACCAGAACCACCAGGACTTGTGTGGTGGCACCCTCGCCACAATCGAGCATCAGGCCTGCAAAGTCCGGATCGGATCCCGTTGTATTTGCACTCTTCGTGATCGAAATCGATTCTGGACCGCTAGCCGGATTCGGCGTTCGAATAAGCCGCCAAGTTCCAAGCTCGGGCGGCGGCGGCTGAGCAACATTGGTGGACGGATCTTCTTGCTTTTCGCAGCGCATCCGCTCCCGCTCGTCTTTCATGCGACTGCAGTGCTCGGCTTCCGTGTTCAATGCCCTCGGTTTTCCAGCATCCTGACAGAGCGCGGCGGTTGTTGTGATCATCCAATAGATGCAGATGACTGCCGCAAGACCGAATGTAACATGTGCTCGGGTGGAAAGCGTACGCATGAAAGTTGACCTCCCCTCCGTGGCCTAGTCAAAGGCGTGGTATCCTTGCGAAATCGTAGCGTGCATAATCCCACTCCTGAGGGCGGCTCGAT
The DNA here is from genome assembly GCA_049584715.1 of Xanthobacteraceae bacterium. Classification (GTDB taxonomy): domain Bacteria; phylum Pseudomonadota; class Alphaproteobacteria; order Rhizobiales; family Xanthobacteraceae; genus BOG-931. The sequence continues at coordinate 10,081 of JBAUYI010000531.1, forward strand.
GCTTGTACCTTGGCTCGGGGTCCATCGGAAGGAGACCCACATGCGCTTCGTGCAATACGGAGTCCTGGCGCGAACGGTCGGTGCCGCTGCCGCGCTCGTGGTGTTGCTTGCGCTGACGCTCGGCGCCGTGCAGGCAGCCGACGACAAGATTTATGTGATGAAGATTACACTTCCGACCGTAAACGATTCAACTTACCAATTCGCCAAGAACTACGCTGCCGCGGTCGAGAGGGATTCGGGCGGCCGGATCAAGGCTGAAGTTTACAACGCGAGCCAACTGGGCTCGATCCCGCGGCAAATCGAAGGCACGCAGTTCGGCGCCATCCAGTGCGCCGTCATTCCACCCGAGTTCTTTGTTGGCGTCGACGAGCGGTTCGACGTGATGGCGGCTCCCGGCCTCGTCAACTCCATGGAGCACGGGCAGCGTCTGGCCGCCGACCCTGCGGTCAAAAAGTTCATACTTGGGCTTGGGGCCGACAAGGGTTTGCGCGGCGTCGGGCTTATGATGGCCAGTCCGACCTCCCTGATCGCAAGAACGCCGGTCCGCCACCTCCCCGATTTAAAGGGAAAGAAAATCAGGGTCCTCGCCTCGCAATTCCAAACCGCGCCATTCGGGCAGCTTGGTGCGAATCCCGTGGCGCTGACCTTGGGCGACGTCCTGCCGGCTCTCCAGCAGGGCGCCATCGACGGTGCGCTCTCCGCTCTCAAAAACTTCGTCGGCATGCACTTTGGCGATACATCGAAGTACGTGACCGAGATCGGCCAGCCTTCCATCTTCGCGGTCGTGGAGATCAACAAGAAATGGTACGATTCATTGCCGCCCGATCTGCAACAGATCGTCGACCGGGACGCCGCCACGGAAACGGTGGCGGTCAATCCGCAGGCGATCGATATCCTCAACGGGGCCCGCAAGGACTGGGTGGACAATGGCGGCGAGTTGATCAGCTTGCCGCCCGATGAGCAGACCTCGATGCTCAAAACCCTTGTCAGCGCCGGAGAAGACGTTGCCAAAGCAACGCCGCAATTGAGCGCAGCCTATCAAACGGTGACTGAGGCGGCGCAGCAAACGCGGTAGGCGGACCGCTGCGCGAGGGTTTTGGCCGAGGCACAGCGTTACCAACGGCGTAGTCCGCCAAAAAGGAAAGGGCCAGCGCATGCGATTACCTCTCATTCCACCGGCCGATTTGGCTGCCGAGCAGCGGCGCCTCTATGATGACATGCGAAACGGCATCGAAGCGAATTTCAAGGGGTTCACTGCGATCGACGATGGCGGCCGGCTGATCGGCCCCTGGAATCCATGGCTGCATTTTCCGAAATTCGGCGGCCCGGTTTGGGAACTGGTCAAGGCCTTGTCCACCGCCCCGAAATTGCCGCGCCCGGTCCGCGAAATTGCGATCCTGGTGACGGGGGCACACTTTCATTCCGCTTATGAGATCTACGCTCATGTGCTCGTTGCCGAATTGCGCGGAATTGACGACAATAAGATTGCGACGATCATCGCCGGTCAGCGTCCGGGCGATCTCGCGCGCGAAGAAGCCGTCGCTTACGACCTGGCGTCAGCTCTTGTTTCAGGTGGAGTTTTGCCGGAGCTGACGTATCGACAAGCCGTCGACCTGTTTGGCGAAGAGGGAACGGCGGAGTTCATTTATCTCGTCGGGCTTTATTGCATGGTTTC
>JBAUYI010000532.1:0-13755 GCA_049584715.1 Xanthobacteraceae bacterium
TTCTGCGCATCGATCACTTCGGTCAGCGCCGCGCCGGGCATACACGGCGCAATGCGCCGGATGTCCATCAGCACCGCCCAGGCTTGCGCCGGCGACAACGGAACGTCGAACGAATTGTCGAATTCCATTCGCTAACTCTAATCTATGCGTGCCTGCAGCCGATCATCTCTGGTGAGCCGATCTTCTGCCAAACCCATCGTGCGCAGGCGAATAACCGGTCGTCGTCGTAGCGTTGCCCGACCAATTGGATGCCGACCGGCAGATTATTGGGTCCGCGATGGGTCGGCAGCGTCATGCTCGGCGTGTGCAGCGCGGTCCAGATCGCCTGCATGGTGCCGTCGCCGGTCGAGGCGAGACCCTTCGGCGCCTCGCCTTGCACGCACGGCGCCAGCAGCACGTCGAAGTCTTCGAAGACGCTCAGCAGCAGCGCACGGCACTCCTCGACCTTGCGCCAGCCAGCGATGTAATCCTGCCGCGAGGTTTTCTGGCCGTGCTCGATGTAACGCTTCATCTGCGGCGACAGCGCGTCGCGATGATGGTCCCATTCGTAGGCCATGCAGGCGGCGCGTTCGTAGAAATTTATGGTCTCACGCGCGACCATGCGCAGGCCAGTGAACGGCTCTGGAAGTTTTATTTCGCGCACTGTGGCGCCGGCCTTGGCGAGAGTTGCTGCTGCGTCTTCGACCGCGGCCTTGGTTTCCGGCTGCGCGCTATCCCACATCTCGGTGCGGCACCAACCGATCCGCGGCGCAGAATTCATCGTTTGCGGCGGCTGCGGCGCCTGCATACGCAGCACGGCGGTGAGCAGTTCGATGTCGTCGAGCGAGCGGGCGAGCCAGCCGATGGTGTCGATGCTTTCCGCCGCCGGCTTCACGCCGGCTTTGTTGAAGCTGTTGTAGGTGGGCTTGAAGCCGAAAATCCCGCAATAGGAACTTGGGCGGAGCACCGAGCCGCCGGTCTGGGTGCCGAGCGCCGCCGGCACCATGTCGTCGGCGACCGCCGCCGCGGAACCGCTCGACGAGCCGCCCGGCGTGTGCGCGGGATTGTGCGGGTTGGTGGTCTCCGGCGGCGCCATGCCGGCGAATTCGCAAGTCGCGGTCTTGCCCAGCATCACCGCGCCGGCGCGGCGCAACAGCGCGACGCAAGCCGCGTCCGACGGCGGCCGATGACTTTTGTAGATCGGCGAGCCGAATTCGGTCGGCATGTCGAACGTGTCGATGATGTCCTTGACGCCGATCGGCACGCCGTGCAGCGGGCCGCGGTTTTGCGAGCGATCGAGCGCGCGCGCTTGGGCGAGCGCCAATTCCGGATCGAAATTCACCCACGCTTTGACGACACCATCGCGCTCAGCAATCCGCGCCACGCAGTCGCGCGTCACCGCTTCGCACGTCGCCTCGCCGCGCGCGATCTTTTGTACGATCTCGGCGGCGCCAAGTTCGTTGAGCGCAGTCTTTGTGCGGGTGATCGTGGCTGTGGATTGCATCATGAAGACCTTGGTTGAGAACCCGGCGCGGCAGCACGCGCAGGAAGCTCCTTCTCCCCGGAGGGGAGAAGGTGGGGATGAGGGGGTTCGAGCCTCTCCGCCGGAGCCCCCTCACCCCAACCCTCTCCCCCTTGGAGAGAGGGAGTTCGCTTGTGCAAACTGCGCCACTCGAAACCGCTTGGCATCGCCGCTTCAGTTCTTACCGGCGCGGCCGGCCGAGGTGCCGGCGATCTTGCCGAACACCGTGCCGGACATCAGGCCGGAGCCGCCCGGATAGTTGAAATAGAACAGGCCGCCGACCAGTTCGCCCGCCGCATAGAGACCGCGGATCGGCTGATAGTCGGTGTTGAGCACTTCGCCGTCGGTGTTGATGCGCAGGCCGCCGAAGGTGAAGGTGACCCCGCAAGTCACGGCATAGCCTTCATAGGGCGGCGCGTCGAAGGTGTTCGCCCAATTGCTCTTGTTGATGGCGAGGCCTTGCGTGCCGCGGCCGTCCTTGACGTTCGGATTGAACGGCACGTCGGTCTTCACCGCGGCGTTCCATTCCTTGATGGTCTTGACGAACTCGGCGGCGTTGACGCCTTCGAGCTTCTGCGCGAACTCCTCGATGGTATTCGCCGTCACCTTGGTGATCTGGCGGATCTTGTATTCGTCGCGCTGCAGGTGCTTCACCTTCTGATCGAAGATCTGCCAGGCGAACTGACCCGGCTGCTCCAGCACCACGCGGCCGTACTTCGCGTACGTGTAATTGCGGAAATCGGCGCCCTCGTCGACGAAGCGCTTGCCGGTGGCATTGACCAGGATGCAGAACGGATAGGAGTGTTTTTGGAACTGATCGCCGACGGCAAGATCGCCGAATTCCGGCGCGTTCATTTCCCATTGCACGGCGTGGCAACCCGACCAATTGCCGCGCGGCGCAGCCCCGATATCGATCGCCATGCGGATGCCGTCGCCGGTGTTGTAGCGAGAGCCGCGCACCTTGGCCAAATCCCAGCCCGGACCGAGATAGCGCGTACGCCATTCCGGATTGGCCTCGAACCCGCCGCAGGCCAGCACCACGGATTTCGCCCGCAATTCGCGCACCTCACCGTTCTGGCGCACGCGGACGCCCTCGACCCGGTTGCCGTCGAACAATAGATCGAGGCCGCGCGTGGAATAGTGGATGTCGATGCCGCGCTTTTTTGCCGAAGCGGTGAGCATGGCGACCAGGCCAGGCCCGCCGCCAACGGATTCCACCGTCAAGCCGCCCCAGAACTTGAACTTGCCGTCGATCTTGAAGGCTTGGCGGCCATAGATCGGAATGAGGCGGACGCCCTTCTCGCGCATCCAGTTGAGTGAGTCGAAGCTCTTGGTCACCAGCAGCTCGACCAGATCGGGATCGGCGCGGTTCTGAGTGATGCGCGCCATGTCGTCGAAGAACTGATCGGCGGTATAGGTGCCGAAATCCGTGGTCTCGACTTCGGCCGGCGTGAGATCGGGCACCAGCGTCTTGATGTCGTTGACGCCGTTATAGACGACGCGGATCGAGCCGGCGGTGAAGCGGCTGTTGCCGCCGGATTCATCCTCCGGCGCCGCTTCGCACATCACGACCTTGGCGCCCTCTTCCTGCGCCGCCAGCGCCGCACAGAACGCCGCATTGCCGGCGCCGACCACGATCACATCCGCAACTTGATTTGGCATTACTTTTTTCACCCTCTCACTCATTCGTTCCCCTCCCCCTTGTGGGGAGGGGTAGGGGTGGGGGTCGGGAGGTAACTTACTGACGTAGACGAATGCACAGCATGCGCTTGCGTCAACGTCATGGTTCTACCTCCCGACCCCCACCCTGCCCTCCCCCACAAGGGGGGAGGGAAATACTACTCCGCCGCTTGCGCGACGCCGCCATGGGCCTTCGACCAGCCGGCCGGATTCTTCATGAATTTCTCGACTTCCTTGAGCTTGCCCTTGTCGAACTTGCCGCTCTTCTTCGCCACCTCCAGCACGTCCCACCAGGTGGCGAGGGCGTGCAAGGTAACGCCGAGATCGCCGAAGATTTTTTTGCTCTCGGGAAAGATGTCGTAGAAGAAGAACACGAAGACGTGCTCGACGGTAGCGCCGGCGCCGCGTAAGGCCTTGCAGAAATTCACCTTGCTGCGGCCATCGGTGGTCATGTCCTCGACCAGCAGCACGCGATCGCCATCCTCGATGTGGCCCTCGATCTGAGCGTTGCGGCCAAAGCCTTTCGGCTTCTTGCGCACATATTGCATCGGCAGCATCAGGCGGTCCGCCATCCAGGCGGCAAATGGAATGCCCGCCGTCTCGCCGCCGGCCACCGCGTCGAATTGCTCGAAACCAGCGTCGCGCAGCACCGTCGCCACGCCGAAATCTATCAAGGTCTGGCGCACGCGCGGGAACGAGATCAGCCGGCGGCAATCGGTATAGACCGGGCTCGCCCAGCCCGACGTGTAGATGAACGGCTTGTCAGTCATAAAGCGGACCGCGTCCACTTCGAGCAGCATCTTCGCCGTCAGTTCGGCTATCACCGCTTTGTCGGGGAAGCCTGTCATTGTTATCTCCTCTTCCCCTCCCCCTTGTGGGGAGGGGTAGGGGTGGGGGTCGAGAGGTAATGCAAAAACGCCGACGCTAGCGCGTCACCTCCCGCCCCCCCCTACCCTGCCCTCCCCCACAAGGGGGGAGGGAAATTAGCCAACCACCTTCCACTCGATCGTCTCGCCGCCGCGATAAACCAAGGCGCGCTCGTCGGGGCCGGCGACTTTGACTTCCTCCGGCGCGGTCCAAGATATCTTTTCCAGCGTGATCTTTTCCTCGTTCGGCGGCATCCGATAATGCTTCGGGCCGTTGAGCGAGGCAAAGGCTTCGAGCTTGTCGAGCGCGCCCTCCTCCTCGAACACCCGCGCATAGGTCTCGATCGCGACCGGCGCATTGAACATGCCCGGCACGCCATTGGTCGAGACTTTCCGCGCGTAAGGATGCGGCGCAGAATCGGTGCCGAGGAAATAGCAGGCCTCGCCCGAGGTCGCGGCCTTGCGCAATGCGGTGCGGTCGCGCGCGGTTTTGATCACCGGCATCACGTACATGTAGGGCTTCAAGCCGTGGCCGAACCAGTCGTTGCGCGTCAGCATCATGTGATAGGGCGTGATGGTGCCGCCGACCTGAGGCGCCGCGCTCTTCACGTATTCGGCACCCTCCTTCGACGAGAGATGCTCGAGGATGAAGCGCAGGCCGGGAAACTGCTTCACCCACTTCGATAGGTAGCGGTCGATGAACGCCTTCTCACGGTCAAAAATATCGACGTCCGGGTCGGTGTCCTCGCCGTGCATCAAAAACGGCATGTCGATCTTTTCCATGCGTTCCAGCACGGGCATAACCTTCTTATAGTCGGTGACGCCGGCGGCCGAATTGGTGGTGGCGTTGGCTGGATAAAGTTTTACGCCGGTGAACAGGCCGTCGCGGAAGCCTTGTTCGACATCGTCAGGATCGGTATCGTCGGTGAGATAGCAGGTGAGCAGCGGCTTGAATTTCGACCCCTGCGGCACCGCCGCCATCACCCGCTCGCGATAGGCAGCGCAGTCCGCCGTGGTGCGCACCGGCGGAATGAGGTTCGGCATCAGGATGGCGCGGCCGAAATGCTTTGCCGTGTACGGCAGCACCGCTTTGAGCATCTCGCCGTCGCGGACGTGCAGGTGCCAGTCATCGGGTTTGCGGATGGTGATACGCGTGGTCATTTTAGCTTCACCTGTCATGCCCCGCGAAGGCGGGGCACCCAGTAATCGCGGACCTTACATTTAACGCAGGCTTTGCCACAACTGACACTCCGAGATTACTGGGTCGTCCGCCTGCGCGGACGATGACAAAGAAAGAACTCACCCGATCGGCATGGCGGCCGCGGCAAAAGTCTCCATCGGCGGCTCGTCGATCATGGCACGGGTGAGGTCGGCGACGCGAGCGAAGCCGCGCTTGGCGCACCATTGCTCCAGCCCATCGATGATGGCGATCATGCCGGTCGGATTGCGGAAGGTCAGGTAACCGATCATCACCGCGGTGGCGCCGGCCAGCATGTATTCCACCACGTCCTCGACCTTGACGATGCCGCCGCAGCCGATGATCGGGATTTTCACGGCTAAAGCGCATTGATGCACCATGCGCAAGATGACCGGTTTGATGCCGGGGCCCGACAGGCCGCCGAATTTGTTGCCGATCGCCGGGCGGAACGTATCAGTATTGATCTTCAGGCCCAGAATCGTGTTCGAAACCACCAGCGCATTGGCGCCGGCGCGCTCGGCCGCCTGCGCCACAGTGACGATGTCGCCGGCGTTGGGCGACAGTTTCACCCAGACCGGCTTGTCGGTGGTGGCGCGGATGAGCTTGATCACGTCATAAGTGTGCTCGGCATGCAGCGCGAAATTGCCGCCCTTGGGATCGCGCGTCGGGCAGGAGATGTTGACCTCGAGCACGTCGATGTCGCCCTGCGCCACGTCGCGCGCCATGGCCTCGAAATCCTCGATCGTGGTCGCCGAGATCGAGCCGACCAGCGGCGGCGTGAAGCGCCGATAGTCCGGCACCTGATGTTCGAAGAAATAATCGATGCCTTTGGTCGGCAGCCCGATCGAATTGATCATGCCGCCTTCGACTTCGGCGGCGCGCGGCGGCGGATTGCCGGCGCGGTATTCGCGGGAGACGGTTTTCGCCACCATGGCGCCGAGGCGATTGATGTCCATCACCTGGGCGAGATCGGTGGAGAAGCAGCCGGAGCCCGGCATGATCGGATTCTGCAGCGTCACCGCGCCGATCTTGACGCTCATGTCTACCATCCGACCGCCTCCTGCATGTCGAACACCGGACCTTCGATACAGACCCGGCGTAACTCTTTCTTGCCGTTGACTTCGAAGGTGCGCACACAGACGTAGCAGGGGCCGAGCCCGCACGCCATCACCTGCTCCATCGCGACCTGACCCGGAATGTTGCGCGCCTTGCCGACGCGCTTCATCAGCTGGAACAGCCGGTTCGCGCCGCAAGTGAAGAACGCACCGGCGCGGTTTTGCGCGACGAGTTGCTCGAGGATTTTCTCGACGTTCTCCACCGCGCTCGAGCCGTCGGTATCGAGCACGCTGACGACGTCGCCGGCCTCGGCGAACAGCGCGCCAGCCATGACGAAATCCTTGTCGCGCGCCGAGAGGATCGCCGTGACGCCGACGCCGTTCTCCTTCGCCAGTTGCGAGATCGGCCCGAGCGTGGCAATGCCGACGCCGCGGCCGAGCACGACGATGTGGCGCCACGCCGGATCGAGATGAAAGCCGACGCCGAGCGGGCCGACCATGTTGAGCTCGTCACCCGGCCTGAGTGTCGCCAAGCCACGCGTGCCACGGCCGACGCATTTGTAGAGAAACTCGACGCGGCCCTTCGCGCGGTTGATGCGATAGACGCTTTGCGGGCGGCGGAAGAACAATTCGCCGACATCGGGCGACGGGCACAAGAGATTGAAGAACTGCCCCGGATTGACCGCGAGTGCCTTGGGCGACGCCTCGACGACCAGATGCTTGTATTCGGAATTGACCCAGGCGTGGGAAACGACCGGGCACAGCGATTCCTCGGCCGGGATCGGACGCGGCTCAGGCGCCGGCGCGCTCTTGCCGACGACAAAGGGATCGGATGTGAAGGGTTCGCCTGCCATGGCTCACCAATGAGCCACGTTCATCCCAAAATCAAGATTTGTACCAATTTTTGAACAAAGAAATATTCTGTATATGTTTCAATGGCTTGGACCACACGATCCGTCATCCTGAGGTGGCCGCGAAGTGGCCCTCGAAGGATGCGGCCGAGGTGCCCGGGCCGTCGCCCTTCGAGGCTCGCTACGCTCGCACCTCAGGGTGACGGATCATTAGGCTGCGACCGCGGCCGCTTCCGCATCCGGCTGCTTCCACGCCTTCAGCCGCGGGTAAACCTCGCGGGCAAACAGCGTGAGATTATCGACCGTCTGCGCGTGGGTGAGCTCGCCGCCCTGCCCCATCATCAGCAGGTTGCCCATGCCGCCGCAGTTGCCGCAGAAGTCGACGATCTGCTCGTAGACTTCGTCGGGCGTGCCGCAGAACAGCACGCCGGCATCCATCAGCTCCTCAACGCTGGCGAATTGCATGGAGATGACGCGGCCGTCTTTGGTGTAGGTACGCGGCGGCGTCTCGCCGCGCAGCATCCGCGCATTGTCCTCAGGCGGGATGTAGCCGGGCGGATTGCGGAACGGCAGCGCCACGATCGGGCTGGTGCGCAGATAGCCGGCGATGAGATGACCGCGCCGCTTCGCTTCTTCCCGGTCGTGGGAGACCGCGACCAGGCCGAGATAGGCGAAGCGATCGGCGCCCGGCGCCTTGCCGTACTTCCCCATGTAGCTCTTGCGATAGGCGTCGTAGAGCTTGCGCGTGCCGTAGCCGGTGCCGAGCGTCGCCATGACGTAACCGCGCTCGCCGAGCACGCGCGCCTGGGTCGATGAGCCGGTGGTCGACCACACCGGCGGATGCGGCTCCTGCCACACCCGCGGCCAGACATTGACATGCCGGTACTGAAAAAATTCGCCGTCCCAATTGAAGTCCTCGTCGTGGGTGGTCATCGCCTTGATGATGAAATCGTGCGCCTCCCAGAAACGGTCCATCAGCTCGGTCGGATTGCGGTTCGACGCGGCGATCTCATAAGGGATGCCCTTGATAAAACCCATGTCGAGCCGGCCGCGCGAGATCACGTCGATGGTCGACAGCTCCTCGGCGGCGCGCAGCGGATCGGGCCGGTGCCCGATCGGATAGCCGAGCACCAGAAGCCGCGCCTGTTTGGTGGCACGCGCCGTGATGGCGAGCCCGATCACCACCGACGACGACATGCAGGTCGCGGTCTGGTGATGCTCGTTGAGCATGATGTCGAGACCAAGCTCGTCGCAGAGCTGCCACTCGTCGTAGTAGCGATGGAACAGGTCGGCGGCGACGCGCGGGTCGCATTTGCGGTTCGGGAACGTGACGCGCAGCGTGCCGGAATGCTCGTTCCAGGCCGGGTGATAGGCCTGTTCGCTGAAGTGATAGACCCTCATCGCTTCCGCCCTTCAGTGTCATCGTCCGCGAAGGCGGACGATCCAGTAGTCACAGATAGTCGCATCACGAACGTGGTGTATCAACAGCCACCTGCGATTACTGGATGCTCCGCCTTCGCGGAGCATGACAGGAAGGGGTTCGCTCAACGAGTAATGGTCGCGTCGACCAAATCGCCGACTCTTGCGCTAGCGGAGCGGTTCGATTGCGAATTTTCCGCCGCCGCCGCAAGCGCCGCCACCTCGTCGGCGTCCGGCTGCTTCCAGGCTTTGAGCCGCGGATAGACCTCGCGGGCGAACAGGCTGAGATTGTCGACGGTCTGCTCGTGGGTGAGGTAGCCGGCGTGGCCCATCATCAACAGGTTGCCCATGCCGCCGCAGTAACCACAGAAATCGACGATCTGCTCATAGACCTCGTCCGGCGTGCCGCAGAACAAAATGCCGGCGGCGATCAAATCCTCGGCGCTGGCGCTGTGCATGCTGATGACGCGCCGATCTTTGGTGTAGCTGCGCGGCGGCGTCTCGCCGAGCAGCATCCGCGCATTGTCTTCGGCCGACAGGAAGCCCGGCGGATTGCGGAACGGCAGATGCACGATGCCGCTCGAGCGCAGATAGCCGGCGACCAATTCGCCGCGGCGGCGTGCCTCGTCGCGATCCTTGGCGACGCCGACCAGGCCGAGATAGGCGAAGCGGTCGGGCCCCGGCGCCTTGCCCCACTTGGCCAGGTAGCCGCGGCGATAGGCGTCATAGAGCGGCCGCGTGTTGTAGCCGGAGCCGAGCGTCGCCATCACATAGCCGCGCTCGCCGAGAATCCGTGCCTGGGTGGTTGAGCCGGTCGTGGTCCAGATCGGCGGATGCGGCTCCTGCCACACCCGCGGCCAGACATTCACCTGCCGATAATTGAAATACTCGCCTTCCCAGTTGAACATTTCGTCGTGGGTGGTCATCGCCTTGATGATGAAATCGAGCGCTTCCCACCACCGGTCCATGACGCCGACGGGATTTTGATTGGAGGCGGGAAACTCGTAGGGCACGCCTTTGATGAAACCCATGTCGAGGCGGCCGCGCGAGATCACGTCGATAGTCGACAGCTCCTCGGCGACGCGCAACGGATCGGGCCGGTGCCCGATCGGATAGCCGAGCACCAAGAGCCGCGCGTTTTTGGTGATGCGCGACAGCACCGAAAGCCCCACCACCACCGTCGACGACATGCAGGTCGCGGTCTGGTGATGCTCGTTGAGCATGATGTCGAGGCCGAGCTCGTCCGCGGTCTGCCACTCGTCGTAATAGCGATGGAACAAGTCGGCGGCGATGTGCGGATCGCATTTGCGGTTCAAGAGATTCACGCGCAGCGAGCCGGAATGCTCGGTCCAGGCCGGATAATAGGGCTGCTCGGTGAACTGGTAGACTTTCATGGCGCGGATTCCTGTTGCGGCGTTATTTGGCTTTCGCGAACGCCAGCACCTTTTCGGCAAAAATTTTGGGCTGCTCGTGATCGGGGAAATGCCCGGCGCGGTCGATCGGTTCGAAGCGAGCGCCCGCAATCATGGCGCAATAGGCGCGGCCATAAGCTTCGCTGAGCATGCGGTCGTGAGTGCCCCACAGAAACAGCGTCGGGATACGGATGCGATGCAGCCGGCTTTTGAGCCGCGGATTGTGGAAGTACGGATTCCAGGCAAACCGCGCCGTCGCTTCGCGCGCCCGCGCGGCGGCAAGCACTTCGGCATCAGGCAGCGCCTTGTAGTCGCGTTTGCCGACGTCCGGATCGCAATAGGCAATGGCAATATATTCCGGCTCGGTGAGCGCGAAAATATCGGCGATGTCGCGGGTCTCGCGGTCGCCGACCTTGACGCCGACGGCGTTGGCCATCACCAGCCGCGCCATCCGCGCCGTAGTCTTCACCGCGATCTCGGCGGCGATCCAGGCGCCGAAGCCCGTGCCGACCACGGTGAGATCTTTGAGGTCGAGCTGATCGAGCAGGTCGAGATAGAAATAGGACAGGTCGTCGACCGAGCGCATGCCCTTGGGCAGTTCGGAGCGGCCGTAGCCGGGATGGGTCGGCGCGATGACGCGCGCGCTCTTGGCGAGTTCCTCGATGGCCGCAGCCGCCGGCTCGATACCGTTCTCGGCGTGGAGGAAAAGCAGCGGCGGGCCAGAACCCTTTTCGATCAAATCGATCCGCGTTCCATTGACGACAAGCGATTGCGCCTCACGCGATGACGCCACAGACATTCCGCCTCCCAAAGCCCGGCTCTTCTCAATAATGGGCCATTGTTCTAGCACGCGAAATGCACTTTGCCATGGCGCAGGCGGCGGCTGATCCGGCAGGCTTGCGTTGCGCAGCCGGCATGAGCAGCCGATTGACATCGTGCGCCGGATCAGACGCGATACGCTTTAGTGCACGACAGGAGGGGTTCGCTCGATGACCGCTGATAATGTCACCACACATCTTGGTATCGCTTACGCCAACCACGACGGCGTCGAGCTTTTGGGCGACCTCTATCTGCCGAAGGGCGCGAAATCGGCGCCGGCGCTGGTCGCCGTGCATGGCGGCGGCTGGGTCCAGGGCGTGCGCGGCGCGTTCCAGTTTTGGGGGCCGTATCTGGCGGCGCGCGGCTATGCTGTATTCGCCATCAGCTACCGCCTTGCCACCAAGGGCAAGACCTTCCCGCAGGCCGTGCAGGACGTGCTCGCCGGCGTGCAATTCGTGCGCGGCAAGGCCGGCGAGTTCGGCATCGATCCGCAGCGCATCGGGCTGCTCGGCGCCTCGGCCGGCGGCCATCTCGCCTCGCTGGCGGCGCTCAGCGGCAAGAAATTCACCGGCCGCTATCCGCAGGACCCGTTTGCCGCGGTCCCGACTGACGTGAAGGCGCTAGTCGGCGTCTATGGCGTCTACGACATGGTGGCGATGTGGACGACGTATCAAATCCAGGGCGGCGTCGATAACAACATCCAAAAGTTCCTCGGCGCTTCGCCCATGGAAAACCGGCAGCTGTATTTCGACGCCTCGTCGGCCAGCTATGCGACCTTCGCCAACAACAAGATCGGCGTTCTCTTGGTCACCGGCACCCAGGACGACCTGGTCGATCCCAAGCAGCACACCGAGCCGTTCACGCTGGCGCTCAAGCAGGCCGGCTTCTTCGTGCGGCCCTGCATCGTGCACGGCGCGCCGCATTATTGGATGAACGATCCGATCGACGAGCCGACCAGCTATTCCGGCTTTTTGGCGCCGCGGCTCTTACGCTTTCTTGCCGAGAAGCTTTAAGGCCACTTATTTCTTGTCCAACAGCAGCGTGCCTTCCTTGCGGATCAGCGGCTGGATGGTTGCGGCGACCTTTGCCAAGAGCCAAGGCAGCACGACCTCGAGACGCACATGGTCGTCGCGCACGTCGATGGTGCCGCTCGCCGTCTGCGCCAGCGCCGTGACGCGGAACTGCAGGCGGCTGTCGATCCAGGTCTCTTCCTGGAGCGTGAAGAACTGGCCGAATTTTTCTTGGGCGCTGCGCACGCCCGATTTCAGGCGGCGAACCGCTTCGTCCCGGCCGAGCCGGTGCGGGATGGTGACAACCAGAGGTTTGCTCATTGCCTGTATATGGGGACTGTCTTTCGCCGATCAAACCGTCAAACTACAGGTTCCTTCGTTTCGGCACCGGACATGAATAAGCCGCCGACCTTCATCGAAAAGCATGGCCTGTGGAGCGACGATGAGCGCCGGCTCGCAGCCGACATCAAGCGCCGGGTCGAGGCGGAAAAACTCCGCTTCGTCAGGCTCGCCTGGAGCGATACCCACGGCTATGTGCGGGCCAAGACGCTCACTGTGCCGGCGTTCCTCTCCGCCTTGACCACCGGCTACAATATCGGCGTCGCCACCACGACGCTCGATTCCGCCGGTGCCCGCGTTTTTGCCACGTTCACCCGCGGCGGCGGCATGGGGCTCGATGAGATGACGGGCTCGCCCAATCTCACCATCGTCGCCGATCCGAAAACCTTTCGCACGCTGCCATGGGCGCCCGGCGTAGGCTGGACTTTGTGCGACGAATATTTCAACAATGGCACGCCGTTTCCTTTCGCGCCGCGCCAGTTGCTGAAAAAAACGCTGCAAAAACTCGCCGCTGCAAAATGCACGAGCGTGATCGGCGCCGAGATCGAATGGTATCTGCTGCGCGTTGCCGAAGAACATTTGAGCGAGGACAATATCGGCGTACCCGGCACGCGCGGCCAGCCAATCAAAACCTGGCCGGCCGAGCCCGGCTATCACTACCACTCCGAATCCAACATGGATTTGATGCAGCCGGTGTTCGATGCGCTCGGCGATGCCTTCGAGGCACTGGGGCTCGGCCTGCGCTCCATTGAAAACGAGTGGGGTCCTGGCCAAGTCGAGTGCACGTTTGCGCCGCGCGCGGCGCTGGAAGCCGCCGACAACGTGCTGCTGTTCCGCACCGCGACACGGCAGGTGTGCCGGCGGCTCGGCTATTTCGCAACCTTCATGGCTCGCCCGGCGTTGACAGGTTACTACGCCAGCGGCTGGCACCTGCATCAATCGCTGGTCGATGCGTCGAGCGGCACCAATCTGTTCATGCCGGAAAAATCTGGCCAAAAATCTAAAGACATGCTGTCACCACTCGGCCAATCGTATCTCGCAGGTCTTCTGCAATACGCGGTGCCGAGTACCGTGTTGGCCACGCCGACCGTCAATGGCTATCGCCGCTTCAAGCCGAACTCCCTGGCGCCCGATCGCGCCACCTGGGCTTACGACAACCGCGGCGCCATGATCCGCGTGCTCGGCGGCACGGACGATCCGGCGACGCGGCTGGAAAACCGCATGGGCGAGCCGGCCGCCAATCCGTATCTCTTTATCCTATCGCAAGTCGTGGCCGGGCTCGCCGGCATGGACGCCAAGTTGCAGCCGCCGCCGGCGACCGACGAGCCTTATGCCGCCGAGCGGCTGATGCTGCCCAAAAACCTGCCCGAAGCGCTCGACGCGCTGGAACGGGAGCCGTTGTTCCGGCGCGAGCTCGGCGATACCTTCATCGACTACTTTATCAAGCTCAAGCGCACCGAAGCTGGGCGCTACCAGCGCTCGCTCGAGGACAGCGGCGAAGTGGCGCAAAGCGACGAGCCGAGCACCTGGGAGCAGAATGAGTATTTCGATTTCTTCTAGTTAGCCCTCCCCCCTTGTGGGGGAGGGTTGGGTGGGGGGACGGGA
>JBAUYI010000533.1:0-2589 GCA_049584715.1 Xanthobacteraceae bacterium
TCATCGGCGGCGTCACATTCCGAAACGGCGTCGAGGTCATCAACACGCCAGAGCAGAACGCCGCCTGAGCTCACCATCACCCAGTTTCGCGCATAGCTCTGCATGGCGAGGTACGACACGCGCACCAGGGTATCATCGAGCGCCTCGAGGTCCGCCGCCGGCCGTCCGCGAAAGCCCCGGAGCAACCGGGCTCCTTTGACCTCGGCGATCATCGCCTGTGCTTCCGAGCGCGTGATCGGGCAGCGGCGCAGGGCCGCCGCCTTGCCGAGCGGTACCAATTGGTTCACGGGCGCCTCGTTGATCAGGTCTTCGATCTTCAGCCCGCCGAGCGTGACGCCTTCCCGGCGGGCGATGATCGGGCGATGGCCTGACGGGCTTTGGCGCGCTCTTGCTCGATCATGCGTCCGGTCTTCGGGCCGCCGCGCTTGCCGCTTGTCATGAAGCCGACCACGGATTGATAAGCGCCAGGCCACAGCCCTCGAGCCCGCCGACATCACGCGTCGCTACGCCGGCGCCGTTCGCAAGGGCAATCGCGGCGATCAGCGCATCGAGCCCCTCGATCGGCTGACCCGCCCGGCGCCGCGCGACAACGATCTCCGGATAACGGGCGGCGGCGCCGGCTTCAAACGGCGGGATGCGGCCGGCAAAATCCGTCGCGAACATCGCTGCGGCCGCGGCGGCGAGGCCAGAACGGCGCCGCCCCTCGGGCAGCGCCGCGATGCCCAAAAGGATCTCGGCCTGATTGATGTAGGTCGTCCAAAGCTCGGCCCGCGGCTGCGCGGCGACCCAGGCTAGGACGGCCGGGCTCGGTTGCGGGCGCATCAACTCGGAGATCACGTTGGTGTCGAGTACGACCATCACTCGAAGCGTGGCGGGTCCGGGGCCGGCGTGCGCGGCGGCAATTCGAGATCGACGCCGCCAAAGGGCGCAAAGCGTCGGCGGATGGCTTCGGCCAGGTTCAGGGTGTCGTCCGTGGCATCCTTCACATGGGCGACCGCATGCCTTTGCAGAAAGGCATCGAGCGCTGCCTCATGGTCTAAGCCAAGCACCCGGCGCAGTTCGGCGCGGCTCAGATGTCCCTGGCGGAACTCATCGAGCGCCAGCGCTTCGAGCACCCGGCGCTCGACCTTGCCGCTGGCGCCGACCAGGCGTGCCAGCTCGTCGGGGATGCGCACGGTGATTTCGGTGAAGGTGCCGGAGGTGGAGGCGTTGTCGTCCATGATTTGTTCTTAGCATGGCGCCGTCGGCGAGGCAAGCCAACATGTCCGATAAAGGACATCGAGCGTGCGTGCGGGCGGGCGCGACGGTCCGCAAAGGGGCATGACCAGCAGCTGCCGCCGAGAAGGCTGAGGGTCTGCCATGGGTCGGACTCCAGCCGTAGCTGCTGGGTACCAAGCGTAAAATTTTCACCACTATGTGCCGCGGAACACGACGAGGGCGTCTACCGCCTTCACGCCATGACCTGACGGCAGCACCATCAGCGGATTGATGTCCAGCTCTGCCAGGTGTCCTTCCATGTGCATGGCGAGGTGCGACACGCGCACCAGCGTATCCACGAGTGCGGCGAGGTCCGCCGCCGGCCGTCCGCGAAAGCCTTGGAGCAGCCGGGCGCCTTTGACTTGCGTGATCATCGCCTGGGCTTCCGCGCGCGTGATCGGGCAGCGGCGCAGGGCCACATCGTTGTAGACCTCGACCATGATACCGCCGCTGCCGAACAGCAGCACCGGGCCCAATTGCGGGTCGCAAGACACGCCAATGATAACTTCTACACCTTCTCCGACCATCTCCTGCACCGACACGCCGATGATCCGAGCCTGTGGAGCTATCGCATTAGCCGCATCTGCTGCCTCCCCCTTGATGGGGGAGGGCTGGGGTGGGGGTGAATTCGCCGCCCGGTGCCCGGATGGATTGCCACCGGCACGATCACCCCCTCCCAACCCTCCCCCATCGAAGGGGAGGGCACTTAAATACGTCTTGGCGCAGGCCAAGATCTCGGCGTAGGCGGTTCGCACTTGTGTTGCATCGCCGAGGTTCAGCCGAACGACCCCGGCCTCTGTCTTGTGCAGGATATCCGGCGAATCGACTTTGAGAGCCACCGGAAACCCGAGCTGGTCTGCCGCCGCGACGGCGGCCTCTGCAGAATTTGCCCGGTGCTCACGCGCGCTCCCCACCCCCCAGGCTGCCAACAGCTCTTTGCTCTCGGATTCCGAGAGTGTCGGACGCCCCAAAGCAAGAGCCTGGGCGATGGCCTGATCCTGCGGCGCCGTGCGCGGCGGGGCCGTGGCAAAGCCATCGGCCAGGCGACGCTCGCGCCATGTGTGATACGCGAGGCGGCTCTGCAGGCCTCGGGCCAATTTGTCCGGCGTGTAGAAGATCGGTATCCGGGCGTGCTTGAGCTGTGCCAGGCCGCTCTCGGCGTCCCGGCTACCTGTCCACAGGAACACCACCCCCTTGTCGGTCCGATCACGCTGGCTGATGACCTGCTGAGCTTGGGCGTCCGCCCCGGCGCTCGCCACGACGAGCGTCCCCATCCGGGGATCGTTGACCATATGCTCCATGATCTTTGGGAACGACTCGCTATTGGCGAAG
>JBAUYI010000534.1:0-4347 GCA_049584715.1 Xanthobacteraceae bacterium
GGAGGGTCGGGAGGGGGTCTGCGGCGTCAAGGCTTGCCCAGGTGGCGAAGACTTACCCCCTCTGCCGTCGCTTCGCTCGGCATCTCCCCCGCAAGCGGGGGAGAGGTATTATTCCGCCTTCAACCCCGCGTCCTTGATCACTTTGCCCCACTTCGCCATTTCGTCCTTGAAGAACGTCTCGCATTCCTCCGGCGAATTGCCGATGCCCACATAGGCCATGGCGGCGAGCTTATCTTTGACGTCCGGCTGGCCGAGGCTTTTGACGATCATGTCGTGCAGCTGGGCGACGATGTCCTTTGGCGTGCCGGCCGGCACCGCGACGGCGGTCCAGGTGGCGCCCTCGACTTCGGGGAAGCCTGCTTCCGCCATGGTCGGAATGTCGGGCAAGGTCGGCGATCGCGTCTTGCCGGTCACGGCGAGCGCCCGCAGGTCGCCGTTCTTGATCAGCGGCACGGCGGGCGCCATGGCGCCGAACGAGATCGGCGTGTGGTTGCCGACGGTGGCTTCGACCGCCGGCCCGCCGCCGCCGAACGGCACGTGGACGAGATCGAGGCCCAACGCATGCACGAACAGCGCGCCGGTGAGCTGCGGCGGCGTGCCGGTGCCCGGCGAGGCGTAGCTTTCCTTGCCGGGATTGGCGCGAATCCAGTCGACCAGCTCTTTCACAGTCTTGGCCGGCACCGAGGGATGGATGGCCAGCACCACCGGCGTCGCGGCGGCGAGCGTCACCGCGTCGAAATCTTTCAGCGGATCGTAGCCGGAATGCGCGTACAGGAACGGGTTGTTGGTGATGTTGCCGCCGGTCACCAGGATCGTATAGCCGTCGGGCGCCGACTGCGCCGCCTTCACCGCGCCGACATTGCCGCCGGCGCCGGGCACGTTCTCGACGAAAAAATTCTTGCCGGTCTGGACGGTGAGCTGCTGCGCAACCAGCCGCGCCACCAGATCGGTCGGCCCGCCGGGCGTGAAGCCGACGATGACTTTGACCGGACGATCCGGCCAAGCGGCCGCAGCGGCGCCGACGCCGGCGATGCTTGCCGCAAGGAAGAGAACTGCTAACGCGAGATGTTTTCTCATTTTATGTCGGCTCCTGACAGCGCAATTGCCTCCCCCGCTTGCAGGGGAGGGTAGGGAGGGGGCCTGCGGCATCAAGGCTTGCCCAGGTGGCAAACACTTACCCCCTCTGCCATCGCTTCGCTCGGCATCTCCCCCGCGGGCGGGGGAGATTTAATACGGCCGGTCGCCGTTGATGGTGCAGCGGCGCATCACGCGCTTCAAGCGCGCCTCGTCGAAGCCGGTGGCGCGATGCAGCGTGCAGCGGTTGTCCCACACCATGCATTGGCGCGGGCTCCAGTGGTGGGTGTAGACGCGCTCGGGCGGCGTGATCATGGCGTTGATCTCCTCGATCAGCGCGCGGCCTTCGTCGTAGGGCAAACCCTCGATGGCCTCAGCGTGGTCGCCGAGGAAAATCGCCTTGCGTCCGGTTTCGGGGTGCGTGCGCACGATCGGATGCGCGATCGGCGGCACTTTGGCTTTTTGTTCCGTCGTCAATAAATCCTCGCCGTGGCGGCGGGTGCGGGAGAAATCGAGATTGTGGCTGGCGCGCCGGCCCTCGATCTGCCGCTTCATCGCCGCAGGCAACAGCTCGTAGGCCGAATACATGTCGGCGAATTCGGTTTCGCCGCCGACGTCCGGCACGGTCTCCGAATACATCATCGTGGCTTGCCCGGTGCGCTCGCGCCAGGAGCCGTCGGTGTGCCAAAACAGCGTGCCTTTGTCCGGGTGCTTGCCGCTCGGATTGCCGTCGCGATCGAGGTTGGACAGCATGTAGATTTCCGGGTGGTCCTTGATGCCGTAATGGTCGCTGAGCACGTGGACCTGCACCTCGCCGAAATTGCGCGCGAACGCGACCTGGGTCGCCGGCGGCAGGTCGACGTCGTGGAAGACGATCAGCTGGTATTCGAGAAAGGCTTCATAGACTTTGGCGAACAGTTTTGGCGACACGGCCTGCGCCAGCGTGATGCCGGTAATCTCGCAGCCGAGAACCGGATGCAGCGGCCGTACCGCAAACGGCCAGTCCCGGGCCGCGTCGGTTTTCGCTTTCGACTGGGCTTGCGCCATGACGACCCTCCCGGTGGATCGGCGCGATTATGGCAGCGCCGGCGCGGCGTTCCTAGGCATTCGCGCCGTTTTCGCGGCCAAAACCGGCTTTTTGCCCGGGTACAGGGCCGCCGAATGCCCGATTTACGACTTATTCTTGGTCGCTAATTAACGTGTTGGGACTTTGGGACCTGTGTCGACCGTCGGGGGACGACTCGCACAATGAAAATCCTGCAGTGCGCCTGCATTCTGGGCGCCGTTGCTGCACTTTATTCGGTGGCGCAGCGCGCTATGGTGCGCGAGCCTTCGCTCGCCGGCGCCGAGACGCTGGCGCTTGCCGTGCTGGATAACGCACACGCCAATCTGGAGCGGGATTTTGCCGCCCTTGCCTTCGCTGTCGCCGATCCGATGCCGGTCGCTTCCTTGCGCGCAACCAAGGTTGCATCCGCCGATCCGACGCCGCTTTCTTCCTTGGGCGCAATCACCGTTGCGTCCGCCGATACAATTCCGGTCATTCGGGTAAGGGCAATTTCCCCAAAGCCCGAGTCCCCGAGCCTCAAGGTGCTGGCTTTCGACGAGCCGAAGCCGGACGCCTACTTCGATCCGAAGCCGATCGGTCCGGCCAATCCGATCGTGGTCGCATCGCTTGGCCTGATACCGATCTCTCACGTGGATCTGGCAACCGCCGAGCCGCCGAAGGACAACTTCCGCTATCTCGCCTATTACGCCTATTCCGAAACGCCGCCGCCGGAGAAGCCGGCGGACACGGTGCTCAATTCGCTCCAGGACATTCCGGTCGGCACGCCGATCGAGGAGATCAGGCGCGCCGCCGACGCCTTCGGTCTGGATTTCGGCTACATGAAAGCCGTCGCCAAGATCGAATCCGATTTCGATCCCAAGCAGCGTACCGGCTCCTATGTCGGGCTTTATCAGCTCAGCAAATATGAGTTCAACCGCTACGGCGATGGCGACATCTTGAGCCCGCGCGACAACGCCATCGCCGCCGCCTACAAGATCATCGTCGAGGCCGAGCTGTTCGAATTGCGCACCCACAAGAAACCGACCTTGAGCGACCTGTATTTGATCCATCAGCAGGGCATCCAGGGCGCCGAGGAGCACGTCAGCCATCCGGACCGGATCGCCTGGCAATCCATGTGCGCCACCGAAGAAGGCCAGCAGAAGGGCGAAAAGTGGTGCAAGCGCGCCATTTGGCAAAACACGCTGCCGGAGATCAAGAAGGTCTGGAAATCGGTGGAGAATCTCACCTCGGCCGCGTTCGTCGGCATGTGGGAGCAGCGGGTTGCCGACCTCTACGCGCGCTATTCCAAGACCGCCGACGCGGCGCCGGCGAAGTGATTTTCACCTCTCCCCGCCGCGCGGGGAGAGCATAGGCGTCCTGCGGACGCCGTTCTTCCTAAAGTAAAGAACGCCGATCCGAAGGATCGGCTATGCGAGCGTAGCGAGCGAGGGTGAGGGGGCCTCTCCGCGATTCTGAGCTCGGCGGATCGAGCAGCGGCGCTGCAGACATCCCCTCAATTCTCAGCCCAGCGGATAGGCCCCCTCATCCCACCCTTCTCCCCGCACGCGGGGAGAAGGAGGAGCGAGCGGCTCAATCAATCGAGCCGCGTCACCACGGCAAGCCGCGTGATCTCGTGGTTCTTGTAGGCCTGCAAAAACGCCTCGTAATCCTAGAACGACACGCAGCCGTTGGAATCGCCGTTGGGGCCGAGCATGTAGCTGTGCGCGAGCAGGCCGTCGCGGCCGAGCGCCTGGGTTTCGTCCTCGGGGATCAGCCGCAATGCCTCGACGCCGTGAAACAAGGCTTCGCGCGGTTGCAGATTATAGACGGTGGGCGGCGTGACGCCGCGCATCTTGACGTCGGCGTGGCGCGGATCGTCGAGCAAGGCGCCGAGGCCCGAATGCGCTTCGAGCGCGGTGCCGTCGGGCAGGTAAACCTTGTGCGCGGTGATGTCGTAAACCGCGGTGGCGCGGTCGTAGAGGCCCGATGCGGCGCCGTGCCCCCCGCCTAGGCTGCCGGTTTCGGCGCTCGCATAGGCCAGCGTCGGGGCCGATGCCGGCTTGCCGAAAAGCTTCTCCCAGATCGAGCGCGTGTCGGCGACCGCGTCGGCCACGACGCGATGCGCGCCATCGCGTAGCGCGGCGGTGCGGCTTTGCGGTGCGGGCTGCGGCAGCGGCACGGCGTCTTGCGCGACCCGGTTGTCCTGCGCCCGCGCTGATTTGTTGTCC
>JBAUYI010000535.1:0-22695 GCA_049584715.1 Xanthobacteraceae bacterium
TGATGACCTCGCGCACCTTGCCGTATCCGCTGTCGAACGTCGGCAACGTCATGCAGGTGCGCACCCGGCAGGACTACTACCAGATCGAATGGCCGCCGCGGGCGCGCCGTTACGAGACCGGCGTCTACGCCGACGAGGTGCTGCAGCACTATTTCCCGCCGTCCATGGCGGTGATCGCGAATATTGCGGCGGGGTAAATCTGCCCCGCTGCGATCCATCCGACCGCGCGTCGTCGCTCCGTTATGCGTAGGCTTAACCCGCGCATCCAGCTGCCTCGCAGCCACATGGATTGCCGGGTCACGCCCGGCGATGACGCATTGCAAAGATCAAGCA
The DNA here is from genome assembly GCA_049584715.1 of Xanthobacteraceae bacterium. Taxonomy (GTDB): domain Bacteria; phylum Pseudomonadota; class Alphaproteobacteria; order Rhizobiales; family Xanthobacteraceae; genus BOG-931. Next base: position 334 of record JBAUYI010000535.1, read on the forward strand.
CATGAAACCACCGCTGCCGCGCACCCTGAGCGCCGTGCCCCAGATCTTGCACGCCCAGCTCGAGATCGCCAAGGCGATCCGCACGCTCGCCGGGCCGGACCATGATGAATTGCTGCGACAGCGGCGCGCGGAGATCGCAGCGATCCGTCGCGATTTGGATGCGCTCGCGCGCGGCGTTCGCAAGCTCGGCGAAGAATTGCCGGCGCTGGTGATGGCGGAGTTGCGTGCGGCGCTCAAAAAATACAGCCCCGACCAGCTACGCGTGCCAGCCGGCAATTCTGGCGGTGGGCAGTGGATGAGTGACGGCGGAAACGGGCCCGCCAATGATTCGCGGGTCGTCTCTGATGTAACGCCTGACAATACGTGGATACCCGGTGCGCAATACGCACAAAACACAAGGCGTGGCGGCGGGTCTATCCTCATCGGTGGCAATTGGCTTGATCCAACGCCGGCTCAAGCTGCAAGGCTGACTGTTGCAGAGGCGCAGGCCCGGGATGCGTTGGCTCGAGTACGAAACTTCGATCCGTATTGGCAGCCCACTCCGGGCTTGTATGCAACCGTCGAAGGAAAAATCTCCGACCTTCAGGCCCAGGCGCAGGAGGCGAGGGCCCGTCTTGACGAACTGGCAAGCGTTGGCATCGGGCCCGGACCCTTTGCCGGAAACTCCATACCCGCTCGGGGACCAGGCCGTAATTTTTCTGCTGCGGAGCGTGCCGAGAACAATGAAAATGGCGATGAGAGTGGATGCCACACTTGCGGCATAAAGGATCCGGGGACGCGGTTAGGCAACTACGTACTTGACCATCAGCCGCCTAGCGCTCTGAATGTTTTCGGCGTGGAGCAGAGGCTATACCCTCAGTGCCTTTCTTGTAGTCTGCGACAGGGCCTTTGGATGATACGGTACTTGAGAGACAAACGATGACGACAAGTTCCATTAAAGTTGCGCCGCCGAACTCGCTTGTGCTGATCAGCGACGTTAATCGCGGCGAAGTCCCGGAAGAAATTGACCCGAAATTGGGTTTCGGGGCCACTGCTTCCTCCGTTGCTGTGGCGTGTTTGCCGGACGTGGATGGCGAAACAATGATTAAGTTGGGGCCGGCGGCCGAGGTCGACCCGGGCAGTCGGCCCGCGTTTGAAATGATAATGTCGACGCCGACGCGTACCGTCGCGGTCATGACCATCGAATGGACGATCCTCCTTAAGGCGGGCGTGCCAGATTCAAGCACGCGAGTGCGAGTTTGGACTAATCACGCAAGGTGGCCAGACAACGTTCTCATTGGGTTAGGATAGATTCACCTCCACGGATTTCTGAACATAATCTAGCTGCTCGCTCGCCTTTATGCGTCATGCGCCGATTCTGACCGGTGGCCGGTCAGCGGTGTCGAGGCTGCTTGCGCGTTGAGCCGACGCGCTGGCGGGTTATGTCAATCGGCTCTGCCATCTGAAAATCACGAGGTCAGCCATGAAGCTGAAAGCGCCGGAAGGCGTCGGCGACCCTTGCGTTGCCGGCGTCGTCATTGTGCCGCGCGACAGCGTCTACGAGGTCGAGGCCGAGATCGGCGCGCTGTTGATCGAGTGCTTCGGTTTCGTCGAGGCCGGTGCCGAGCAGAAAGCCAAAGCCGGGCCGCGGCGCCCGCGGGCGGCCGCGAAAAAGACCGCGGCGGAGGATTGAAAATGGCCGCATCCGATCTCGCCACGCTCGCCGACGTCAAAACCTGGCTCGCCGGCTCAAGCGGCATCGGCTCGTCCGATGACGCGCTGATCTCGCGCCTGATCACCGACGTCAGCGGCGCCATCACCGCTTATCTCGGCCGGCCGTCGTTGACGCCGCGGCTGTTCATGGAGCGGCTCGACGGCAACGACAAGACGCGTTTGTTCCTGCGCCACTATCCGGTGCTGCAAGTGATCACGTTGCTGATCGACACGGCCGTCGTGCCCGCGGCGGCGCCGGCCGGCGTGCCGTCCGCCAAAGGCTATCTGCTCGAAGCCTGGGACGGCTTGCCGCCCGGCCGGCCGCAGGCGCTCGATGTGTTTCGCACGTTCTTTCGCAAGGGCCGGCAGAACATCGTGGTCGATTATTCGGCCGGCTATGCGGTGCAGAGCGAGGCGGCGAGCGTGCCGGCTTCGCCGGGGCCTTATAGCGTCACGGCGGCGGCGCCGTTCGGACCGTGGGCCAGCGATGCCGGCGTCACTTACGCCAACGGCGCTCCGCTTGTGGCGGTGGCGGGAAATCCGGCCGCGGGCGAATATGCGGTCGCGAACGGCGTGTATACGTTCGCTGCCGCCGATGCCGGCGCCGCCGTGCTGATCTCCTACGGCTTCATTCCGGCCGCGATCAACAATGCCTGCATCGAATGGGTGGCAGAGCGCTATCGCTACCGCACCCGAGTCGGCCAGAGCGCGCAGACCGTGCAAGGCCAGCAGACGGCGTCGTACAGCCTCAAGGACATTCCGGATTTCGTGCGCGCCTCGCTCGATCCTTATCGCAGCGTAGTGGGCGCGTGATGTTTCAGGTCGATCTGCGCGATGATTACAGCGCGAGCCTCGCCGGCATGCCCGACCGGGTGCGCCAGGCGCTCTCGAGCAAGGCCAACATGCTCGCCGTGGCGCTGGAAGTGAAGATCCAGCAGAAACTATCCGGCGGCGTGCTCAATACGCGCAGCGGCGCGCTGGCGAGCTCGATCATCGCGTCGGTCGATGAATCGTCGGCCGACGTCTCGGTCCGCATCGGCACATCCGGCGGCGTCAAATACGCCGCGATCCAGGAATTCGGCGGCACCATCCTGCCGCACGAGATCGTGCCGGACAAAGCCAGGGCGCTCGCCTTCGTGGTGGGCGGCAAACAGGTCTTCGCGGCGCGGGTGAACCTGCCGGCGGTGACGATGCCGGAGCGGTCTTATTTGCGCTCGTCGCTGGCGGAGATGGCGGGGGAGATTGCAGAGGGACTAAGCGAGGCGATCGCGGACGCACTGCGCTGAAGCTTAATTCGCTCGCCTCTTTAGCGGCTTGACGCAATGTTCATGTTATGTTCCAATCAGCCAAGTTGCGGAGACGGCGATGTTTGCGATGCCTGGAATGCGCGCGTTTTCGCTCGCGGCGGGCCGAGACATCCAGCGTGTTTCGTGTGATGCCGACGGCGTGTTCGTTGGGGACGTTCCGCTCCTAAGACGCCGCGCCGCGTCGCACGGTGACGAACAATGGAATGTTCGTCCACTCGCTGAGCTGAACGACGAGTTGTCCGCCCTCTATCGGCTGCCAATAGATATCGCTGCAAAGGCCCGTGCATTGGGATTGATCGCGAACGCGCTGAGCCACGGCGATCTTGCAACGGCGGCCATTGTCGCGGTACAGATGCAGTTTCCCGACCCACCGCCGCTGACAAAGACTGAGGAAACCACTAACGCGCTGATGCGGCGCGCCTTGGAGTTACATCGCAGTCGACTATTGAAAGCCGATCCCGATTGGGAAGCCAAGCATCCGCGCACCGGCACGCCGCCCAATCCTGGCTGGTTCGCACCGGTGCCAAGTGAGCTGAAGCCGCCAATTGCTGCTCCTGGTCGACCAAGTTGGCCTCTGCCACACGTCAATCAAGCGGCACGAGAATTCGCTCGCTCGATCCCGCAACTCGCCGCGAGAACGTTCATTGGGCGCTTGTTCGTCGGTCTGATGCGGAATCGGCAAATCAAGGTATTCCTGACAGTCTTCACGCCGACAGAGCTTAATCAAGGCGAGGATCGTCTGACCGCACAATTGAAGTCCGCCGCCGACGCGCCGAAAACGCTTGAAGAGCTCCAGCAAAGGCCGACGCAGAATGTTCTGGGTTACGTGCAGCATCACATCGTCGAGCAACACGACGACAACGTCAGGAAAAAGGAGATCGAAAAATTCGGCAGTGCGCGAATCGACGACCCCAGCAATTTGGTTTGGGTGCCGTATTTCCCGCATTTGGAAATCAGCGCCAAATATAGTGGCGTGCCTGACAATGATGGAGGTCCGACGCTCCGTGAAAGAGTAAAAAAACACGACTTCGAAGAACAGCGGCGGATCGGCTTGGATATGCTGCGCGAGCGTGGAGTGCTCAGATGAGTTTGGATTACACGTCATCATCGACCAACGATCTGGCGCAAGAATTCGCTGATTTGCAGAAACAGATCGACCACCTGTCTCCCTCCGGTGATGAGGCGGCGGACGAAACAAAGATTGGCGCCTTGTTCGATGACCTGCAGGCGGTCATAACCGAGTTGCTCAAGCGAAAACCTACCGACAAACTGCAGGGATTGTTTTTTCATGAAGATGCAGATGTTCGCAACTGGGCTGGCATCTACCTTCATCGCGTCAACCCGAAGGTCGCGCATGCCGCCGTCACAAGCGCGATATATGGCCTCACGACGAAAGAGGTGTTGGCGTTGTGCGATCGTATCCGCCGCGGGCCGCCGGCAACGCCGACTTTGCAGGAAATGACCGTTCCAGAGCTGTTGGCTCGCTATATCGACGCCTGCGAGCGCTGCTATGGCACGAAACGTTTCCTCGACGACGAAGAGACCGGCGGCCCAAATGTCAAAGGATACAACAAGGCGTCCGGCGAGATTTATCGTGTCGCAAAAGAGTTGAACGACCGCGGCCAGCTTGCCGCTTTGGTGCCGCTCATGGACCATCCGCTGATCACCGTGCGCCAAAAGTCCGGCATGCATTGCCTGGACATTGCGAGCGAAAAAGCCGTGGCGACTTTGGAGGCCGTCAATGCGAACAAAGAACGGAACGACGTTGAGGAATCCGGTGAAGCGTATGTGATGTTATTATTTTGGCGCAAAGGGGACTATCATCCGTTTGACGAATAGCTAACGTTGTCCCTTGCGACGAAGTGGTCGGGTACCATAATGGGTCGGCCCAGGCACCCGGTGGAAGAGGCCATGGCATAGCGAGATGTCCGGTTGTGATTAGCACGTGATTTGTTTGCAGTTTCATACCATTGCGCCATGATCATTTATTTTCGCAATTATCAAGACAAGCTCGATCATAATCATGGACGCGCAATTTCGAGCGAGGATGAGCTTGTTAGTCTCCTTGATCGCGTGCGCAGTGCGGCGCCTTTCGTAGCGGAATTTTGCGGGCCTGGCGATTTTCATATCACGATCGGGATTGGCGAAGATTTCGACTTCGTCCAATACAGCCGTGTTGACGGGGCGCCACCGTATTTGGCGGCTGTTTCTCGCCATCCGCCAATGAAGCGCGGCTACATTGAGTTTCAATGCGGCGGTACACCTACACCGATCGGTGCGCGTAACATTCTTCGTTTCGACGAGTTAAAGGAAGTCGTTCTCCACTTCATGAGGACTGGTGAGCGGAGTGAAACGGTCTCTTGGCGCGAGGTCCAGCCGGGCGACGTTAAAGAAGACGCAGAACGGCCTCTCGAATCGTGAGCGGATGGCCCGAACTAGGCCAAGGCGCCCGCCTTCGTCGACGACAATCAGGTCATCTTCATGCGCGTCAACGTGCCAGCGATGACTTTGCCGAGGCGGTCTTATTGCGGTTGTCCTTTGAGGAGATGGCAGCCGAAATCGAGGAAGATTCAAACACAGTAATCCACGTCCGCTTAACGGGATATCTCAAATGGATATTAAGATGGCTTCGCAGGGTCAGCCGACAGCGTTGCAGCTGTTCGGGCAAACGAGGCTCCGAGCGCCCCTACTTTTTTACTGTCCAATGCGAATGCCAATCGCGTCCGGAAGAGATCAACAACTAGCGCTGTTTCGGCAGGATTCCGTCCAAGACCAAGTCCAAGGCCGCGAACTGGAATCGCGTCCCATTCTTCGCGCGTGAAATCGGGAGTCGAGTTGGGGTCGTCGCCCGCTTGTGTTGCGGCAGTTTGCCCGGCCAGTGCGATGCCGAAAACCAACTGGCTCGCCAGCTCAAAGGGAATTTCCAGTTCAATTGGAGGGCTATCGTCAAGATCGCCTTGTATCCAAAGGCTTTTCTGATCGCTGGAAAGGAAAGCATTGCTCCAAGCCTTGAGTCGGTATCGCATGGCAGGGATCCTTTGTTTCTCGTTCTACTAGCTTTCGGTCGTCCAGCGCCCGCGAATTCGACGACCGCGAGTTCTGTCCTTACGGCGAATCTACACCTGTGGACGAGAATAAATCATGACCACGGTCACCCGCGAACAGATTTCCGTTGCCTTCTTCGATCTCATAAAGGGCGCGGCGAGTTTTACGGCGACGAGCCGGCGCTTCGTGCATTGGGATCAGGTCAACGAGACGCAGATGCCGTTTCTGACCATGCTCAAGACCGGCGAGGTGCGTGGCCGGCAGAACGAGGGGCTGCCGACGCTGACCATCAATGCCCATGTGTTCGTCTATCTCTCGGCCGGGATGGATCCGGAGGATACGCCGGATACCGCCATGAATGCGCTGCTTGACGCCGTCGATGCCGCGGTCGTCCCGAGCGGCGCCGATGCGATGAACGCCAACAAGCAAACGCTCGGCGGGCTCGTCGCTCATTGTTATCCGTTCGGCCCGGTGTTCATCGATACCGGCGACATCGACGGCAAGGCGGTCGCCGCGATTCCGTTCCAGATTTTGATGCCGTAACGCTCCGTAGGGTGGGCAAAATCGCCTGTCCAGACGAACGCGTTTCGACGGAGTGATACGGCGATTTTGCCCACGCGCGCACCTCGCGACAGCCGCGTGGGCATTGCGCCCGCAAGTCGCGTGTCCGCCCTCATGAACAGGGCAAGCGCAATGCCCACCCTACAGATCCCCATTTGCAAACTCTGACCAGGAGACACAGCCTATGACCCAATACGCCTTCGGCACCGGCACGCTGATCGGCAAGCGCACCGACGTCGCCAATACGCCGCCCGCGCTGCTCGGCATGCTGGAATCGGTTTCGCTCGATTTCGACCGCAAGGTCGAGTTCCTAATGGGCCAGTACAATATGCCGGTCGCGGCCGGCGGCGGCGAGTTCAAGATCGCGGGCAAGGCGAAATATGCGCGCCTGCAGGCGACCCAGATCAACAATCTGTTCCTCGGCCAGACCTTGACGCCGAACAGCATGCTGGAAATGACCACGGGCGAGAGCGACACCGTCGCGTCGGGCGCCGTCACGGTCGTCAATAGCGCCACCTTCGTCGAGGATTACGGCGTGTTCTACGCCGCGAGCGGGGCACAGCTTGCCCCGGTGGCATCGTCGCCGGCGCAGGGCCAATATAGCGTGGCGAGCGGCGTCTACAGCTTCAATACCGCCGACAATGGCGCCGCGGTTTTGATCTATTACAGCTATACGGTCGCATCAGGCAACAAGATCAGCCTCGCCAACCAGCTCACCGGCCCGCTGCCGACGTTCGAAATCTCGCTGAAGGAAACCTTCAACTATTTCGGCGTCGCCAAGGATCTGGTGGTGAAGCTCAATGCCTGCGTCTCGCCAAAGCTGTCGCTGCCGTTCGCCAACCAGAAATTCACCGTCGCCGAGTTCGATTTCCAGGCGATCGCCGACGCGTCGAACAATGTCGGCACCATCAGCCTGAGCGAATAGGGAGATACCGCGTGAGCCTCGAGCGTGACGAATCCATCGATCTGGCGACGGCGCGCCTGGTGCGGCTCGGCGGCCAGGATTTCCACGTGGCGCCGTTGTCGCTGCGGCAAATTCTCGCCATTGCCGACCATGTGCCGAAACTGTCCGGCATCGGCATGGACAATCTGTCCGGCGAGCGGCTCGCGCCGCTGGCCGAGGTGCTGTGGCACGGCTTGCGCCGGGCTCATCCCCGGCTCACCCATGACGAATTTTTCGATCTGCCCATCACCATTGCGGAGCTGGTCGCCGCATTGCCGGTCGTCATCGAGCAGGCCGGCGGCAGAAAGGTCGATGCCGTGGGGGAAATTTCGGCGACGAGCGCTTCGACGCCTTCGACTGGCGGGCCCTCGTCGCCGACCTCGTGATCGAGCTTAACTGGACGCGCGATCAGGTCTTGGACCAGGTCGACGTGTTCTTTCTCGAAGACCTGCATCGCGCCTGGGCGGATTGCCCGCCGCTGCGGCGGATGGTGGCGGCCTATCTCGGCATCAAGCCAAAACAGCAAGCCTCGAAAAACTATCACGATCTGCTCGCGATGTTCCCGGGCGGCACGATCAGGTGAGACGCAATGGCTGACAACACCGTTCAAGTCACCTTCGGCGCAACGACCGACGAGCTCGTGTCCGGCGTCGCGCGGGTCAAAGACACCATTGCGGGGCTTGCCGGCGGCCTCGACGACATCAATGGCAAGCTCGACCGCGTCGCCGAGCAGTTCGGCAAAGCTTTCTCGGTCGAGGGGCTGAAGAACTGCGTCACCTCCATGGCCGAATTTGCGGCAGTGTCCGGCGCAGTCAAACCGCCTGGAAACGGTGCCGCAATTGCCGCGGACTTCCTCGGCATCCAGGAGGCCGTGCAAAAAGCCATCGCGGCTTATCAAAAACTGAACGCAACGCCGATCGAAGCGAAGGACAGCGATGCGCTCAAAGTGCAGATGATGCAGTACCAAGAGATGATCAAAGGGGCCGACGACCTCTATAAGCTGACGGCCGACAAGCTCGCATCGCAGGTGCGACTGCACCAGATCTCTTACGACCAGGAGACGGCGGCGCTGCTCTCGGCATTGGAGGCTCGCAATCAAGCCGAGCAGCATGCGTTCGCCGGCGAGCAGATGCATCAGACCGAAGGTACTGCTGCATATGAGAGGATCCTGAAGGAGCGACAGGCGACCTACGACAAGTACCTGCTGGAAAAGCAAAAAGCGACTGAGAAGTCTGAGGAAGAAGACGCCAAGCAGTGGAAGGCTGCGGCCGATCAGATTGCCGGCGCCTTCAATTCGCAACTGAAGGGCTTGCTCGCCGGCACCACGTCATGGTCGCAAGCCATGAAGAACATCAGCGCCGATCTGGCGCTGAAATTCATCGAAAATCAGGTCAAGGCCACGGCGGAGTTCCTGGCGGAAAAAGCGCGCGAGGTCGCGGCGGCTGTCACCGGCGAAGGCGCGAAGACAACCGCGGCGACCACGGGCGCCGGATTGCGCTCGGCGGCGGAAGTGGCGTCGGGACAGACCAGCATTCTCGCCGTCGTCGCCAACGCGATCAAATCGATTTACGCGTCCGGCGGCGAGACCGGCGCCAAGGTCACAGCTGCGGTTGCGGATGAGGCCGGGCCGGCCGCGCCCGCGATTGGTGCTGCTGCAGCGGCGGCGACGATTGCGCCAAATCTGGCTCTCGTCGCTACCTACGATGTGGGCACCGATTACGTGGTCCGCAGCGGCCTTGCGATCATTCACCAGGGCGAGCAGATCAGGCCTGCCGTCGGTTCCGGACCTTATACCGGCAAGAACGATCGCGCCGGTGACACCCATGTGGCGCTGAATATTTCGGCCATGGATTCGCGCAGCGTCGAACGCTTTTTCCACGACAACGCCAAACACATGATCCGCGCCATCAATAACGGCATCAAGAGCGGCGCCCATCTCGGGCTGCGCGGCGCGCGGGCATGACGGGAGAAAAACGCCATGACCACGCCGCCTTCGCTGCCGACATTGCCGGGGCTGGCCTGGTCGCGCCGTAAAAAGCCCGCGTTCAATACGCGTATCGCCTCGCATGCGTCCGGCCGCGAGGTTCGAGTCGCGCTGATGAATTATCCGCTCTACGAGTTCGAGACGACCTATGACGGTCTCACCTCTTCGGCGAGCGGATTTACCGGGCTCGGCGCGTCGAGCCTGCAAAGCCTGATGGGCTTTTTCCTGCAGCTGCAGGGCCAGTTCGGCACGTTTCTCTACACCGATCCGGACGACAATTCCGCGACTGGCCAAGGTATTGGCGTCGGCGACGGCATGACGACGGCCTTCACCTTCGCCCGCGCGCTCGGCGGCTTCGCCGAGCCGGTCGGCTGGGTGACCGCGGTCTCACATGTCTATCTCAATGGCACACCGCAATCGGGCGGCAGCTACAGCCTGACGGTGCCGAACACGTTGAACTTCACGACGCCGCCCGGTGCCGGCGTCGTGGTGTCCGCGGACTTCTCTTTCGCCTTCCAGTGCCGGTTTCTCGACGATCAGATGGAATTCGAGGAATTCATGTCGAACCTGTGGAAGCTCGAGACCATGAAATTCCGCAGCGTCAAGAGCGGGCCGTGACATGAAGCCCGCGCCAACTGCGCTCATCTCGTATCTCAACGCGGCGCGCACCAGCCCGGATGCGCAGTTGCTGATGGCGGACGCGTTTTTGTTCACGCTGCAAGGCGGCTCGACGCTCGCCTATACCAACATCGACGTCGCCTTCACCTATGCGGGCATCACCTATCTGGCGAATTCCATCCTGGTCGACGGCCTCAAATACAAGGCCGCGGTCGGGCTCGAGGCCGACCAGCAACAGATCACCGTCGCAGCGCGCTCGACCGATACCATCTCGGGCGCCGCGCCGTTTCTGCAGGCGTTGCGCGACGGGTCGTTCGACGGTTGCGAGATCGTCCGCTATCGCGTGTTCTTCTCCGACCGGCTGGGCGGCACGGCGATCGGCGCGACGATGCTGTTCAAGGGGCGGCTTGGCACCATCGACGAGATCGGCCGTACGTCGGCAAAGCTGACTGTCAATTCCGATCTGGTGCTGCTCGATATCGACATGCCGCGCAACATGTACCAGCCGACCTGCCTGCATACGCTTTACGATAGCGGCTGTGGCTTGAGCAAAACGTCGCCGTCGTTCAGCGCTAGCGGCACGGTCGGCGCCGGATCGACGGCTTCGCTCATCTATTGGTCCGGCGCCAATGCCAGCTTCGCGCAGGGGACGATCACATTCACGTCCGGTGTTCTCGCCGGCGTGACGGCGACGGTCGGCGCGGCGGTGAACGGCTCGTCATTGAACCTCATCAATCCGCTGCAGAGCGTGCCGGCGTCGGGCGATGGCTTTACGGTGTATTTCGGCTGCGATCACACGCTCACAACATGTCAGGCGAAGTTCAACAATCTGGTCAATTTCCGCGGCTTTCCCTACGTGCCGCCGCCACAAATGGCGATCTGAATCGGACGACAGACGACGGAGGACGGATGATGGGAAACGACAATCCGTCCTCCGTCGTCCGTCCTCCGTCGTCCGAGGCCGCACAACGTGCGGCCGTCGTGGCCGCGGCGCGGTCGTGGATCGGGACGCCCTATCACAACTGCGCCGATATCAAAGGTATCGGCGTCGATTGCGGCATGCTGCTGGTGCGCGTTTTCGTTGATTTGAATCTCTGTCCGCCGTTCGACCCGCGGCCCTATCCGGTGGACTGGCATCTGCATCGCAGCGAAGAGCGCTATCTCGGCTTCATCTTCGATCGCAGCGCCGAGGTGGCGCAGCCGCTGCCGGGCGACGTGATGGTGTTCCGCTATGGCCGCTGTTACTCGCACGGCGGCGTCGTCGCCGCGGCAGCACCGCTGCGCATTGTTCACGCCTATCACCAGGCGGGGATGGTCATCGAGGATGAAGTTTTGCGCAACGCCGTTCTTGCCGATCCGGCGCGTAAGCCGCTTTTTTTCAGCATCTGGGCCAAAAAAAGCGGCAACAAGAAATCATGAGCGCAGGCCATGAGCATATTCCGCAGCGGCGGATCAAAACCAGCGTCGACGCCGGACTATACCGGCCTGCAAATCCAGACCGCGGTCTCGGCACTGCCGATCCCGATCATATGGGGCACCAGCAAGCTCGCGCCGAATGTCATCTGGTACGCCAACTTCAAGGCGATCCCGGCCGGTAGCAGTGGCGGGGGCGGAAAGGGACTTTTCAATAGCGGCGGCAGCGGCAACACAGGCCAATACGACTATAAGGCCGACGTCATCCTGGCGATCTGCGAAGGGCCGATTACGGGCATCGGCGATGTCTGGCGCGGACAGTCGACGACGTCGCTCGGCGCGCTCGGGCTGTCGCTGTTTCTCGGTCCCACGCCGCAAGCCGTTTGGTCCTATCTCTCGACGCCGACCGCCACCAGCGCGATCGTGGGCATCCTCGCCGACATTCAGCCGACGCTCGGCGAAGCGGCGTTATTGGGCCAGGTCGCACTGGCCTATCAGGGCACCGCCTATGTCGCCGCCGCGCAATACGACCTTTCCGACAGCGCGACGCTCGACAATCACAATTTCGAGGTTTTGGGATTCCGCTATGCGACGGGCTACGGCCAGACGCCCTATAGCGACAATCCGGGCGTCGGCGATATCTTCGTCGATGCCGATCCGGCGCTGGTGGTCTCCGACTTTTTGACCAATGCGCAATATGGCGTCGGCTTTCCGGCGGCGTCGATCGACACCACGTCGCTGTTCGGCTCCGGCGGTGACGCGTCGTACCAGACATATTGCCGCGCCGTCGGCCTGGCGTTCAGTCCGGCGCTCACCGACGCCGAGACGGCGTCGAGCATCCTGGACCGCTGGCTGCAGCTGACCAATAGCGCAGCCGTCTGGTCGGGCGGCCTGCTGCGCTTCATCCCCTATGGCGACATGGCAGTGACCGGCAACGGCGTGACGTTCAATCCGAACGTGACGCCGATCTACGATCTCGGCGATGACGATTACATCGTCGAGAACAATGCCGACCCGCTCACGGTGTCGCGCACCGATCCTTACGAGGCCTACAATGTCTGGCGCGTGGAATGCGCCGACCGCAACAATGCCTACAACCTCACCCCGGTCGAAGCACGCGATCAGAACGCCATCGAGCTGACCAGTCAAAACCTTGGCGGCGGCCGCGGCGAGCGCATCGCGCCGACCGTCACGGCGCACGAAATCTGCGACACCGGCGTGGCCCTGATCACGGCGCAGCTGATGCTGCAGCGCGCGGTTTATATTCGCAACACCTACAAGTTCCGCCTGTCGTGGGAATATTGCCTGCTCGATCCCATGGACCTGGTGACGGTGACCGACACCGTTCTGGGCCTCGACAAGTCGCCGATCCGCATCACCACGATCGAGGAGAACGAGAACGGCTATCTGGAGATCACCGCGGAAGAGTTTCCGCTCGGCCATGCGACGGCGACCAAATACGCAACGACCTCGGTCGTCAATGTGCCGAACGACCGCAACGTCAATCCGGGTTCGGTCGCCGACGTCCTCATCTTCGAGCCGACCGACCAGCTCGGCGGAGGATTGGTGATCATGGCGGGCGCGTGCAGCGCCAATTCGCTGTGGGGCGGCTGCAATATCTGGCTGTCCTATCAAAACGACGGCAACTATAGCCAGATCGGCACGGTGAAATCTTCCGCCCGCATCGGCGTCACCACGGCAGACCTGCCAACCGTCGGCGTCAGCGTCACCGGGCAGACCATCGACCAGACCAACACGCTGGCGGTGGATCTGAAGGAAAGCGCAGGCGTGCTGTCGTCGGGCACGCAAGCCGACGCCACGGCGCTCAACAACCGCTGCTATGTCGGCGGCGAGATCGTCTCTTACGAGACGGCGACGCTGACGGGTGCGAACTCATACGATCTCACTTACCTGGTGCGCGGGGCCTATGGCACGGAAGACCAGATCGTCGACCATCCGGCCGCCGCCAAATTCGCCCGGCTCGACGGCGCGTTTTTCTCCTATCCCTACGATCAAAGCCGCATCGGCGACACGGTCTATCTGAAGTTCCAGAGCTTCAACGTCTACGGCGGCGGCACGCAATCGCTCGCCGACTGTACCGCGTTCGCCTACACCATCACCGGGGCGGCGCTGGCTTCCCCGCTGCCCGATGTCAGCGACCTCTACACCAACTATGAGGCCGGGTTTCAGAAGATCTACTGGGATGAGATCGAGGACTTTCGCAACGGCATTCTCTACGAGGTCCGCCAAGGCGCGTCCTGGGATCACGCTCAATTCCTCCGTTCGCAAGCGCACCCGCCGTTCATCGCGCAAGGCAACGGCACCTTCCTCATCAAGGCGCGATGCCAGCCGGTCGCGGGCTTGATCGTCTATAGCGAGGATGCCTCCGCGATCGAGATTTCCGGCAACCAGCTCGCGCTCAACCTGCTCGCCGGCTTCGACGAAAAGGCCACCGGCTGGACCGGTACGTTCCAGAGCGGTATCGGCGTCGATGCCGAAAATTTGCGGCTCGGCGGCGCCGGAAATATCCTCGGCGTCAATCCGCTGCTGCAATCGGCAGTGACTGACGCTGCGACCGCAAGCGGCAATGTTTTGTCGTTCGGCTATCTGCCTTCGAACGTCGCGGTGGGCATGGCGGTCGCCGATACCACGACCGGCGGCGTTATTCCATCGCTCGCGACCGTCACGGCGATCAACTACAACGCCATCGATTATGGCTCGGTCGCGGGCACGGTGGCGGCGGACGTCGATTACGGCGCGGTTGCGACCTCGGCCACGACCGACATCGATTATGGGTCCATCACCGGAACGCTGGCGACGGTCACCATCAGCGCGCCGGTCACCGGCGTCGTTCTGTCGGGCGACACCATCGTGTTCTCGACGCCGGATGTGCTCGATTTTGGCGGCGTGATCACCGATACGCCGGTCTATTACACCATCCCGGCGGCGCACATCATCGATGCCGGGTCGGTGGTGCAGGCCTCGGTGAACGCGTCGACGCAGATCCAGGGTCAGCCGGTCGGCCAGAATATTCTCGCCGACGCCGACGTCCTGACCGATCCCGATATTCTCGACTCGGCTTCGACGCTGTATGTCGACGGCTGGATCGAGATCGCGCTGGCGCAGCAAACCCTGACGACGAGCGCGGCGGCGCCATCGGGGGGTGTGCTGACATTTGCCGCGGTGCCGACCTGGGTCGTGGCCGGCCTGACGGTTGTCGACGTCACGCAACGCAGCGCCATTCCGACCGGAGCAACGGTGGTTTCGACCACGTTGACCACCGTGACGCTGTCCGAAAATGTGGCGGGTCCCGGCGTTTCGTCCGGCGACACCATCGTCTTCTTTGGTCCCTGGCAAAAATTCGTTCCCGGCGTTTATCCGGCGCTGGCTTGGAACTTTCGGCTTGCGCTGCAATCGAGCGATCCAAACACCATCGCCGAGGCATTGGCGTTCAATTACACGGTGCAGCTGCCGTCGCGCATCGATCATTATCAGCAACAAACAGTGCCGAGCGGCGGCGGCCTCGCCATCACCTTCCAGCGCGACGGCGCCACGACGCCGGCGGCTTTCAACGGTGGCCCGGGCAGCGCCGATCTGCCCTATGTGAGCGTGTCGTGGCAGCCCGTGGCCGGCGATACCTACGCGATCACCAATAGCGACGGCGTCAATGGCGGCGCCGGACCGTCGTTATCGCATCTGACAATTCAGTTCAGCAACAGCAGCTCGGCAGTCGAGCGCGACAACGTCAACATAACGGTCGAAGGATATTGACATGATGGCAAGGATATTCCGCGGTGGCGGCGCATTGGCGATCGCCACCGTCCAGACTTTGATCGTCGGCGCGATGCTGGCGCTCCCGGTGACCGCAAGCCAGGCCCCTTTGTTCAATCCGACGTCGGGCTCGCTGCCCGGCCTGACGATGGTGCAGAATTTCAACACCGCCATCGATGCCGTGGCATCCTGCAACTCCGGCGGCTCGTCGCCGACCGCGCAATTCCTGTCCGGCGCGGCTTCGCTCGGAAATTGCTGGCTGAATACGACCAACAATTCGGTTAATTTCAACGACGGCGCCGGCAACTGGGTCACGGTCGGCTATATCGATCCGGTCAACCACCTTTTCATTCCGCTGGTCGGCGGCGGCGTGGCCTCTTCGGTCGCCAGCGCCGCGACGACGAATCTCTGCTCGAGCGGAGGAACCGTCACCCGGGGCTCCAACGTCGCCATTACCGGGACGACCGCCATCACGTCGTTCGGATCGAATTGCGTCGCCGGCCAGATCAAGTTCCTGACCTTCGGCGCTGCGCTGACGCTGACCTATAACGCGGCGTCGATGATCCTGCCCACCGGCGCCTCGATTACGACGGCCACGGGCGACACCGCCATGGCTATCTATCTGGGCAGCGGCAACTGGCAGATCCTGTTCTATCAGCCCGCCACCGGCGCGGCGCTGTCGACCGTCGGCCTCAATGTCGGCGCCACCGCGCTCGGCGCCTCGGCGCTCGGCAGTTTCCAGCAGCCGGTCAATCTGCAGATCAACACGACGAACCCGAGCAACCAGCTCGTGGTCGCCATCAAGGGCGTCAACGGCGCCGACCCATCGCCCACAAACCCGGTGCTGGTCGGTTTTCGCTCGCAAACCGGGCAGCCTAATGGCGTAAATATTTTCGGCGCGCTCACCGGCGCGTTGAATTTTACTCTAGCCGCGACAAGCTCGATGGGCTGCACCACCGCGGTGGCGTGCCGGCTGTGGGTGACGCTGATCTGCCAGACCGAGACTTCGGGCACCTGCAACAGTTCCGGCGGCAACGGCCCCACCAGCCCGATCCTGGTCGGGCTATCCAATCAATCGACGCCGACGCAGGTGTTTCCGCTCGGCGACGAAAAGCTGCAAACCACCGGCGCGAACACGACCGGCGACGTCAATCCCGGTATCATCCAAACCTCGGTCGCCAGCCTGGCCGGCAAAGCTGTCATCATCATCGGCTACATCGAGGCCACTTGGACCTCCGGCACGGGCTGGGGCTCTCCGAGCAAGGTGCAGTTGTTCGGGCCGGGCGTGCATAAGCCCGGCGATATCGTGCAGACCGTTTTCTTTTCATCGACATCGGGTGGAGCGAGCGCGTCGTCGACGCCGGCCGTTGCCTGGTCGAGTTCGATCACGCCGACATCGGTCATCAATCTCGTTGCGATCAATGCCACGGTTTCTGGATTTTCGTCGCCCGTAACATCTGCACAAGTGATATCGCAAATCTACCGGGGCTCAATTCCCCTGTGGGCGGCCCTGCAAATAGGGAATTCAAACGTGAACGGCGAGATTCTCGGATCGAATACATTCAATCTTCTTGATAATCCCGGAACAACCTCGGCGCAGACATACAACGTCGAAATTTATCGCGGCGGCTCAAGTGGCACTGTAACTTATACGGCCGGGACGATCATGCTTCAGGAGATCATGGGCGCGTTGGACGAGCCGGCCAATGACGACGGTTCGCCGCAGCGGCTCGTGGGGTAGGGCACCGCAATGGCAACGGTAACCCAGGTCCAACTGCGCCGCGGCACCTCGGCCCAGGTCGCCGGCTTCACCGGCGCCCAGGGCGAGGTCGTGGTCGATACCACCAACAGCCGCGCCGTGGTGCACGACGGCACGACGCCGGGCGGTTTCGCGCTGGCGCGGCGCGCCGAAAAGCAGCGCGCCATCCACAGCTCGGCCGACTTGCCGATCACCGCGGACGACGTCATCCTTAACGTTAATGTCACTTCGCCGCTGACACTCACCGTGCCTGCGGCATCGTCGCGGGTCGGCTCGATCACCTTCAAGGTGGTGATCGGATCGGCGGCGGTGACGCTGGTGCCGACCGGCGCCGACACGTTCGACGGCGGTACCTCGTTGTCGCCGCCCACGGGGTCGCGGTTCGAGTTGATTCCCTTCAACGATGGCGTGAATTCGGGCTATGGATTATGATGGCCTGCACAATGCGATGACGAACGAAGCAAACAAGCAAGCCGGCCTGTTGCGCCGCTTTGGATTGGCCGGCGCGGTTATCGTGACCACCTGTCTGGCCGCGAGCGCCACGGTCTTCGGCTACGGCGTCGACAGCAACATAGCGTGGACGGTCACCGCCAACACGACGATCGCGCCGAAATATTGCATGGGCACGATCCAGGCGGGCACCGGTTCGACCGGATTTTTCACCATCACTGTGCCGGCAGTCACCGGCTTTCCGGAAAATTGCGTCGTCGACATCACCAACGGCGACACCACGACGCTGCGCGGCAAGGGTATTGCGGGTCTGCCGAGCAACGTTTTTGGCTGCACAAATCAAGCCATTCTCTGGCCTGGACAGACGTGCAAGATCGGCATCGTCAACGGCGCGTGGACCGTGTTGGCACGGCCGGGCCGATGGCACATGCAGAACGCCGTGAATTTTTTCACGGATTTTACCAAGGGCAACGATACAAAGGGTGCTACAGACGGCCTTGCGCCCGGGACATCGGCATTCAAGTCAGTCAATGAATGCCTGAATGTCTTCGCCGGTCAATTGGATTGGGACTCGATCAATGCAACCAAGGCCATCTGCAACATGGCCGCAGCGACGACGGACACGCAGGGAGTCCACGCATCCTATCACAATCTTCCCGGCGCCCAAGGCGGCCTCGCGATGCAGGTTGTCGGCGCGTCGCTTCCAGTCACGGGAGCGGCCGGCAACGGTGGGCGGTGCGAGATTGCGATACCCTCGACGGCGACTTACGCAGCGAACGAAATCGTTTCGGTCTACGGCATCGGCGGCGCGACCGGCTGCAATGGCACGTGGCAAGTCGCGGTCACGGACGCCACGCATCTCACGCTGCAAGGCACGACATTCGGGGGCTCGTATACGAGCGGGGGCACCGTCACCAATGGCTCGGCGTTCAGCGTCGCCGGAAATCCCGCCGCCGCGTGTTACTTTGGAACGGTCATGGCTTTTTTCAACGTGTATTTTAAATCCACCACCAATGCTTTCGTTGCGACGGACGGATGCGTCGTGCAAATCCAGTCCGGGAATGTTTTTGGCGGCGGTTCGGAGCAGTCGCTCATACAGGGAACTGGCGGTGGAAGGGTGCTTCTTGACGGGGATATCGGCATCGCCAGCGGCGCGAGCAACTACGCTATTCAGATGATCGGCCAGAGCATCTTCCTTGCCGAGAGCAACGGTCATATAAACTTGCTGCCGGGCATCAACCCATCCTATGCGGCATTTGCGTATGCCGACACCCAGGGTCAGGCGAATTTCGCCGGCATGACGATCAATCTTAATGGCAACACGGTAACGGGGAAGCGGTGCGAAGCCGATACGCTCGGCCTCGTCAACAGCGGCACCGGCACTCCGAATAGCTATTTTCCCGGCAATTCGAACTGCACAACGAGCGTCGGCGGTCAGGCCAATTGATCCGGCAATCCGCGCTTGGCAGCCTCACCAGTCCCCGCCCACGGGGTCGCGATTCGAGTTGATTCCCTTCAACGATGGCGTGAATTCCGGCTATGGATTATGATGGGATGGACAACGCGATGACGAATCAAGCAAACAAACAGTCCGGCCTGTTGCGCCGCTTCGGATTGGCCGGCGCGGTCATCGTGACCGCCTGCCTGGCCGCCGGCGCCACGTTCCTCGGCTACGGCGTCGACGCCAACCTGCCGTGGCCGGCCACCGCGAACACCACGATCGCTCCCCAGCATTGTACGGGCACGATCCTCGCTGGCACCGGCTCGACACCCCAAATCACACTAACCCTGCCAGCGGTAACCGGATTTCCGTCGAACTGCTCGGTACTGGTGAAGAACGGCAACACGCGAGGTGGCAATGGCACTATTCTCTCGGGATTTCCCGCCGATCTGAGTCCGATCCTTTTTCCGACGCAATCGCTCGGCGTGAAGATCGTCAATGGCGCGTGGCAGACGTTTTATAATCCAGGGCGCTGGAGCCTCACGTCGAGCCCGACGATCTATGTGAATGGAAATTTCGGCACGACCAATAACACGACCGCCGCCGGCAACAACACGCTGAATCTTGCGTCAACGCCGGCGTCATTTACGAACGGCGCGACGATCGCCGACGTGACAACGCCGGCCGCCATCCCGCCTGGAACGACTATTTCGTCGACGACAGGAACGACGGTCGTCATGTCGGCCAATGCGGCTGCCCCCGGCGTCGGCAATGGTGACGTGATCGCGGTGTCCGCCGTCTGCGGTTACACCGGAGCGTCAACATGCTCGCCGGGCAATGACGCAAACGACGGCTTGTCTCCATCATCGCCGCTGTTGACGCCGACGAAGGCGCTCGCAAATCTTTTCAATTATATCAACGCGGATGGAAAGCAGCCCTCGATTAATCTTGCTCACGGATTAAACCCCGGATTTCTTTGCGCGCAGGGGCCATTGGTAGGGAATGCGGCGTTTCCGATTACGGGCGATAATACCTCCATCAATGCAGTCAAGATTTCGGGAAGCGTTAGCGTTAAGGATTACTGCTTTGTGTCGTTGAAATCACTGGAAGTCGATGGCGGGTCGCAGACCGACGTCAATTGTGACTTCTATGGCGGCATCGATCTTCGCAGTGTTACGCTTGGGCCAACGACGGCGAACGGTGTCAGCGCGGATCATGGCTGCGTAATCAATTTTATTGGACAAGACGGGTCCGCCGCGACCAATTCAATTCAGCTTGGCACCGGAGCGACGGCAGCTCTACAAACACAACGCGGCGGCCACATCAGCTTGGCCGCGCCTTCAAGCATTCCGTCAAATATAACCGTCTCGGCTGCATTTTATATTACACAGGGTGGCTTTATAGACGGCTTGACCGGCACGCCGTTTACTGGCGCCGGCGTCGTAACCGGGCCGAAGTGTAGCATCGCGGACACGTCGTCGAGCTTCGATGGCAATCCAAACACATATCTCCCCGGCAGCAGCAATTGCCCCTATCCTTTCCTACCAAATCCGTCGGCCTCGACCTTAGGCGGTGTCGAGAGCATTGCAACGCTGGCCCACAACTGGGTCGCGTCGATCGACACGTCGGGCGTTCCGCACCAATCGCAGCCAGCCACTTCCGATCTCAGCGACGTCACTGCGCCGACGTCCTGGACCGCCGCTGATGGTAGTGGTGCGGGTCTTACGTTTGCCACGAATGCGGACACACGGTACGTGAAAAACGGGAAAATTTGCGTTATCTCATTCATGATTCAATGGCCGACGACTTCAGATACGCACACGGCACAAATCAACGGCATCCCCGCCGGATGTACCGCCTTTAGTGGCACGTTCAATTGGGTTTCTGGCGGCACGATCTCGATGGAAGTTGGAAGCATCTCAAGCGTTCTCGGACGCGCCGCTATGCAGCCCGGAGGAACGAGCATATTTTTGTTTGGAAACGGAAACCAAATGACTAATGCCAATATGTCAGGTGGCATCATCCGTGGCACTATCACATACATTGCCAATTAGCGAACCAAGCACAATTTCAATCCGGGTATTAGTTCGCTAGCGCGGTCGCCCAGGCTCGCGCGGCAGCCGCGAGGCCGCGGTCCCCGAAGCGGCAGCCGTCGCCGCAAGCGCGTAAGTGCCAGTCGATCAAATCAAGATTCGGTCCAGGCCGGGTATCGGGGCCGAGCTTGCCCACCATTCTTTGAGAGGCGCGAATATTTTGCCTGCCGATCTCCGTCATGACGTACGAATCTGGCGTCTCCCTGATGACGCTCTCGTCAAAAGGATCATGGGCCGTGCGTAGATTGCAAACAGTCTCAATTGACGTCCAAATTTTCGACGTGCAGCCGAGCCTACGGATACTCGCGAGCATTGCCTGCCATTGATCAGCCCACTGCTCGGTGCTCAAGACGCCTACGTCGCTCTCGCCCTGCGAATATGCCAGATGCGTCGGCTGCCCGACGTTGGCTATGTAATCTGATAAGCACCGATACAATGTCTCAGCTTTGCGGCCACTCGGTGCCCAGTCATTGATCGATGTGCCGCCTTCTGCGCAACAACCAATGACAACCTGGCTAACGGTTGAACTGTTTATCGAACGGCCCAATATGGAATCGGCAAGCCGCGACCACACGCTGCCGCCGCCCTCGGCCCCAACAATTGGATCGACGCAAGGATAGTAGCTGCCGTTCGAGTAGACGAATGTTTTGTCAGCATTTCGCGCAGTATAGCGACCATATCCTGCGTTCGCAGCCAGAGACTGCCCCCAAACAAACAATTTCAACGCACCTTGATCCCATGATTGAGATTTTACAGCCTGCGGCGGCGTAGCTTCGGTCGCCGGCAACGTTGGTATGATGTAGGTGGGAGTGGCGGGCACATAGCCTTGCCGGATCGTAATTCCGCTGGCAGGATCGGTAAACGAACCATTATGCTCAAGCCGGTAGCCAAAGCTCGGCGCCAGCTTTCGATTGGTAGCGATCACTTCTTCGGCCAGTGCCCGGGGAACAATTTGACCTGTGCTAGACGGCAAGACTGCCCCCTTGATCGAAGCGGTAACAGTCTGCAACACTTGCACGTTATCGTTGGCGCGGGCCTTTCGGAGTACCGTTGGCGCGCAGATAAATGCTGTCCCGCCACCCAATACTAAACGCCTCGAAATTAACCCCATATCGCCTAACACCCGACAAAGAGCCCCCAACGACAGTGGCAAACGCACTGCTAGTATTAGGGTCCAGCTATAGTTGGCACGTCAATATGCGCTTCGAAGATTTAAGATTTTCACGATTTTCCCGGCTTGTCGCCCTCGCGGGCGACGTTAAAGCAAAGCCGGAATGTTATAAGG
>JBAUYI010000536.1:0-10998 GCA_049584715.1 Xanthobacteraceae bacterium
ATTGCGTTTATATTGACGACATGACATACCATCGTCACAATGCTGCACTGCAGCAAGCCGGGTTAGGGTCATCAATGGCGATCGGGGAGTTTGGCGGCGCGCCTGCCGTGCCAGGCGACAGCAGTGCTTTGCTGTCCGCCGCGCCGATGTATTGGTTCTACGAGATGAGCCATGCAGCGCTCAATCCGGCGCGGGCCTGGGCCGACGCCACGCGGCTGTTCTACAAGAACCCGGTCAATCCGCTGTCCTTCACCACCTTCGGCAAAACCGTCGCCGCGGCGGCCGAATTGTTCGAGCGCTCGACGCGCCGCTACGGCCGGCCGGAATGGCGCATCACCTCGACACTCGTCGGCGGCGAGCGTGTGCCGGTGCAGGTCTCGACGGTGTGGGAACGGCCGTTCTGCAAGCTCGTTCATTTCGAGCGCGTGTTCCAGCACCCGCCGCGCCGGCCGCAGCCGCGGCTCCTGATCGTCGCGCCGATGTCGGGCCACTTCGCCACGCTGTTGCGCGGCACCGTGGAAGCGTTCCTGCCCAATCACGACGTCTACGTCACCGACTGGGTCGATGCCCGCATGGTGCCGCTGGCAGAAGGCCGTTTCGACCTCGACGATTATATCGACTACGTGATCTCGATCCTGCACGCGCTACACGGCGACACCCACGTCATCGCAGTGTGCCAGCCGGCAGTGCCGGTGATGGCCGCCGTCGCGCTGATGGAAGCCGACGACGATCCCTATGTGCCGGTGTCCATGACCTTGATGGGCGGGCCGATCGATACGCGGGTCAACCCGACCGCGGTGAACACGCTCGCCGAACAGCGCGGCACCGAATGGTTCCACAGCCACGTCATCACCAAGGTGCCGTTTCCCAATCCGGGTTTTATGCGCGATGTCTATCCGGGCTTCCTGCAGCTCAACGGCTTCGTCAGCATGAATCTCGAGCGCCACATCGAGGCGCACAAGCAATTGTTCCTCAATCTGGTCAAGGGCGACGGCGATTCCGCCGGCAAGCACAAGGAATTCTACGACGAATATCTCGCCGTGATGGATCTCGCCGCCGAATATTATCTGCAAACCGTCGAGACCGTGTTCGTCCGCCACGCTTTGCCCAAGGGCGAGATGACCCATCGCGGCCGGCCAGTCGATCTCACCAAGATCAAGCGCGTCGCGCTGCTCACCATCGAGGGCGAGCACGACGATATTTCCGGCGTCGGCCAGACCGAGGCGGCGCATCGGCTGTGCGTCAACATCCCACCCGATCGCAAGGCGCACTACTTGCAGCCGGCCGTCGGGCATTACGGCGTGTTCAACGGCTCACGCTTCCGCGCCGAGATCGCGCCGCGCATCGCCGATTTCATCCTGTCGGTGGGCCACATGGCGAACAGCGCCCGCAACGGCGCCGCCAAGCGGCGCGCGCATAACGGCGCGGCGTTGCAGCAGGCTTGATCGCCGCGCCGGCTGCGGCCTTCGCGCTACGCACCGAATCGTGGCAGTATTGCCGTCGGTTTGTGCTTGGATGCTTCGCCATGCCGCTGCGTGCGCTGCTTTATCGTCGCCCAAGTGAGCCGCGGACGATCGAGATCGTCTTCGACCGATCGGTTTATCTGGTGCAGCTGCGCCGGCACCGGCAGGCGCGGCGTTACACGTTGCGCATCCAGGCGACCACGCGCGAAGTCATCCTCACCATCCCGCCGCGCGGCACGTTGAAGGAAGCGGCCGAGTTTGCGCAAAAGCACGGGGGCTGGATCGCGGTGCGGCTCGGGCGGCTGCCGGAGGCGGCGCCGTTCGCCGACGGCGTCGTGGTACCGTTGCGCGGCATACCTCACCGCATCGCACACCGACGCGGCATGCGCGGCACCGTCTGGGCTGAAGTGGCCGATAACGGCGAGCGGCTGTTGTGCGTCGCCGGCAACGCCCCGCATCTCGACCGGCGCGTCGGCGATTACCTGCGCCGCGAGGCCAGGCGGGAACTTGAAACCGCGAGCTTGAAATTTGCCGCGGCCCTGGGCGTCGCCATCAAGCGGATCACCGTGCGCGATCAATCGAGCCGCTGGGGCTCGTGCTCGACCACCGGCATGCTGTCGTTCTCCTGGCGGCTCATCCTGGCGCCGAGCCATGTGCTCGATTACCTCGCCGCGCACGAAGTGGCGCACCTCTTGGAGATGAACCATTCGCCGCGGTTCTGGCGGCTGGTGCAGCGGCTTTGCCCGGATCACGGCCGCGCCAAGGCTTGGCTCGATGCCCATGGCGCCGATCTGCATCGCTACGGTTTGTCAGTCCGCACAGCTTAATTTACGAGTGCTGCTCAGAAAACGGAAGTCTCATCCCATGCTCGGTGAGCGTAGCCTTGTAATGATTCAGGTATGACCACAATGCGTTGCGAAGATCGTTGACTTCACCGTAGCCCGGCGACCCTCGACTTACTTCGTTGCAAGCGAGATCGGCCCGCTGACACAGAGCATAAAGAGTGTCGCCCTGCATCAGAACGCCCGGAAAGGCTCGTCCTGGGTGCCGCATCACCGCTGCATTTGTCAGATCGGAAAAGATCTCGACGCTATCGATCCGCATCTCAGCCACCCCATCCTAGTGCGCGCGGTTGGTCGTCGCCGTCACTACCGGCGTGATCGATCCGTGCACGTCGAACGAGAGCTTGGTCGCCACCAGGACCAATGTGGCCGCCAGCAAGAGTCGCAGCGCCTTCTCCGGCACGTGCACGGCGGTATAGCTGCCGATCACGATGCCCGGCACCGATCCGAGCAGCAGCGGAATCAACAGATCGAGATTGATCGAGCCGAGCCACCAATGGCCGATGCCGGCGACAAGCGTCAGCGGCACTGCGTGGGCGATGTCGGAACCGACGATCCGCGCGGTGGGCAGTTGCGGATAAAGCAGGATCAGGGCGGTGACGCCGATGGCGCCGGCGCCGACCGACGAGATCGACACCAGCACGCCGAGCACGGCGCCGACAAGGATGGTCAGCGTCGCGATCCGCTGCGGCGGTAGCGCGCCGACCCGCGCCGCGTAGCGGGTCACAATCCGGTCGCGAAACACCAACATCAGCGCGGTGGCGAACAGTGCAAGGGTCAGCACGCCGGCAATGAGCTCGCGTGCCGCCGCGCCATTGATGTTGATATAACTCAGCGCCCAGATGGTCAGGACCGTCAGCGGCACGCTGCCGGTGGCTAGGCGCCGCACCACGCGCCAATCGACGGTCCGATTGTAACCATGGACCAGGCTGCCGGCGGTCTTGGTCGCCGCGGCGTAGAGCAGGTCGGTGCCGACCGCGGTCGCCGGATGAACCCCGAACAGCACGATCAGGATCGGCGTCATCAACGAGCCGCCGCCGACGCCGGTCAAGCCGACCAGCATGCCGACGGCGAAGCCGGCCACCGTGTAAAACGGCTGCAGCGACTGGATCGCGTTCATGCCGTGATCTCGCAACAGTCCATAACAACCGCAATCATTGCCATGCCGCTTGGGCCGACGATATCCGCATTTTCAAGCGTATGAGCGCCCCGTGCACATCTCACCCAATCGTGGTCACCCAATCGTGGCCCAAGATCGACAAGCGCTGCAAGGTCGGTTGGTTCCAATCGAGAAATGAAATTCTTTGGCGCCTTTGCAATTGAGTAAAATCGCGCCGGGTTTGCGACATCTGCGTGTCACGTATGCAAGGTAGAACTCAGTTGCATTGCGTTGCGGCAAAATTCGCGTGGCGATGGGCTCGTTGTTTGCAAGCGGCGCGTTTTGACGCAGCGGAATACACTAAACCGTGATCCCGATTGCATCCGTAAGCCCCGCTCCTATTTGTTGATCATTAGGCCAACCGGGCGGCTCCCCCATCCCCCCCGACACCCTGCCGTCTGGCCCCATAAGCCTAAGTATTGAGGCAACACCTAGAACCCCAAGCGCGTACTCTGCTTGGGGTTCTTTTTTATGGCAGGACCAGTTGGCGCTTAAGGGAAATTTGGCGCCTGTGGGTAAGTCGTTGCCGGCCTTCAATTCTTGACCAAATCCGAAAGCAGGCTTGCGGCCACCGCAAGTTTCGACAGCGTCAGCCCGGAATTGGCGATCTCGTGGATCGCCAGCCGAATGCGCTCGACCTCGTCGCGGCGCGGCGCAACCCAAGCCGCCACGGCGGCAGCACCGGCCGCGCCGTTGCCGACCATGGCTGCGGCAAGCCGGCGCTCGGCTTCCCCGATCGAATCCCGCGCCCGGTCGAGCGCCAGCCGGTCGAAATAATCCGCAATCGGAATAGTGCTTGCGGCGCTGGTGATGCGGTCGAGCCGGAAGAACGCGCCGGCGGCGAAATAGGTCGCGGCCACCTCGCCGATCGCCTTGCCGGTGTGGTCGGCGACCAGGACGATGTCGGGCGCGGCGGTGAGCGATGGCAGATTGGCCAGACGCCCGGCAAGTTCCGCCGGCACGCCAGCCTCGACGAGCTTGGCTTTGCGCGCGGTGCGCGCGCTCAAGCTGTCCTCGGACAGCGCGCTGTCGAGCGCGGTCTCGACGGCGGCGATGCCGTCACGGTAATGCGCCACGACCTCGGCCAGGCCTTTGGACAGATCGACATTGCGCAGGAACCAGATGATGCGGTCGAGCAAGAGGTCTTGCACCGCCGCGTAAAGCTCGAGCTGCAGTTTTCCGGAAATGCGATTGTCGAGCCCATCGATCGCCGTGTTGAGCGCGGTCATGCCAAAACTGTCGCGCACGGCGGCGAAGGCCGCGGCGATGGCGGCCGGTGCCGCGCCGGTCTGGTCGGCAATGCGCACCATGAGCGACGGGCCGCCGCGGTTGATCATCGAGTTGCCGAGCTGGGTGGCGATGATCTCGCGGCGCAGGCGATGATGTTCGAGCGCGTCGGGAAAGCGCTCGGCGATGGCTTTCGGAAAATAGCGGCCGAGCTCGCGGGCGAGATAAGGATCGTCGGGCACCGTGGATTCCAACAGGTCCTCGTCGAGCGTGAGCTTGGCGTAGGCGAGCAGCACCGCCAGTTCCGGCCGGGTGAACGGTTCCGCGCGGCGGCGCCGCTCGGCAAGCTGCGCGTCGTCGGGCAAAAATTCGACCGCGCGGTCCAAGTGGCCGCGCTTTTCCAGCGTCTGGATCAGGCGCTGCTGGAAGCCGAAAGCCTCCATGCCGCGCCGCTCGGCGAGCGACAGCGCCAGCGGCTGCAGATAGTTGTTGCGCAGCACCAGCGCGGCAACGTCGTCGGTCATTTCGGCAAGCAGCGCGTTGCGCCCGTCCATGGTGAGCCGGCCGTCGCGCAGCGGAATGCTCAGCGCGATCTTGAGATTGACCTCCATGTCCGAGGTGTTGACGCCAGCCGAATTGTCGATGGCGTCGGTGTTGAGCCGAATGCCGCGCAGCGCCGCCTCGATGCGGCCGCGCTGGGTCATGCCGAGATTGGCGCCCTCGCCGATCACCTTGCAGCGCAGATCTTTGCCAAAGACGCGAACGGCATCGTTGGCGCGGTCGCCGACCGCCTCGTCGCTTTCGTCCGTGGCGCGGATATAGGTGCCAATGCCGCCGAAGAAGATCAGATCGACCTGCGCTTTGAGGATAGCGCGAATGAGATCCTGCGGCGTCAGCCGTTCGCCGACGCCGAGCAGTTTTTGCGCCTCGACCGACAACCTGATCTCCTTGGCCGAGCGCGGATAGACGCCGCCGCCCTTGGAGATCAACGTCTTGTCGAAATCCTGCCAGCTCGAACGCGGCAGGTCGAACAGGCGCTTTCGTTCCGCAAAAGTGCGCTCCGCATCGGGATCGGGATCGATAAAAATGTCGCGGTGATCGAACGCGGCGACGAGCTTGGTCGTCGTCTCACGCAACAGGCCGTTGCCGAACACGTCGCCCGACATGTCGCCGATGCCGACCACCGTGAACGGCGTCGTGGCGAGGTCGATATCCATTTCGCGAAAATGTCGCTTGACCGATTCCCAGGCGCCGCGCGCGGTGATGCCGATCTTCTTGTGGTCGAACCCGGCGGAGCCGCCGGAGGCAAAGGCGTCGCCCAACCAAAAGTTATGGGCAATGGCGATGTCGTTGGCGATGTCGGAGAACGTCGCCGTGCCTTTGTCGGCGGCGACGACCAGATAGGGATCGTCGCCCTCTTTGCGCACCACGTCGAGCGGCGGCACGACGCCGGCTGTGCCGATATTGTCGGTGATATCGAGCAGCGTCGACATGAAGATCTTGTAGGTGGCGATGCCTTCCGCCTGGATGGCTTCGCGGGTGCCGCCGGCCGGCAGATATTTGGGCACGAAACCGCCCTTAGCGCCGACCGGCACGATGACGGCGTTCTTGACGTTCTGCGCCTTCACCAGGCCCAGAATTTCGGTGCGGAAATCCTGCGGCCGGTCGGACCAGCGAATGCCGCCGCGCGCCACCTTGCCGAAGCGCAGATGCGCGGCCTCGACGCGGGGCGAATAGACGAAAATCTCGTAGAGCGGCCGCGGCAGCGGCATAGCATCGACCTTGCGGCTGGCAAATTTGATCGCGATGACGTCCTTGGGCTGGCCGTCGCGATCGAGCTGATAAAAGTTGGTGCGGATCGCCGCCTGCACCGCATTGACGAAGTGGCGCAGGATGCGGTCCTCGTCCAAGCTTTCGACCGCCTGCAATGCGGCTTCGATTGCCGAGGCGATCTCGGCCTCGTGCGCCGCGCGTTCGTCGTTCGACGCCGGCAGATGCGGATCGAACCGGGTGTGGAACAAGGTCACGATCTGCGCGGCGATGGCGCAATGCTTGCGCAGCGTCGCCCACATGTAATCTTGCGAATAGGGCACGCGGATCTGGCGCAGGAAGCGCGAGAGGGTGCGAACGAGCGCGACGTCGCGCCAGCCGAGCCCGGTCAAGAGCACCAGCGCGTTATAGCCGTCGCTCTCGGCGCGTTTGCCCATGACGACGAGGAAACAGGCTTCGAGGCGCTGCTCGAGCGCGGACAGGTCGATCGGCTCCCCCGACGCGCTCTCGATCTCCATGTCGTGGAACCAGACTTCCGCCGCGCCCTCAGGCTTGATGTGGTAAGTGCGCTCGTCGACGACACGAAAACCCATGTCTTCCAGCACCGGCACGCGCTCGGACAGCGAAATCGGCCGGCTTTGGCTGAACACCTTCAGCCCCGCGCGCGACAATCCGGCGCCGCCCTGGCGATAGAAGTCGACACCGAGCGGCCGTTCCGGCGTGAGCAACTCGACGACACGCATGTCGCCAACGGCCATCGCCGGCAAATAGACCTCGCGATAATCGATCGGAAATGCATCGCGGTAGCGCACCGCCAGCGCGCGCGCCTTGCCCGGATCGTAGGCAGCATCGAGCGCCTCATTCAAACCATCGATCCAGCTGCGCACGATGGCCTCGACTGCGCGGTCCAGCGTGGCGCGATCGGGATTCGGCGCTTTACCCTCGGCGCGGCCGATGATGAAGTGCACGCGCACCAGCGGGCCTTCCGTAAAGAACGGATAGAAGGCGCGCACCTGGCCGTTGAACGCGGTTGAGAGATAATCGCCGATCAGCGCCCTGATCGCGCTGTCGTAGCGTTCGCGCGGAACGTAGACGAGGACCGAGACAAAACGGTCGAAGCGATCGCGCCGCGGCAACACCCGCACGCGCGGACGCTCGCCGAGCTGAAGGATGGCCAGCGCAAACTGATAGAGCAGCTCTTCGTCGACCTGGAACAATTCGTCGCGCGGATAGGTCTCCAGCACGTTGACCAGCGCCTTGCCGGAATGACTCGCGGGCTCGAAGCCGGCGCGGCGGATGACGTCGTCGGCCTTGCGCCGCAAATAGGGAATGGCGCGCACCGACCGCGTATAGGCGGTCGAGGTGAACAACCCGCAGAGGCGGAATTCACCGAAGAGCTTGCCCTGCCGGTCGAACCGTTTGACGCCGATATAGTCCATGTCGACGCGGCGATGCACCGGCGAGCGCAAGGTCGACTTGGTGATGACGAGAAGCCGGGGCTCCTCCATGAGCGCGCGAATGTCCGGCGTGATGACGAGCGGCTGGTTCCAGCGCTGCAACGGCCGTACATCGCGCGAGCGCAACAGCCCTAGCCCGGTCTCGAACATCGGTTCGAGCACATCGGTATCGCCGGTGAAGGCGTAATCGCGGGCGCCCAGCAGCGTGAAATTGTCCGCCGCCAGCCATTCCAGGAACTGCACGGCTTCGGCAATTTCGCCGGCGTCGAGCGGCGGCGGATTGGCGCGCAACTCGGCGATGACCGCGCGCAGCCATTCCAGCATAGGCCGCCAATCCTGCACGGCGACGCGGACTTGAGCGAGGATGTCTTCCAGCGCGCGCACGATCTCGGCGCGCCGCGCCGCCTCCGCGACGCCTTCGATGTGAATGTGGATGAAGCTTTCGTGCCGGCCGCCGTCTTTCGCGGCGCCCTTGAAGGCCGTCAGCGTTCCCGCCGCGTCACGCTCCACCGCGAACACCGGATGGACCAAAAGGCGGATGTCGACTCCATGCTGATTGAGCTCGCTGACGACCGAATCGAGCAGAAACGGCATGTCGTCGTTGATGATGTCGAGCACCGCCACGGTGCGCGTCACCGGTGCCGGCTCGAAGCTCAGCTTGGGCACGCCGGCCTTGCGCGCGGCGAGGAGCGCCCACGACCGCTCGGCGATGGCGGCAAGCTCGTCCGGCCCATAGCGCTGCAAATCGTCGGGCACCGCAGAGCCGAGCAGTTCGGCCAAGAACGTGCCGGGGATGTCGTGCCTGCGCTGCGCCAGCGCCGCGGCCGCCGCGCCGATGAGCGCCTGCCCGGTACCGTCGTCGGCGTTAAGGGGAAAATCCTGGACGTTCATGCTCCCGTCGCGGCTGGTCAGCGCGGTCGGCTCCGATAATACTCGTACACTATGCGCATCCGCCATCGCCACCGTTGTAAAGATGGCGTGCGGCAAGGGCATTTCACAGGGGACGAAGATGGCCAAGCAGAGCAGCAAAACCGACCGGGCCAAAGCCAAGGCGAAACCGCGCCCCAGCGCAGCGACTGGCGACGACACCAAGATCACGGCGCTGACGCTCGATCCGGCAACCCTGTCGCCGGACATGGCGGCCTATTTCGCCAAATGCGAGGAAAAGCTCGGCTTCGTGCCCAATGTGCTCAAGGCCTATGGTTTCGACATGGCGAAGCTCACGGCCTTCGTCGGCATGTACAACGATCTCATGCTGGCGCCGTCGGGCCTGAGCAAGCTCGAGCGCGAGATGATCGCCGTCGCGGTCTCATCGCACAACCGCTGCTATTACTGCCTGGTCGCCCATGGCGCCGCGGTTCGCCAGCTGTCCGGCGATCCGGTGCTGGGCGAATTGATGGCGATGAATTTTCGCGCGGCGCGCTTGTCCAAGCGCGAGCGCGCCATGCTCGACTTCGCCGTAAAACTCACCGCCGAGTCGTGGTTGGTCGAGGAGGAAGACCGCGCCGCGCTACGCCACGCGGGCTTCAGCGACCGCGATATCTGGGATATCGCCGCCGTCGCCGGCTTCTTCAACATGACGAACCGCGTGGCTTCCGCCACCGACATGCGGCCGAACAGCGTCTATCACGGCCAGAGCCGGTGAGATTTTTCAGCGGACGCGGCGCCGGCATGTCGTTATCATGGTGGTCGTGAATCGGAATCTTGGGGGCTTACGATGCACGCGAATTTTCGACGAGGCGTCACAATTGCGGCTTTCGCCGTCCTGCTGACGACGACCGTTGCCGCCGCGCAGCCGGCAAGGCTGCCGCCGAGCGAAATCCAGACCACGTTCTTCAACGGTCAGCCGTTCACGGCGTCGACGCTGTCGAACGTCAAATACAAGATGACATTCAACGCGGACGGCAAGATGAAGCGCGAGCCGATTGGCGGGGGCAACAAGGGCGAAGGCACCTGGAAGCTGTCGAAGGACGGCTTCTGCACCACCTGGGGCGGCGCCACCATGGCCAATTGTTTCACCCTTGTGAATGCCGGCACCAACAAATGGTCGGTCATGAAGGGCTCGACCATTCAGGCGATCTGGACGAAGTAAAAGACGCTTCCTCAAATATGCGCTGAAAGATCGTGGATCGTCGGCGCTTCGCCCGTGAGCGGATTGGCCGGATCCCACGAATAGCGCAGCGTCTCGAAGCGCATGGCGCGGGCGTCGAGCATCACCAGGCGGCCGACCAAGCCCTCGCCGAAGCCGACGATCTCGCGAATAACTTCCAGCGCCATCATCGAACCGACAACGCCGGCCAGCGCGCCGAGTACGCCGGCCTCGGCGCAGGCCGGAACAGTGCCGGGCGGCGGCGGCTCCGGAAACAGGCAGCGATAGGTCGGGTTCGGCTTGCCGTCGCCGCCGCGCTCGTGAGCACGGATCGTGGTCAAGGTGCCGTCGAAGGTGCCGAGCGCCGCCGTGACCAGGGGCTTCTTGGCAAAATAGCAGGCATCGGCGACCAGATAGCGGGTGGCGAAATTGTCGGAGCCGTCGGCGACGATGTCATAACGTCCGATCAGCGCCAGGGCGTTCTGCGCGGTCAGGCGGACACCGTGCGGCTCCACGGCGACGTGGGGATTGAGCCGCTGGATCTCCTCCTTGGCGGTGTCGACCTTGGGCCGGCCGACATCGGGCGTGGCATGGATGATCTGCCGCTGCAGGTTCGACAGCGAAACCACATCGTCGTCGATCACGCCCAGCGTGCCGACGCCGGCGGCGGCGAGATACATCAGCGCCGGCGCGCCAAGCCCACCGGCGCCGATCACCAGGACGCGGGCGCGGCCGAGCGCGGCCTGTCCCGGCCCACCCACCTCGCGCAGCACGATGTGGCGCGCGTAGCGTTCAAGCTCCTCGGCGCTCAGCATGGGATCAGCATAGACCTGATCGACGCGGCGGACGACCGGCTTGATGCGTAGCGTGGGGTTTGTCTGGAAGGCCGAGAAAGCGGCCTTGATCGCATGGACAGCACTCTGTTCGCATTGATGATCTTGTCAAGGATCGTAGACCGCCGGAGGCGGCGGCGCTTCGCGCCGTCCTTGAC
>JBAUYI010000537.1:0-3537 GCA_049584715.1 Xanthobacteraceae bacterium
GTTCGCATGAGCGTCGGCGATCGCAGCGACTTCACTTCTTCCTATCCAACCCCAGCTCCCCCCACCGCTTCATCACCGCGTCGATATCCTTCTGCTCCGGCCGCACCGTCGGCGGGAAGCGCGCGCCGCCGAGATCGGGGTCGGGGTCGTAATCGAGGTTGATGGTGGCGTCGATCAGCATGCGGTTCCACTTGCCGGTGCCGAATTGCGCGACGTTGCGGTCGCGCTTGCGCACCGACGGATCGAGCCCGGCGCCGAAGGTCGA
This sequence comes from Xanthobacteraceae bacterium, assembly GCA_049584715.1. Lineage (GTDB taxonomy): Bacteria > Pseudomonadota > Alphaproteobacteria > Rhizobiales > Xanthobacteraceae > BOG-931. Next base: position 266 of record JBAUYI010000537.1, read on the forward strand.
GGGCATGACGACGATGTCGTCCTCGCCGGCATTGACGCGGAACGCGATCGCCCAATCGACCGCGGCATAATCGTGGATGTCGATGTCGTCGTCGACCACGGTGACGTGCTTGTAGCGGACATGCGCCGCCGACGAGCCCCACAGCGCGTTGGCCACCTGCTTGGCGACGCCGCGATAGTTTTGCTTGACCTGCACGAGCACATTCACACCGGCCTGCACCGGCGGGCACCACACGTCGGTGATGCCCGGCACGCCGGCGCGATCCAGCACGTTCCACGCCGTCGCCGCGCGCATCACCGAGGAGGTGACGCTGTTCTCCGAATAGCTGCCCGGCATGGTGCCTTCGATGGTGCCGCGCAGGATCGGATTTTTGCGGTGGGTGATGCAGGTGACGCGGATCGCCGATTTCGGCGAGCGGTCGCCGGCGATGTAGCCGGTGAACTCGGCATAAGGCCCTTCCGGCAAAAAGGTCGCCGGATCGAAACTCATGAAACCTTCGATGACGATCTCGGCGCTGGCCGGCACGTAAAGATCGACGGTCTCGCACTTGACCAATTCCACCGGCGCGCCGCGGATGGCGCCGACCACGTCGTATTCGCACAGGTTTTTCGGCACCGGCGCGCCGCCGACGAAATCGAGCGACGGCTCCCAGCCGATGGCGACCGCGACCGGCATTTCGGTGTGGCCGAGCTGCTGCCAGGCGGTGGCGTGATGGCCGATATGCTGCGCCCGCCAGGTCAGCATCGGGATCATGTTCTTGCCCGCCACCATGCCGCGATAGACGCCGACATTCATCACATTGGTATTCGGGTCCTTGGTGACGACGCCGCCGTAAGTGAGAATGTAGCGGCCGCCGTCGGCACGGTTCCATTGCGGCGCCGGAAAATCGTTCAAGTCCACATCGTCGCCTTTGACGATGTTCTCCTTGACCGGCCCGGTCTTGACGATTTTCGGCGGGATCGCGCCGGTAAGGACGGTGCGGCCGAGCTTGACCAGTTCGCGCGGGTGGGTGTCGGGCGGCAGCCCCAGCATCATGGCGATGCGCCGATAGCTCGACAGCGCGCCGGCAAACACCTGCCGGCAGCGGGCGTTCTCGCCATAGTCGCGGATCTTGTTGAACAGCAGCGCCGGCCCGGTGCCGGGCCCTTGGGCCAAACGGGCGACGGTGCCAAGCTCGATATTCCAATCGACCTCGGCATTGATCGTGTGCAATTCGCCGGCGCTAGCGAGCGCCTGCATCCAGCCGCGCAGATCGCCGAAGGCAACGGGTTTTCGTTCTACCGTCATGGGTTTTCCCGGTTCACGTTGCGCCGTTCTTCGCTGCCGCCAAGGACGTTGTCAAATCTTCATCCGCCCTCGCGAAGCGGGCGTGCTTCATCCGCCACCGCGATAACGGGGAGGGGGACCACCCCGCAGGGGGTGGTGGAGGGGGCGCAGGACTCAACGCGACGCAAGAGTCTTCGTGACGTTCAACCATGTTCGCTCGCTTCTTCCTGCGAAGAGAATCTTCTGCAACGACAATGAAGCTTAGAGTCCTGCGCCCTCCACCACGGTTCGCTCGCTTCGCGAGCTCCAGTGGTCCCCCTCCCCCGCTATCGCGGGGGCGGAAAGCAATCGCGCTCTCACAACGCGATCCGCGTCGGAGCCTGATCAATGGCGAGGCGCGAATGCGGCAAATCCGCTTCGCTATCCACCATCCGCGAACGGAGCAAAGCGTAATTCAAGCCGGCGCAGTAAGCCGCCACGTTACCGCTTCGCTGGCATGTGGCCGGCGCCCGGTGACGTCGGTTTCGAGTGTCTGGCCGGTACGCAGCGCGGTGCGGATTTGATTGGCCGACATCGACAGGGGAATCTTGACTCTTTCGATCCATCCCGTGCCGCCGATGCGCCGCCAGCTCAGATATAAAAAACGGCCCGATGGAGGGCCCTGTGCGAATGACCCGCCCAACGTCGGCGTACCGGTGTCGGAGCCAACGGTCAGTTCGCAAGCAAAGACCGACCGCGTTTTGGAGGCTCGTTTGGCGGCGTGAACAACGCCTGCCTTGTCCTGCAGTCCGAACTCGGTCGCTTCGCCGTCGCGCACCGGCAACGCGCCGAAACCAATCCGAACGGAAATCGAGCGCTTTTTCTGCACGGCCATGATTGCCTCCATCGGTGAGGTGCTGTCGTTCGGCCTGCCCGAGTGCCACTTATACCAGATAGAACAAGTCCGGCAATGACGGTGGGCGGCGGCATGTTCACTTTAGCTGATCTGCTATACTCTCGCGCAGCAGCACTGCGCCCGATAGTCATCGACCAAGGAAAACATGATGAGCAACGGTAGTACGCTTTCGCTCCCCGAAATCGAGGATCGCATCGCCATCGTGCGTGACAACATCCGGCAGCTGATCGAGCAGGCCGCGGCGTTTTCGGGCGCCGAGGATGAGGAGCGCAACGCGGATCGGCTTGCGCAGCAGAACGAAGAGCTGGAAACGCTGGTCAAGCAAAGAGACGCGCTGCTGAAGAAGAAGAAATAAGATATTTTGAATTTTGCGGCGCTCAACTCCTCCCCCGCTTGCGGGGGAGGGTAGGGAGGGGGCCCGCGGCATCACGGCTTGCCCAGGTGGCGAAGGCTTGCCCCCTCTGCCGTCGCTTCGCATAGCCGATGCTTTGCATCGGCGTCGTTTACTCAAAGAACGGCGGCCGAAGGCCGCCTATGTCTCCCCGCAAGCGGGGGAGAATCGTCACTCCGCCTTCAGCCCCGCGTCCTGAATAACCTTGCCCCACTTCGTCATCTCGGATTTGAAGAACGCCGCGCATTCTTCCGGTGAATTGCCGATCGGCGCATAAGCCATCGCCGCGAGTTTGTCTTTCACATCGGCTTGGCCGAGGCTCTTGACGATCATGTCGTGCAACTGCGCGACGATCTCCTTCGGCGTGCCGGCCGGCACTGCGATGGCGGTCCAGGTTGCGCCCTCGACTTCGGGGAAGCCGGATTCTGCCATGGTCGGGACGTCGGGCAGGGTCGGCGAGCGCTCCTTGCCGGTCACGGCCAGCGCGCGCAGATCGCCGCTCTTGATCAGCGGCACGGCCGGCGCCATGGCGCCGAACGAGATCGGGGTGTGATTGCCGACGGTGGCTTCGACCGCCGAGCCGCCGCCGTTGAACGGCACATGGACGAGGTCGAGGTTGAGCGCATGCACGAACAGCGCGCCGGTGAGCTGCGGCGGCGTGCCGGTGCCCGGCGAGGCGTAGCTTTCCTTGCCGGGATTGGCGCGAATCCAGTCGACCAG
>JBAUYI010000538.1:0-2493 GCA_049584715.1 Xanthobacteraceae bacterium
CGCCCTGCTCGCCCTGGGTCGGATCGATGGTGGTGACGAAGCCCAAGCCCAGTTGCTGGGCGATCACCGAGCCGGCGACCTCAAGCGCGGAAATCGTCAGCCGCGCCGTCAGCCCGAGCACGGCGCCGATCATGATTTCCTCGACCAGCAGCACGATCGTAGGACCGAGCGCGCTGGTGTCGATGTGATAGGCCGGGCGATGCAGCGGCAACAGGACCGCGGCAAGCACGAGCGCGATGGTGAGCTTGAGCCGCGGCGAAATGTTCTGCTCGCCAAGGCCGGGCAGCAGCATCACCATGGTTCCGGTGCGGGCGAAGATCAGAAGGAAGGCCGCCCCGATCGCCGGAAGGAAGGACACGTCGAGGTGCACGGCTGAAATCCACTTAGCCGTTGGTGATGTGTGCGGTAAGCCTCAGGAAATTGTTGTGCAAAGCGTCGGCCATGAACGGCAGCGCGACCAGCATCGCGATGAAGATCGCGAGGATTTTTGGCACGAAGACGAGCGTGGTTTCCTGGATTTGCGTGAGCGCCTGCAACAGCGAAATGGCGACGCCGACGACCAGCCCCACCAGCATCAGCGGCGATGCGACGAGCAACAGTGTCTCGATCGCGTCGCGCGCCACGTCCATCACTTCCGGTCCGGTCATTACTTTACTTTCCTCGCTCTGCCTCGGACTCCCTCCCCCGCTTGCGGAGAGAGGTGAAGAACTAAATCGGCATCTTCAAAATATCCTCATAGGCCGCGATCACCTTGTCGCGCACCGAGACCAGCGTCTGCACCGCGGTTTCGGTCTCGGCGACGGCGGTGACGACGTCGACCATGTTGGATTTGCCGGTCGCCACGGCGTGGGCCTGGGCGTCGGACTTTTGCGCCGCGTCGGACACGGCGTTGATCACGTCCTTCAACACCGCGCTGAAGTTCGGCGCCGACGAATCCGATGGAGCGGCACCGCGGCCGAGGCTCGCGGTCTGTTCGGCCATGCGCGCGAGCGCGGCATAGGCATTGGCGGCGGCGACCGGTGTCGGCATGGCTAACCTTTGAGGATGTCGAGGGTGCGCTGGAGCATGCGGCGCGTGGCCGTGATGATATTCAGATTGGCCTCGTAGGAGCGCTGCGCGTCGCGCAAGTCGGTCATTTCGACCAGCGCGTTCACGTTCGGATATTTGACGTCGCCGTTGGCGTCGGCCCCCGGATTGCCGGGCTCGTGCTTGACGGTGAAATCGGAAGGATCGGATTGCACGTGGCCGAGCTTGACCACGTGGGCGTCGAGCGAGCGGTCGAGCTCCGACGAAAAGGTCACGATCTTGCGCCGATACGGATCGCCGCCCCTAGTTTGCGAGGTCGAGTCGGCATTGGCGATGTTCTCGGAGATGATCTCCATGCGGCCGATCTGGGCGTGCAGGCCGGACGCGGCGATGGCGAGCGATTTGAGAAAATCCATGATGCGCCCGCTCCGTTTACGCCTTACCGATGGCAATCTTGATCAGGGCGAGGCTGCGCGTATAGAGCGAGGTCACCGCCTCGTAATCCATCTGGTTCGACGCCACTTTCAACATCTCGTCTTCGTGGGTCACCGAATTGCCGCGCGGGCGGATCTGGTAGCGGCCGCTGCTGTCGTCGGCGAATGCGGAGCCGCCGCCGGTTTGCGAGTTGATATGGAGCGGGTTGGTGCGGTCGAGCCCCAGCGAAGCGACCTGTATCTCGTGCGAGAAATCCGGCGGCGCCAGGTCCTTGGCGTGGTAGTTCGGCGTATCGGCATTGGCGACGTTTTCCGCCAATACGCGCTGGCGCTCCTGATGCCATTCCATGCGCTCGCGCAGCATCGACAGGATCGGAATATCGGTGATCGGCATCGCCGTCGGTCCTTAGTTTGACGGGGTAGACTTTGATTTTACTGGGCAGACTTTGCCGGCCGTATGGTTAATGCCCGGTTAAAGCCGGGTTCCGGGCGGTTTTGCCATTAATTCGCCGTTTACCATGAGAATGCTTGCCCAGTCGGCTTCGGGGACGAAATCGGCTATTGGTATTAAGAGTTTCTTAGTAATCGCGGCGGCAAATGTTACCCGCGCTGTTAACCATTGGCCCGCCAGTGGGCTGCCGTCGCAAAACGGGGAGAACGGCGAATGTTTTTGGATGGTGTGTTCGGCACGGAGATGCCGTTCGTCGTGAAATTCTTCCTGGCATTCCTCCTCGTGCTCGGTTTGATCGGCGTGGGCGCATGGGGCTTGCGCCGCTTCTCGAGCGGCCGGCTCGGCGGCGCCAGCACGCGCGGCCGCCAGCCGCGGCTCGGCGTCATTGACTACGCCAGCGTCGATGCCCGCCGCCGCCTGATCCTGGTCCGGCGCGACAATGTCGAGCATCTGCTGATGATCGGCGGACCGACCGACGTGGTCGTCGAAGCCAATATCGTGCGCGCGGTCGCCGCCCCGCGCGACGTTGCGCTCGCCCGTCCGGCCGCCGTGGAACCGTTGCCGCGCGCCATTCCGCTGCCG
>JBAUYI010000539.1:0-5831 GCA_049584715.1 Xanthobacteraceae bacterium
ACTTAGTCAGCTTCAGACTTAGTCAGCTTCAGACTTAGTCAGCTTCAGACTTAGTCAGCTTCAGACTTAGTCAGCTTCAGACTTGGCCAGCCTAGGCCTCGTCCTCTTTGAACAACTCTTCCCGCGATACCGGTTTGTCGGTGATTTCCGCAAGCTCGACCAGGAAATCGACGACCTTTTCCTCGAAGATCGGCGCCCGCAAGCCGGCCAGCGCGCCGGGATTGTTGCGATAATAGTCCCAGACCTGCTGTTCCTGGCCGGGCATCTGCCGGGCCCGCTCCATCACGGCCGCGGTCAACTGCTCGTCGGTCACCTTGATATTGTTCTTATCGCCGATCTCGGCAATGACCAGGCCAAGCCGCACGCGCCGCTCGGCGATGGCGCGATATTCCTCGCGCGCCTTCTCCTCGGTGGTGTCCTCGTCGGCAAAGGTGCGGCCTTGCGCCTTGAGGTCGCCTTCGACGGTGCCCCAGACTGTATTGAATTCCTGCTCGAGCAGGCTCGGCGGCGGCTCGAATTTGTGCAGCGCGTCGAGCTGGTCGAGCAAGGCGCGCTTGAGCTTCTGCCGCGACGCGCCGGCATGTTCGCGCGCCAAGCGGTCCTTGATGCCGTCGCGAAGCTTGGCCAGCGATTCAAGTCCGAGTGTCTTGGCGAAATCGTCATCGATCGTCACTGTGCCAGGCGCCTCCACCGCGCTCGCCGTCACGGCGAAAGTGGCGTCCTTGCCGGCCAGTTCCGGCGCCGCATAGGCGTCCGGGAACTTGATATCGAAGGTCCGGCTTTCGCCGGCCTTGATGCCGGTGAGGTTGTCCTCGAAGCCGGGAATGAACTGGCTTGAGCCGAGCACGATCGGCACGCCTTCGGCGGAACCGCCCTCGAACGGCTTGCCGTCCTGGGTGCCCTGGAACGACACCGTGACCCGATCGCCCTTTTCCGCCGCTTCGGTCTTGGCGACGAACGGCCGGTTGGCATCGGCGATCCTTTGCAGCGCCTCGTCGATTTCGGGATCGGTCACCTCGGCGGTAAGCCGCTCCAGCTTGATGGTCTTGAAATCGGCGAGGGGGATCGGCGGCAGGATCTCGATCTCGACCTTATAGGCGAGGTCGGCTTTGCCTTCGATGACGCCTTCGACGGTACCCTCGTCGGGCACCACCTTTGGCTCGGTGGCGAGCTTGTAGCCGTTGTCGGTGACGATCTTGCTGTTGGCCTCGCGCACCGCGTCTTCGATGACCTCGGCCATGGCGGACTTGCCGTAGAGGCGCTTGAGGTGCGCGACCGGCACCTTGCCCGGACGGAAACCGCGCAGCTGCACCTTGCCCTTGAGGTCGTCGAGCCGCGCGTTGACCTTGGCCTCGAGATCGGTCGCCGGCACGACGACGCGGAATTCGCGCTTGAGACCCGCGGCGGCAGTTTCAGTCACTTGCATTGGCACTACTCTTCAGAGCCCAAGATCTTGAACCAAAATCGGCGTATTCCCGGCCAAGTTTTGGAAAAACCGCCCGCCTGGTGCGGGCGGAGGGGCTCGAACCCCCACGACTTTCGTCACGGGAACCTAAATCCCGCGCGTCTACCAATTCCGCCACGCCCGCGACGCATAGGGCGGCCCGGTGGCGCGGCTTATATCATGCACTGCGCACCGGGCACTACCAAAATAGGTCCCGGTACAATCGGGGCAGCTGTTCGGGCAAATCCTCGGCGATCAGGCCCGGGCCGAATGCCGCAGCCGCTTCGCCGTGGAGCCAGACCGCAGCAGCTGCCGCCTCAAAAGCCGGCATGCCTTGCGCCAACAGGCCGGTCGCCATCCCGGTCAGCACGTCGCCCGCGCCCGCGGTCGCCAAATAGGCCGGCGCATTGGCGGCGATCGCGGCGCGCCCATCCGGGGCCGCGACCACGGTATCGGCGCCCTTCAGCACCACAACCGAGCCGACGAGCTTTGCTGCCAAGCGCGTCCGCTCAAGTTTCGATAGAGGTTTAATTTTATCGTCTAAAGCGCCGAAATAACGTGAAAATTCCCCCTCATGCGGTGTCAAGATCGTCGCCTGTGCCGACCGTGCCTTGAGCGCCCCAGCAAGGCGCTGCGGATCGGCGGCAAAGCTTGTGATCGCATCGGCATCGAGCACCACGGCGCGCTCGCCCTCAAGTGCCGCAAGGACGCGCGCGCACGTGGCTTCGCCGACGCCGATACCAGGTCCGATCGCCAAGGCGTTCAAACGGCGGTCCGACAGGAATTTGGCCAGTTCGGCCGCCCCATCGACCGGCCGGACCATCACCGCGAGGCTTGCCGCGGCATTGACGGCGAGCGCGTCACGCGGGCTGGCGATGGTCACGAGGCCGGCGCCCGCACGCAACGCACCGCGGGCGGCAAGCCGCGCCGCGCCGGTCGACCACAACGGCCCCGATACCACCACGGCGTGGCCGCGATCGTATTTGTGCCCCTCGTGTTTTGGCACCGGAAAATGCCGGCGCCACAGCGCCGGAACGTTCTCGAACGTCTTGGGCGCGATCTTCTCCAGCACGGCAGCGGGAATGCCGATATCGGCAACCGTAACGGTGCCGCAATGGAGCCTGCCCGGCAGCAAAAGGTGCCCAGGTTTTTTCCGGAAGAACGTGATCGTGTGCGCAGCTTTGACCGCCACGCCGAGGGCGGCGCCGGACGTGCCGTTGATGCTGCTCGGCAAATCCACCGCATAGACGGGCGCCTTGCCTGCGTTGATGGCTTCGATCAGCGCGCGCGCTGTGCCTTCCACCGGCCGGTCGAGGCCCGCACCGAACAGCGCGTCGATCACGACCTCGGCGCCGGCCAATGCGGCAGGCTCGGCGGCAGCGAGCGGCCCTGCCCACTTTTTCGCGGCCTGCGCCGCATCGCCCTTGAGCCTGCCGATATCGCCCAGCAGCATGACCTCGACATGCGCGCCGCGTTCGGCCAACAGCCGCGCGGCAACAAAACCATCGCCGCCGTTATTGCCCGGCCCTGCGACAACGACGATCCTGCTGCCGGAGGGATGGCGCTCGGCCACCGCCTCGGCGACGGCACGGCCAGCGCTCTCCATGAGCTCGCTGCCGGCAATACCGCCGGCAATCGCCAGCCGGTCGGCGTCGGCCATTTCCGCACTGGTCAAAAGCTCAAACATGCCGCGTCGAGGATAGCCAAAGCAGCACACTGCGAATACGGCCAGCCGTTGCCCACAGTCGGAGGCTCTGCACCATTGACGAGATAATAGGCAATCTGCTCAGTTTAACGGCGACGGCTCCTGCGGTGACTTCGCAGCCGGTTCCCGATCACGCAATAGTACCTTGATCGGATTGCTCTTTTCAGGTGCACCGAGCCTTGGCACGGGACCTGCTAACCAAGGGCTCGGTTCCATCGGTGATTCCGCCCACCCTGGGGCCGGGAGGCGAAAACGCGATGAAAAAAATCGAGGCTGTGATCAAGCCGTTCAAGCTCGATGAAGTGAAGGAGGCGCTGCAGGAAGTCGGTCTGCAAGGCATTACCGTGACTGAAGCCAAGGGGTTCGGGCGCCAGAAAGGCCACACCGAGCTTTACCGGGGTGCCGAATACGTCGTCGATTTTCTCCCCAAGGTGAAGATCGAGATCGTGCTCGGCGACGACATGGTCGAGAAAGCCATCGAGGCGATCCGTCGCGCCGCCCAGACCGGGCGCATTGGCGACGGCAAAATCTTTGTCTCAACGATCGAAGAAGCCATCCGGATCAGGACGGGGGAATCCGGACTTGACGCCATCTGAATTGCTGGTTTGACCGTTTTCGACTCTCGTTCGCCGAAAGCTGAAATCCGACCAGCGCCAAGGGGCATTCACTAACACCACGAAAGGGTACGCATGCCATGACGACGCCAAAGAATGTCATGAAAATGATCAAGGACAGCGACGTAAAATACGCCGATTTCCGCTTCACCGATCCGCGCGGCAAGTGGCAGCACGTCACTTTCGATATCAGCCAGATCGAGGAAGAAACGTTTGCCGAAGGCATGATGTTCGACGGCTCCTCGATCGCCGGCTGGAAGGCGATCAACGAATCCGACATGTGCCTGATGCCGGACCCGACTTCGGTCTGCATCGATCCGTTCTTCGCCGAAACCACGATCGTTCTGGTCTGCGACGTGCTCGAGCCGACTACGGGCGAGCCGTACAATCGCGATCCGCGCGGCATCGCCAAGAAAGCCGAGGGCATGGTCAAATCCATGGGCGTCGGCGACACCATCTTTTTCGGCCCCGAGGCCGAATTCTTCGTGTTCGACGACGTCCGGTACAGCGCGACGCCGTACAATACCGGCTTCAAGCTCGACTCGATCGAATTCCCGACCAATGCCGACACCGCCTATGAGGGCGGCAATCTCGGCCACCGAGTGTGGACCAAGAAGGGCTACTTCCCGGTGCCGCCGCAGGATTCGGTGCAGGACATGCGTTCGGAAATGCTCGCCGCTATGGCGCGCATGGGCGTGAAGGTCGAGAAGCATCACCACGAAGTGGCGTCGGCCCAGCACGAGCTCGGCATGAAGTTCGCGCCGCTGACGAGCATGGCCGACCAGCTGCAGATCTATAAATACTGCATCCAGCAGGTGGCGCAGGTTTACGGCAAGTCGGCGTGCTTCATGCCGAAGCCGGTCTACGGCGACAATGGTTCCGGCATGCACTGCCACCAGTCGATCTGGAAAGGCGGCAAGCCGGTGTTCGCCGGCAACAAATACGCAGACCTCTCCGAGACCTGCCTGTCCTATATCGCCGGCATCATCAAGCACGCCAAAGCGATCAACGCCTTCACCAACCCGACGACCAACTCGTACAAGCGGCTGGTGCCGGGCTTTGAAGCGCCGGTGCTGCTGGCCTACTCCGCCCGCAACCGCTCGGCGTCGTGCCGCATTCCTTATACGACCAACCCGAAGGCCAAGCGCGTCGAGGTGCGTTTCCCCGATCCGCTGGCCAATCCGTATCTCGCCTTTGCGGCGATGCTGATGGCCGGCCTCGACGGCATCAAGAATAAGCTCGATCCGGGCGAAGCCGTCGACAAGGATCTTTACGATCTGCCGCCGAAGGAATTGAAGAAGATTCCGACCGTGTGCGGCTCGCTCCGCCAGGCGCTGGAAGAGCTCAACAAGGATCGCGGCTTCCTCAAGGTCGGCGGCGTGTTCGATGACGACTTCATCGACAGTTATGTCGACCTGAAGATGAGCGAGATCATCCGCTTCGAGCACACCCCGCATCCGGTCGAGTTCGAAATGTACTACTCGTCGTAAGCGTCGCGTATCCTCCCTGCATTGCATGCGCAATGCAAACTTAAAGGGCGCCGTGATGAGCGGCGCCCTCTTTCTTTTGTCGCAGTGACGCGGCGTCAGTGCGATTTCAGGAACGGCACAGTGCATCCTGTCGCGCCGCCCGGAATGATCCGACCAACGGCACCGAAAGGTTCGGAACAGGCTGCAGGATAGCGCCTTGCGGATTTTGCACCGCGCCCTGGCCGCGCCGCTCCGGCGCGCCCGGCACCGCTTCATCGGAGGCCTCGACCCGGTCGCGCCCGTTGGTCTTGGCGCGATAGAGCGCGGCATCGGCGCGGGCGATGAGCGTATCGATCTCGGCGAAGGCCGAGCCGCAAGCGACCCCTGCGCTCACCGTCGCCGCGGCGTGGCTGCCGGCCGCGGCAGCCGCACTGGCAAAGGCCCGGCGCACGCGGTTGGCGGCGGCCGTGGCATCGCCCAACGTGGTCGGCAACAGCGCGATGAATTCCTCACCGCCCAGGCGGCCGATGGCATCGCCGGCGCGTAGCGTCTTCTTCACCACGGCGGCGAACAGGTGCAGCGTGGCGTCGCCGGTATTG
>JBAUYI010000540.1:0-2539 GCA_049584715.1 Xanthobacteraceae bacterium
AATCCGCGTGTCGGCGGTTCAAATCCGTCCTCCGCTACCAATAATTCAGGCACTTAGCTACATTGGCATTCGGTTTGGCTCACATTGAATAGAGCCACGATTGATCGTGAGGGAATCGTGCGAAGAAGCGCCGAAGACAAGAAGAAACCTTGCAAAAATTGCGAAGGAAAAGGCACGCTCAAGAAGGGCGATAAAATCGTGAGATGCCAGAGATGCGGCGGCACTGGAATCAAGCCGTCATAGCTCATCCAGGTTCTTCGGCACTTCGCCGAACGATTTCAAGATCGTGGCCTCGGCAAAATTTCCCATGTTCGGATCACCGCTCCGCTTGAACGCGAGCGCGCCGGCATTCGCAGCATCCCGCGACATGGACTCGGCCCGCCGGATCGCGGCCCTTTCGTTTGGCATCTCTTGCGCCTCGCCTGGCGCAACACCGTCTTCCGTCCTCACGAACGGCAGGGCGACGTAATACGTGACGGACATTGCTGCCTCCTATGCGGCCTCTCCCATCCGCCGCTTTTCGTCGGCGGATGGTTGCGGATAAGCATTATTTCCTGGCTTAGCGCAAAACGCGGCTGCAGGGTGACTTGTCCCGGTGGGTCAGAAGCCCTTCCGGGTTCTTCAAGCGCTGAGAAATTCTCCGACCAGCTTCGCCACGTTTCCCGCTTGCTCGAAATGCGGCATAGGCCCCGCGCCGTCCAACATCGCGACGCGCGCGTGGGCGATACGCCTGGCGAATTCATCGGCATAGGCCGGCGCGATGATAGCCAGCCTCGGCGTATTCATTCTGTACGCGAGGAGAGTATCTCCTAAGCCAACAGTTGCACCTTGCAATGTTTTACCTTAAGTTGATTTTTCTCAAGTCTTTTCTTTCAGGTGGCGGCAAATCCCTCACATCGATAGGAGTTATCCCCGTGGGCTTTCTCGACGGCGCAATCAGCAGTATCGGCTCCTCTCTCGAACAGTCGGTCACGACCTATGCGGAAGGCCAGATCGACGGCGCGATCGGTGGCACCATGGGATATTTGTTCGGGCAAGATCAGGAAATGGGCGGCCAGGTCCTCGACGGTTTGGCGGGCGCACTCGCGGACAAATTTGGCCCGGGGCCGCAATTGGATACGCTTTTAAGCGACGTGACCCAGCAGCAGAAGGCCATCGCCGCGATCGGCAACCAGCTGCAGGCCGTGTCGGCGGCGATTGCGCGGATCACGGGGGAGATCGCGAACATCCAGGCCTTGCTGCAGGAGATCAGACAGGAGCAGCTCTATCAGGACTGGGCGGCTAGAAACAATGTCATCAAGGGATATGTCAACGTCATCGATACGACGTATCAGCAGTATGCCGATTATATGAAGCATGCGCTCAAGACGCATACCAAGTCGATCCGCAAGCTGGCCGACGACATCATCAACCCGACCACGGGCGTGCGTAATGCGGCCAACGGCATTTCGACCTATCTGCTTTCGGGCGGAAATCAGGACAAGGGCGCCTTGCAGCTGTGGTCCGAAATGGTCGCGCCTCTGGTCACGGCCCGCAAGCTGGACTACCGGGAGGCCGTTGCGGAATACATGGATTACTACTCGAAGCTGGCCTATTCGCAACTGCAGGCCACCAACCTGCTGATCGAGGCCTTTCATTTCCGCGACGAGTCCGACGAAGCGCAGAGCCTCTGGGCGGCCTACAAGGATCTGCTGCTGCGCCAGGAAGATCAATTCATCAGGTTCTTGGTGCCATTGGTGTACGCGGCAATTCCGGGCGGCCGGTTCTTGGACCAGGTCATGAACCCGCCGCTGTGGTACGGCAACTTCAGTTTTTTCGACGCCGCCATGCAGCTACATCCGGGCGGACAGACGGTCGATGGGGATACCGACCGGGGCAGCGGATTTTACGCGCCGAGCAGCGTGTTCCTGCAAGCCGAAAAGCTGTTGGCCAACCTCTACGTCACCGACCCGGAGCAGCGGCGGATCGTCGTCCACCTCGTCTACATGGACGGCCAAGACGGCGCCATTTCGAATCGCATCAACGGCGTTCAGCTCACGCTCGATCCCGGTCCGATCGCGGCGCAGCACAAGGCGCAACTCGGTCCTTTCGATTTGTCCACCGACATGGGTAATGAGGATGCCGTTCCGGACCAGAACATGTGCTGGTCGGCGTACACGGGTAATTCGTTCTACGTTAATCGCCTGGTATTCACCATAGGAGCCGACGGCATACCGCTCGGCGACGGCTCGTACGGCGTGACCGATCTGAACGCCGCGCTGCCGCCGATCGACAGCTATGGTGGAAAGGTGCCTTTCCAGGAAGCCAAGGTGCTGCACTATCCACTCCGCGTCAGCACGGCCGCTCCGTTCGACTTCATGAACTTCGGCGGCTACATGTACAGCCTCAGGTATCCGACCTGCGAATCCATCCGCGGCATCAACGGCTGATCGGCTGTCGACCATCCGCCCGCTGCTCGTCGTCGGCCTCTATGCCCCGGGTTCCGGGCTTACGAACGTCCTGACCTGGTTGGCGGAAGACCTCGGCGTCGCGTTCGACA
>JBAUYI010000541.1:0-9361 GCA_049584715.1 Xanthobacteraceae bacterium
AAGCGCAACAGGCCGGTGAGCACCAGCATGTTGACCAGGATGTTGGTGCCGAAACCGAAAAAGGCGTTCCAGTCGCCCGGGGCCCATAAGATTGGACGGAAATCGGTCGTCGATGTCGTGGTCGTCACTGCACCCTCCTCATCATGGCGGGCGTGTCTCGACCTGTCGGATCATGGCCGGCAGATCGTCAACCGCCGCCTCCCCTACCGCAATCTGCTCCGGTCGGAGACGGACGCTTCCATCTCGTGCTCGCAGAGGTTCGTTGCGAACCGGGACGAAGCATCCGCTCTCGCGGCCGGAGGCTTGGAAACTCGATGCGTTCTCCGACGCCAACTCCGAGGGCGCATAAAGACAGCGCCTGGCGGGGATATGCAAAAATCCCAAGCGATTGCGAAGCAATCCTGGCAAGCGTCGTGCCAAGCATGACAAGGAGCCGCCGAGCATTGGAGGGCGATCACGAAAGCGACGAAAATACTGCGGATTCAAATAGGTCGCTGCTGCGCAGCGTTCCGAGCGCAGTGCATTATTCGCCCATGGAGCGGCCGACCGCAGGGGCGCGGCGATCAATTCACAGTCATGAATCTGTCAACTAATTGAGCAAACGGCCAGCGGCGCGCCGCAGGATAAGGCAGACGATCGAGCGCGAACTCGCGCCCGGAATTGGTGGCGGGCCAATCAAAGCACTCCAGCCAGCGAATTGAGCAGCGGTTTCGATCCGGCGACGGAGCCGAAGATGCCGCCTTGCGCCTTGATCATGGCGAGCCCCATCTCGTGGAATTCAGGAAAATAAGAGGCGCAGCAGTCGGACAGCACGATACAGCGAAAGCCGCGGTCATTGGCCTCGCGCACGGTGGTGTTCACGCACACTTCCGTCGTCACGCCGCACACGAAAAGCGTGTCGATGCCGCGGTTGCGCAGCATCAGTTCGAGGTCGGTCTGATAGAACGCGCCCTTGCCCGGCTTGTCGATCACCGGCTCGCTCGTCAACGGATAGAGCTCGGGAATGATGTCGTGACCGGGCTCGCCGCGCACCAGGATGCGACCCATCGGGCCGCGCGCGCCGATGCGGTTTGCCGGATCGCCACGTTCGACTTTGTGGGGCGGCGCGTCGGTGAGGTCGGGACGGTGGCCTTCACGGGTGTGAATGACCAACATGCCGACGCGCCGAGAGGCGGCAAGCACCTCGCGGCACGGATCGACGGCCGCCTGCAGCCGCGAGACATCGTTGCCGAGCGCCGCGCCGAAGCCACCGGGTTCGAGAAAATCGCGCTGCATGTCGATGATCACCAGCGCAGATTTGCCCAAGTCGACCGAGAGAGACTCAGGTTCGGCCTGCAACTTTACGCTCGGCATCATAATCTCCTGCATCTGCAATCATCACCATGGTGCAAGATCGGGGCCAGCCAACATTGCATTTGGGATCGCAAAGAGTCGCGACTTACTGCCCAATTATTAGGCCGGCATTGTTCACAATGACCATTCAGCCGCGATCGATCCCGAACCGACCTAGACAACATCCCGGAGCAGAGCGACATGGCCGTTCGGGCATGGTAGGGAAAAGTCCCATGCTGAAATGGACGCTGGCAGCCCTCCTCGCGTCAGTCTTCGTGCTGTCCTTATCAAGCCAGGACAATGCACAGACCCTCGACGGCGCCCCATTCAAGGTCGGCGTCGCCTCCCGTCATCTCTTGCCGACCGAGCCGTATGATTGGCGTGGCGCTGGGATGCATGCGCTCCTCGAAGTCATATGGTATCCGGCCGAAAGCGGCGCGGATCCAAAACCACAGCGCATACCACCCGTCGGACCGGCGATTTTCGAAGCCGCTCCGGCCGCTCCTGAAGCAAAGATCGCGGCAAGCCCGGCCAAGTTGCCGCTGATCTTGCTGTCGCACGGCACGGGTGGGACCGCACAATCGCTCGCTTGGTTTGCCACGGCGCTGGCGGCGCACGGATACATCGTCGTGGGCGTAAACCATCCCGGGAACAACGCGATGGAGCCCTACACCGTGCAGGGATTTACGCTGTGGTGGGAGCGTGCCAAGGACCTCAGCACGGTACTCGACGATATTCTCGCCGATCCCGATTTCGGCCCCCACATCGATCGCCGGCGGATCGGCGGCGCCGGCTTTTCGCTCGGCGGTTACACAATGATCGAGCTTGCCGGCGGCAAGACCTCGCGCGAGCACTATGCGAAGGTTTGCCGGGCAACGCCCGATCAGGTGAGCTGCAAACCGCCGCCGGAATTCCCCGACCTTATTGCCAAGAGCAACGCATTGGCCGCCACCGATCCGGCTTACGCCAAAGCGCTCCGTGAGGACGGCGCCTCCTATCGCGACTCTCGCATTCGCGCCGTGTTCACGATGGCGCCGGCG
Organism: Xanthobacteraceae bacterium; assembly: GCA_049584715.1. Lineage (GTDB taxonomy): Bacteria > Pseudomonadota > Alphaproteobacteria > Rhizobiales > Xanthobacteraceae > BOG-931. The sequence goes on from JBAUYI010000541.1 coordinate 2,373, forward strand.
CTGGGCCCCGCTTTTGCGCCCGCAAGCCTCAAGACGATCGCCATTCCCGTCGCCATTATCGCCGGCGCGCAGGACAGTATCGTTCCCGTCGACGCCAACGCCAAGTATGACGCGGCGCAGATCCCGCATGCGGCACTGACGATATTTCCCGGCGAAGTCGACCACTATGTGTTTGTGGACGAGTGCACGGCGGAGGGGCGCAGCAGCCTGCCGCTACTCTGCGTCGACCGGCCGGGAGTCGACCGAGCGGCGATTCACGATGAGGCGATCGATCTTGCGGCCAAATTTTTCACCGGCCCCTTGAGCGCGCATAAGCTGCGGTAACCCGCATCAGCAGGGCGACATGAGGCGTTCATTGGACTTTCGCTCCCGTCAATAATTTCGAACTCCGGGAACGCGCGAGTTGATGTCGTGAGCGGCCTCAAAACTCTTTTACGGTGCGCGCGCAACCGTTCGCTGATAACCTCGCCCTCATCCTAGAGGGATGCGTCATGGCCAGACTGATCATCGATTACGTAGCTCTAGACATAGACGCGGGGATCGATCCTGACGGCATTGCGGTTTTGACGCTTGTGTTCGCCAACCGCGAAAGCATCGAGACCGGACACGTCTGCAAGCTTCGCTGCCGCGAGGATCCCCGCCAGGCGCTGCTGGGCGCCGACCGCTTTGCCTCCCGTTGCTTCCGGCATGAGGTCGCCGAACGAATAGAGCCCCAACTCGAATGTCGCATCCATCGGATCGCTGCCTATTTGCTGAGCATAATATTCGATTTGACGCGAACTGGCTGGCGAGCCCCGCGTTGATTGGTAGAGTGCTGTCAATAGCAGTATGATTTACACCAGCTGCAGTCGATGATTTAATAAACTGCGTGGGGAGCGTAACAGGAATTTCTCCCCCTCATTGCCGGCGCCACTGGGCGAACAAAAGGATGAATATCATGAACGACGCTACGATCGGACTCGACCAGATTGAAGAGCTTCCCGCCCATGAAGTCTCCGACGAGGCCCTGGAGGCTGCGGCCGGTAGCGAGAAGGTCGCATACACGCTGTCATTTTGCTCGGGCTTGTCGGTCTGCCCCGGCTGACCGGATCATCGGACTGGCCCTGACTTCGTCATCTTGCCGTTGACGACTGATCGGGTTGACGAAGTCACGCGAGGCTCCGCTGATGGCGGCGCCTCGTTTGCTTTTCAGCAACACGCTGAGCTGACGCATTTGGATTTGAGACACCTTACCTTGGTGCTTCATATTCTTTTATTTCACCGGAAGGCCTTCTCGCTCAAGAATAGCAGCGATCAATCGCAACCCGCAACGAATCGCCATAGTCCGGATTTTCTTCGATGCGATCTATTGCAGCCACTTCAAGTGTGATCTGCTCCGAATCGCCGACTGTCAAAACTTGTCGATGCTGGAAATGCCAGGGAAGAAAGCGAAAGTAGGGCCGGAGGAGAATATTAGCAGTTTGGCCGCGCGTTACATGCGCCGCTTGTAGGGCTACCTCACAATGGGTCGGGTTCGCCAAAAGGCGCGGCAAGCAGCCTACTATTCCGTAATGGGCAATTATGCGAATCCAAATCTATTTACGAAAATCAGCTGGGAGCATCATAATTCCGTTCCGCAATCTGGTGTTATGCGAATCGGGTTGCGATTTCGAAAGTGGTCTTTCGATCCTTATTGGCCCAAGAGAGCTTTGAAAACGCTCGGCTGGCGTCAAAGTCGTAGCATGATCGTTGGCGCTGGGTAGATCGATCATCTCTCTTCCCGAAATCCTTTACGGGACCTAGGACTAAGCCTTCAGGACACCAATATCGAACCGCCCTCACGTGACATCAAACCAAGTCTCCGCCGCCAGAAAACGGAGATTGAAAAATGGGGACTGGAGATTGGCGCATGAATTTGAGCCGTGGTGGCCTAAAATCCGAGAAATAGGGCTGCAGAGACCGCGCTGCCACTTGCTATCTCCCCGTAACGTCGCGCAAATTCTTGTGAGTGGGAAATAGCTACCAGAGACCGCACCGGCTGGCTGGGGCGCCAGGATTCGAACCTGGGAATGGCGGAATCAAAATCCGCTGCCTTACCACTTGGCTACGCCCCAATACCGTCGGATTGGTGCCGGCCGCTTGGGCCGGCCGCCGCAACATAGCGACGGGGCTTGCGCCAAGCAATGTTCGGCCCGGCCACGCCGCTATCCTCGCCCGCCAAGCGCCATATAATAATGTCCTATAATAATGTCCGGCTTGGCCGCCGGAGCGTTCCGTAGCCGGCATTACGAATCGAGGACGACCCCATGTCCGATTCTATCGTCGTAACCGACGACGGCGCCGTTCGCATCGTCCGGATGAACCGCCCGGAAAAGAAGAACGCGCTGACGCAGCCGATGTATGCCGCAATGACCGGCGCCATGCGCGAGGCTGAGGCCAACGAGGCGATCCGCTGCCTCGTGCTCGCGGGCGGCCGCGGTGCGTTCTGTGCCGGCGCCGATATCGGCGAATTTCTCGAATCGGCGCAAAGCGGCGGCTTGCGCCCGCATACGCTGGACTTTCTCAAGGCGCTTGCCAACAACCAGAAACCGTTGGTCGCCGCGGTCGGCGGGCTTGCCGTCGGCATCGGCACCACGCTCCTGTTCCACTGCGATCACGTCGTCGCCTCGGCCGATGCCACTTTCACCACGCCATTCTTGAAGCTGGCGCTGATCCCGGAAGCGGCGTCGAGCCTCTTGGCGCCGATGCGCATGGGCTACGCGCGCGCGTTCGAGATGCTGGTGATGGGGCACCCGCTTTCTGCCGAGCAGGCCAGAGAAGCCGGCATCGTCAATAAGGTGGTCGATGCCGCCGCGCTCGATGCTGTCGCGTTGCAGGCGGCACGCGAGATCGCAGCGCTTCCGGCCGGCGCTGTCGCGGTGTCCCGGCGGCTCTTACGCGGCCATCTTGACGCTGTGGTGCGGCAGATCGATACCGAAGTGATGCATTTCAAGGACCGTCTCCAGTCGGACGAGGCGCGCGCGGCATTCTCCGCGTTTCTGTCGCGCAAGAAGTGAGGCGGCGATGTCGCTTGCCGGCAAAACCCTGTTCATCACCGGCGCCTCGCGCGGCATTGGGCTGGCGATCGCGCTGCGCGCCGCGCGCGACGGCGCCAATATCGCCATCGCGGCCAAAACCGCCGAGCCGCATCCGAAGCTGCAAGGCACCATCTACACCGCGGCCGATGAGATCGAACGCACCGGCGGCAAGGCGCTGCCGCTGGTGGTCGATGTGCGCGACGAAGCTGTCGTGCGAGATGCGCTCGACCAAACGGCGCAAAAATTCGGCGGCATCGATATCGTGGTGAATAATGCCAGCGCCATCCAGCTTACGTCCGTGGCCGACACCGACATGAAGCGGTTCGACCTCATGCACCAGATCAACGCGCGCGGCACCTTTGTCGTCTCGAAGTGGGCGATTCCTTATTTGGCGAAGGCGGCCAATCCGCACATCCTCACGATCTCGCCGCCGCTCGACATGAAGGAGAAATGGTTCGCGCCGCACACCGCTTACAGCATGGCGAAGTTCGGCATGAGCCTGGTCGTACTCGGCTTGGCCGGCGAGTTGCGCAGCCAAGGTATCGCCGTCAATGCCTTGTGGCCGCGCACCATCATCGCCACTGCCGCGATCAAAAACCTGCTCGGCGGCGACGCGCGGATGCGCCAGGCCCGCAAGCCGGACATCATGGCGGACGCGGCTTATGCGATCTTTTCGAGCCCATCGCGTGAACTGACCGGGCGCTTCCTCATCGACGACAATTTTCTCGCCGAGCGTGGCGTCACCGACTTCGACCGCTATCGCGTGGATCCGAAAGAGCCTCTGGCGCAAGACTTCTTTCTGCCGGACGACATCCCGCCGCCGCCAGGTGTGCAAACCGTTGAAACTTATGGAGACCGCCGGTGACCTATCGGGCCCCGCTCGCCGACATCGGCTTCGCGCTCAAACACGGCGCCGCGTTTTCGTCCGCGCTCGACGAGGGGCTGTTCGGCGATCTCACCATGGATGTGGTCGAGGCAGTGCTGGCTGAAGCCGGCCGTCTCGCCGGCGAAGTCATCGCGCCGCTCAATCGGGTCGGCGACACGTTTGGTACCCCATTCAAGGACGGTGTCGTCACCACCGCGCCGGGCTGGAAGGAAGCCTACAAAACCTGGCGCGATGGCGGCTGGAACGGACTAGCGGCGCCGGTGGAATGGGGCGGCCAGGCGTTGCCGCAGTCGATCAACATCGCCTGCATCGAAATGTGGAATGCCGCCGCCATGGCGTTTGCCGTCGGTCCGCTGTTGACCATCGCGGCGATCGACGCCCTGCACGCTCATGGCAGCGAACAGCTCAAGCGCACTTACCTGGAGAAAATGGTGACCGGCGAATGGACCGGCACCATGCAGCTCACCGAGCCGCAGGCCGGCTCCGACGTCGGCGCGCTACGCACCCGCGCCGACCGTGCAGCCGACGGCAGCTATCGCATCAAAGGCCAGAAAATCTTCATCACCTACGGCGAGCACGACCTCACCGAAAACATCATTCACTTCGTGCTGGCGCGCCTTCCCGACGCGCCGCCCGGCACGCGCGGCATTTCGCTGTTCCTGGTGCCGAAATTTTTGCCCAACGCCGACGGCTCGCCGGGCAAGCGCAACGACGTGCGCGCCCATTCGGTCGAGCACAAGCTCGGTATTCACGGCTCGCCGACCTGCACCATGATTCTCGGCGACGAAGGCGGCGCCACAGGCTTTTTGATCGGCGAAGAGAATGCCGGCATGGCCTGCATGTTTACCATGATGAATCGCGCGCGGCTGGCGATCGGCGTGCAAGGCGTCGGCATCGCCGAAGCGGCAACCCAGCAGGCGCTCGCATATGCCCGCGACCGTAAGCAAGGCCGCACACCCGGCATGAAGGCGACGGAATCCGCGGCCCTGATCGCCTTTCCCGACGTCAAGCGCATGCTGCTCACCATGCGCGCGCTCACCGGCGCCGCGCGCGCCATCTGCTATTCGACCGCGATGGCGCTCGATCGTTCCGAGCGCTCGGCCGATGAGACCGCGCGAAAAGCCGCGCACGATCGCCTGTCGTTGCTCACGCCCGTCGCCAAGGCGTTCTCCACCGATATCGCCAACGAGGTCACCTCGCTCAGCATCCAGGTGCACGGCGGCATGGGATTTGTCGAGGAGACCGGCGCGGCGCAGCTGTTTCGCGACGCGCGGATCGCCGCAATCTATGAAGGCACCAACGGCATCCAGGCCATCGACCTGGTGACGCGCAAACTGCCGCTCGGCGGCGGCGACGCCGTCGCGGCGCATCTCAAGGATTTGCGCGGCATCGTCGATGCGGTAAGCGCCAGCAACGATCCGGCGTTCGGCTGGACGTCGACGCGGCTTAGCGACGCGCTCGACAGCCTCACCCGCGCAACGCAATGGCTGATCGGCCAAACCGGCAAGGACGCCGATGCGGCGCTGGCCGGCGCCAGCCCCTATCTGCGGCTGTTCGGCATCACCACCGGCGGCTGTTACCTGGCGCAGCAGGCGCTGGCCGCAATCAGGCTCGGCGAAACGGCGCAGTCTCGCTTGGCGCTGGCGCGGTTTTTTGCCGAGAACTTTGCCGTTCAGGCCGGTGGGCTCGAACGCACCGTGGTCGAAGGCGCGGCGGGCCTGATCGGCGCCGATGCGGCACTGGCGTAAGCGAGCCAAAAGATGATGGGTTTCGCTGGCGCCCAACCCATCCTACATTTGTCCGATGTCCACACTCCTGATCAGCCACCCCGCTTGCCTTGACCATCTGACTCCGGCCGGCCACCCCGAGCGGCCCGACCGGCTGCGCGCCATCGAGCAGGCGCTGGAAGCGGAAAAGTTTCAGCAGCTCGCCCGCGAGCAGGCGCCGATGGCGGCCATCGAAACCATCGCGCTGTGCCATCCGATGGACTACATCGTCGAGCTGCGCGAAGCCTCGCCCAAGGAAGGCATGGTGCAGCTCGACGCCGACACTTCGATGTCGCCCGGCACATTCGAAGCGGCGCTGCGCGCGGTCGGCGGCGCCGTCCTCGCCGTCGACGAGGTGCTGGCCAAGAAGACGACTAACGCCTTCGTCGCCACGCGCCCGCCCGGCCACCACGCCGAGACCGCACGCCCGATGGGCTTTTGCCTGTTCGACAACGCCGCCATTGCCGCGCGCTACGCGCAAAAGCAGCACGGCATCGCGCGTGCCGGCATCGTCGATTTCGACGTGCATCACGGCAACGGCTCCCAGGAGATATTCTGGGCCGACAAATCGGTGATGTATTGCTCGACCCATCAGATGCCGCTGTTTCCCGGCTCTGGCGCGGTCATCGAGTCCGGCACGCACAACACCGTGGTCAACGCGCCGCTGCGCCCCGGCGACGGCGGCGAGGCGTTCCGCTCAGCCTTCGAAGATAGAATCCTGCCGCGGCTGCGCGAATTCCGGCCGGAGCTCGTCATCATCTCCGCCGGCTTCGATGCCCACATGCGCGACCCGCTCGCCAGCATCAATCTCACCGAGGACGATTTCGTCTGGGTTACGCAAAAGCTCATGGATGTCGCCGATCACTGCGCCGAGGGCCGCGTCGTGTCGCTGCTTGAGGGCGGCTATGATCTCCGCGCGCTGGGCAATTCAGTCGCCGCCCACGTCACGGCACTGATGCAGGGGTAGCGACGCCGCTGCGGCAAACACGCTAGTATTGGAACATTGCGAGTCGGAGAGCCGGGAATGGCGCAGAAAGCCAACAGCGATATTATACAATTGCCGTTCGAGCGCGCGATCGAGGAATTGGAATCGATCGTCAAGCGGCTCGAAGAAGGCAAGGTGCCGCTCGAGGAATCGGTCGCCATCTACGAACGCGGCGAGGCGCTCAAACGCCGCTGCGAGGATTTGCTGCGCCAGGCCGAGGCGCGCGTCGAGAAGATCACGCTCGATGCGCAGGGCAAGCCGACCGGCACCGAGCCGCTCGACGTCGAATAATCGTC
>JBAUYI010000542.1:0-15073 GCA_049584715.1 Xanthobacteraceae bacterium
CCATGCATTTCGAGAGCGCGGCGAAATACGTCACCGAGATCGGCCAGCCGGCGATCTTCGGCGTCGTCGAGCTCAGCAGGAAATGGTACGATTCATTACCGGCCGACCTGCAGCAAATCCTCGACAAGGATGCGCTTGCCGAGTCGGTCGCGATCAATCCGCAAGCGATCGCCATCGATGACGGCGCCCGCAAGGCCTGGCTGGCGAGCGGCGGCGAATTGATCGGCCTGCCGGACGACGAGCAGTCGACCTTGCTCAAAATCGTTGCAGGCGTCGGCGACGAGGTGTCGAACGCCAAGCCGGAGCTTAGTGCCGCCTATAAAGTCGTCACCGAGGCGGCCCGGCGCACGCAATGAGTCAGAATCCCGTTGTCGCGGGGAGGGCGATCATCTAACGTCGCGGCCGGACGCAAAGAGGTGGAAAACCCGATCTGGGGGATCGGGCGCGGCAGTCCGTCACAAAGAAAAAAATCCGCCGTCGGCGCAATATCAATGCCATCCGGGCGTTCTTTTGGGGAAGAAGCCTGCGGTATTGCGATAGGTCTGTTTCAGCCTAGGCCGGGTCAGAGGGAGTAGAAAATGCAATCTGCGAATCGTGCAATTTGTGCGCGTGCGGTGGGAGCCGCGGGCGCTGCGGCCTTGTCACTGGCCTTGGCTCTAACGTTCGGCGCGGCGCAGGCGCAAGACAAGACCTACGTCATGAAGGTCACGCTGCCGACCATCAATGACGCGCCGCATCAGTTCGCCAAGGATTTTGCCGCCCTGGTCGAGAAGGATACCGGCGGGCGCATCAAGGGCGAGGTCTATCCGGCGAGCCAGCTCGGCTCGATCCCGCGGCAGATCGAAGGCACCCAATTCGGCGCCATCCAGGTCGCGACCGTGCCGCCGGAATTCTTCGTCGGCGTCGACGAGCGCTTCGAAGTCATGGCGACGCCGGGTCTCGCCGACTCGCTCGATCATGGCCAGCGCATCGCCGCCGATCCGGCGGTGCTCAAGCTGATGATGAAGCTCGGCGCCGGCAAAGGCTTGCACGGCGCCGGCCTGATGATGGCGCAGCCGACCTGCATCATCTCGAAAACGCCGCTCCGCCATCTCGCCGACTTCAAGGGCAAGAAGCTCCGCATCTTCGCCTCGCAGTTCCAGAGCGTGGCATTCGACCGCCTCGGCGTGACGCCGGTGGCGATGACGCTCGGCGACGTGCTGCCGGCGCTGCAGCAAGGCGCCATCGACGGCGCGATCGCCGGCATCGGACCGTTCGTCCATCTGCACTTCGGCGACGCCGCCAAATACATCACCGAGACCAACAGCCCGGCGATCTTCATCATCCTCGAAGTCAGCCAGAAGTGGTACGACTCGCTGCCCAGGGATCTGCAGGAGATCGTCGATCGCGACGGCGCCGCGGTGTCGAAGTCGATCGAACCGACCGCGCTCAAAATGTATCAGGAGCAGCGCAAGGCCTGGGTCGACGCCGGCGGCGAGCTCATCAGCCTGCCGCGCGAGGAGCAGGCGTCGATGATGGCGTCGCTGTCGAGCGTCGGCGAGGACGTGTCCAAGCCGAAGCCGGCGCTGCACGAGGCCTATCAGATCGTCACCGACGCGGCCAAGCGAACCCGGCAAGCGCCGAGTCAATGATCTGAAAGCAGATTGCGATCAGGCAGATCCGACCATGATGGACGGTTTGGTCAAAGGCGTGCGCTGGCTCTTGATGGTCACCCGCACAGTGTCGGGAATCTGCCTGCTCGCCAGCGTGGCGATCAATTTCGTCAACATCATCGGCCGCTACTTCTTCAGCGTGTCGATCCCGTGGGCGGAAGAGATCATGCTCTTCCTCATGGTCGGCTGCGTGTTCACCGGCTGCTGCGCCGTCGCCTGGGAAGGACGGCAGATCCGCATGGACGTCGTCGTCTCGATGTTGCCGGCGAAAGCGCGCGATTTCCTCGCGTTGTTGTCCGAGCTGGTGATGATTGCGACCGCGGCGGCGGTCACCGCCTTCGCCTGGCCGGTGATCGCGCAACTCGCTGCGTTCGACGAGCGCAGCCAGGCGGCGAACTTTCCGCTGGTCATTCCGCAGGCGATGATTCCGATCGGCTATTCCTTGATGGCGCTGCTCGTCGCGGTGCGGCTGATGCGGCGTCCGTCGCGCGCCTCCGGCGCCGACGCCGCGCAGCATTAGGCGGGCAGCGACGATGGCCTATTTCGTCTACTTCGCGCTGCCGGTGATCCTGCTGGTGATCGGATTCCCGATTTTCCTGATCCTGCTGGTGACCTCGATCGTCGCGGTGCTGACGGTTGCCGACGTGCCGACCGAGGCGATCCAGACCTACATGTTCGGCAGCCTGGATAATTTCCCCCTGCTCGCCGTGCCGTTCTTCGTGCTTGCCGGCGAGATCATGGCGCAGGGCGGCATCGCGCGCAGAGTCATCGCCATGGTGATGGCGATCGTCGGCGGCATGCGCGGCTCGCTCGCGGTGACGACGGTGGCGGCCTCCGAACTGTTCGGCGCGATGTCACATACGGCGGTCGGCACCGTGGTGGCGATGGGCCGCATGATCTATCCGGCGCTGAAGGAGGGCGGTTATAACGACCGCTTTTCCGTAGGCCTGATCGCGTCTTCGGGCGCAATTGCCGTCGTCATTCCGCCGTCGATCGCGATGATCCTTTACGCCATTTCGGCGGAGCAGTCGGCCGTGCTGTTGTTTACGGCGGGCATCCTGCCGAGCCTTCTGATCGGCGTCATCGATGCCGCCTATGTGATGGGCTATGCCAGGTGGAAGGGCGTGCCGCTCGGCCCGCGTGCGAATTGGGCGACGATCTGGAAGACCAGCAAGGACGCAAGCTGGGCGGTCGGCTCGCTGGCTGTGATCTTCGGCGGCATCTATGGCGGCGTTTTCACGCCGACGGAAGCCGCCGGCGTCGCGGTGGTCTATTCGCTCCTGGTGACGATCTTCGTCTATCGCGAGGTCGATGCCGCCGGCTTGTGGCGGATCCTGATGGCGTCTGCCTATCTGATTTCGCAGATTCTGCTGATCGTAACCTCGGCCGGCATCTATTCGTGGCTGTTGACGACGAGCGGCATCCCGCAACAGATTGTGGCGTCGATCAGTGCCTTGGACATGCCGCGCTGGGAGCTGTTGCTCATTCTCAATATGGGATTGCTGTTGGCCGGCAGCTTCCTCGAGCCGCCCGCGGCGATCCTCATCCTGACGCCGCTGTTGCTGCCGATCGTGCGCGGCGTCGGCGTCAATCCGATTCACTTTGGCATCATCGTGGCGGTCAATCTCAGTCTCGGCATGTACACGCCGCCGTTCGGACTTAATCTGTTCTCGTCGCAGGCGATCTTCAACGCGCCGCTCAGCCGCATTTATCTCGGCGTGTTGCCGTTCCTGGTGGTCAATTTCATAGCACTGATGATCATCACTTATGTTCCCGAAATCTCATTGGTTCTTGTGAAGCATTAGTTTCAAATATCGAACAAAGTTCCAGCCGCGTCTGCGGAACCAACATACCTATGATTCGTTGAAACTTTGCGGGGCCATCCCGCGATCAGGAGACGTTTCCAATGTCGAACAATCCAAATCAAGGCGGCCAGCAGGGCGGCCAAGGTGGTCAAGGCGGCCAACAGGGCGGCCAGCAGAATCCCCAACAGAAGCCCGGTCAGCAGCAGCAGGATCCGGGCCGTCAGGGTGGACAGCAGGGCGGCCAGCAGAAGCCCGGCCAGCAGGGTCAGCGCTAACTGCGTCTTATAGATCGATCTAAAGGTCCCCCGGTTTCGGCTGGGGGACTTTTTTCATGGCTTTTCATTGTTATCTAGCGGCGGAATCGCGTTAGAAGGTCATGACACGCGACTCGCCGGCCGGGGCGACGACATGAAGCTTTTCAGATGCCAATTTTGTGGGCAGCTGCTCTATTTCGACAACACCAGATGCGAGAAATGCGGCCGTCTTTTGGGCTATATTCCCGGCGCCGAAATATTGTCCGCGCTCGAGCCCGAGGGCGACAATTGGCGGGCGCGGGCTTCCAAGGGCAAGCTTTATCGCTTCTGCGCCAATGCCCAGTTCGGCGTATGCAACTGGTTGGTCGATGCCAATAGCACCGATATGTTTTGTGTCGCATGCCGGCATAACCGCACGGTTCCCGATACGTCGATCGCGAGTAATGTCGCAGCGTGGCGCAAGATCGAAATTGCCAAACACAATCTGTTCTACACGCTGCTCAAGCTAAAACTGCCGCTGGACGGCCGCGCCGATCAGGACGAAGCCAACCGCGAGCACCTGACTTTCGATTTTCTGGCGTCTCCGGCGGTGCCGGGCGCGAAAAACGTCATGACCGGTCACGACAACGGCTTGATCACGGTGGCGCTCGAAGAGGCCGACGACGCCGAGCGGGAAAACCGGCGTACCTCGATGCACGAGCCCTATCGCACGCTGTTCGGCCACTTCCGCCACGAGGTCGGACATTATTATTGGGACGTGTTGGTGCGCGACGGCGGCCAGTTGGATGGTTTTCGTGCGGTGTTCGGCGACGAGCGGGCCGATTACGGGCAGGCGTTGCAGAGCTACTACGCCAACGGCGCGCCGGCGAACTGGCGTGACAATTTCGTCAGTGCTTATGCGACGGCGCATCCCTGGGAGGATTTTGCCGAAACCTGGGCGCATTACCTGCATATCGTCGATACGCTGGAAATGGCGCGCGCCTTCGGCATGCACGTCCACCCACCGCTGGCCAAAGAAGGGGAATTGGAGGCCGAGGTCGACTTCCAGCCCTATCGCGCGCCCGACGTGCCAACCTTGGTCGACACCTGGATCCCGCTGAGCAACGCGCTCAACGCGCTCAACCGTGCCATGGGCCAGCCGGACATCTATCCCTTCATTCTGTCGCCGGCGGTCGTCAAGAAATTAGGTGCGGTGCACGACCTCATTCACGGCGACGGAATTGCGGTGCAGCCTTAGAGCATGATCCGGAAAAAGCCTGCCCTCGGACTTGATCCGAGGGTGGATGCCGGTTTTCCGAAAGGATCATGCTCCAACGAAAAACTAGACCATGATCCGATTCAATTTGATCGGATCATGGTCGTTTTTCAGTTCGCCGACCAGACGTCGACCGTCTTGTCGTCGCTGCCGGAAGCCAGGCGGCTGCCGTCGGGCGAGAACGCCAGCGCCCGGATGCCGCCTTTATGTCCGGTGAGCGCACTCAGGTACTGTCCGCTGTCGGCATCCCAGGCGACGATGTTGCCGTTGCTGCCGCCGGCGAAGATGCGCTTGCCGTCGGTGGAGAACGCCACCGCGGCCACCGTGTCCGACTCCGTGGTGAGCTTGCCGGTCACCTGGCCGGTCGCCGCGTTCCAGATAATGACCGAATTGCCGCTGCCGCCGGCGGCGATGCGCTTGCCGTCCGGCGAAATCGCGACCGACAGGATTTGGCCCGGATGGTCGGTGAGCGTTCGCAGCGGCCTTCTTGCCTCGATATCCCAAATCTTGACGGTGGCGTCCTTGCTGGCCGATACGATGGTCCTGCCGTTCGGAAAGAACGCCACCGAAGTGACCACGTCGTTATGGTATTTCGGGTTGGGCAATTGTTCCCCGGTATCGAGGTTCCAGACCTTGACGGCGGCGTCGCCACTGCCGGCGACGATGCGACTGCCGTCCGATGAAATCGCGATCGACCACACCGCCGGCGGCGCTTGCCACGAAGCGCTCGATTCGTCGCGCAGCGTGCGCAGCAATTGGCCCGAATCGGCGTCCCAGACCAGGATGGCGCGATCGAAACTGCCGGAGACGATGCGTTTGCCGTTCGGCGTGAACGCGACCGACGACACCGTATCGGAATCGCCGCTCATCGGCGGGCGCAACAATTGCCCGCTGCCGGCGTTCCAAAGCCTGATCGACTTATCGGTGCTTCCCGAGACCAGCATTCCCCCGCCGGGCGAAAAGGCGACCGAGGTCACTGCGCCGGTATGTCCCGGCAGCGTGAGCAGGCGCTGGCCCTGATTGCCGGAGCCGCCTGACAGGCCGAGCACCAGCGCGACCAGCACCAGGACCGCGGCCGCGCCAGCGATCCCCAGCCGCAGCATCCGTCCCTGCTGGTCTGCCGGCCACACCATGTCGCGCCAGTCGCCCGGCGCCGTCGCGGTCGACATGAACGAAACCGGCTTGGCGAAGCTCGCCGCCTTCGCAGCGGCATCGGCCGCCGGCGCCGCGGCGCGGCTGCCGGTATCCTTCTTGCGCGGCGTCTAGGCGATGGCGGCAGCAGCGGCGGCGGCCTCGCGCTCGGCCGTGCTCGGTTTCGGAGGTGTTGGGGTTTTGGTTTCGCGGCTCGGCGGCGACTTCGGCGCCTGCTCCAGGATGGCATCCATGGAGCGGATCAACCGATCCATGTGGTAGTCGAAATCCTGGCCGGTATCGACCTTGACGGCGTTGCGGAACGCGAAGTCTTTCAAGCTCGGCGGCAACAGGTCGGAGCTCGGCATCTTGGTTGAGCCGATCAGCACCGGAATGAGCGGCACGCGGCGGCGCAGCGCCGTCTCGACCTCGACGCGAACCGGATCGGATTCCTCCTGGATGCGGTCGGCGCTGCCGTCGGTTGCCAAGCCGAGCCACTGCGGCCCGACGATGGCCAGAAGGATATGGGTCTTGAGCAGGGTCTGGTTGATATGGACGCGAAAATCGATGCCCGGCGGAATATCGTCGATGTCGCGAAAGATCGCTTCCTTGCCGTAATGGGCGATCAACCGGTCGAAAATCCGGCCGGTCATCGCCTCTGAATCCGCGCGGCGGTAGGAGATGGCGATCTTGGGCATCAGAGCCGGTCCTGCCGGGTATCGAACATCCTGACCTCTGAACTCTCCCGTCGCGGTCGCCGCGTGCGCGGCAAGCCTATAGCATGTCCCGATGCCCGACGCGGCGAGACATAAAAGACGTCGTTACCGGCCGGGGCGTTAGCTTAAGAATATGCCGCCGGCTTAAGAATTGAGATCACGCCCGGCCCTTGCCCAGGCTGATTGCCAAAATTTAAGCTGTGCCCTAGGCCGATTGCCAAAATTTAAGCTGTGCGACGCCAACCCTCAGGTCCCAGATTCCGGCCGTTTTCTTGTTGTGTCAATGCCTTGTCCGGTCCACCGCCGCGCCGCCCACTTGATTGCTAAAACCCGATTCATCGGGCAATATTCGCGACAAAAGCCGGGAAAAAAGCGCGATCGGTTCGGAGCGGGAGACGGCAATGTATGGGTTCGGCAATTCCTCGATGTGGACGGTTGCGGGATTCGCATTCGTCGGCGGCCTTGTGCTGCTGCAGCCGACGCAAGCCTCGGCCCAGATCAATATCGAAGGCATCATCCGCGGTGCCCTCCAGCAGGGCTGTTGCTATGGCGGCGGCGGTTATGGCGGCGGCGGCGGCGGCGGGACGTATCAACGTCGGTCGTCGGGCTCCGGCGCCACCCGCCACGTCAAGAGTCATCAGAACGACGATTCTGCCTCGGCTCCGGTGGACAAGAGCAAGGAAAAGGACGCCACCCAGGTGGAAGCGCCGAACAACAACGTCGCGCGGCAACAGCCGTCCGCGCCGCCACCGTCGCAACCTGACCCCTCGACGAGGCAGACCAGCGCGGCGCACGGCAACGACGACCAGCCGGCCTTCGCGCCGTCGCGCTGACCTGAAGATTTTCTGATCCGAAGATTTATTGTTTGACGGAAGCGAGCCGGTCCAGCGCGCGTTGCGCTTCGACGCTGCCGTTGCGAACGGCTTTGGTGTATTGGTCGATGGCGTTCAGGTTGCTTTGATCGACGCCTAATCCTTTTTCATACATGAAGCCGAGCCGGAATTGGGCGTCGGCGAATTGCTGGTCGGCGGCTTTACCATACCAGGTCAGCGCCTGGGCATAGTCCTTGTCGATGCCGTGGCCGAAGAAATACATGTCGCCGAGATTCTTCTCCGCCTTGGCAAATCCCTGATCGGCCGCTTTCTGAAACCAGTCGAGCGCCTGCTTGTCGTCTTCCGTGATGCCATTGCTGCCGGTCGAGTAGAGGATGCCCAATAAATTCTGCGCCTCGGCATAGCCGTGCTCGGCGGCGCCGCGATAAAGCTGCACGGCTTTCGCCACGTCCTTGCCGGTGCCAATTCCCTTCTCGTACATGTAGCCGAGCCGGTATTGCGCATCCGGCCAGTCCTGCTGCGCGGCTTTGAGATACCAGGACAGCGCGTCGAGATAGCTTTGCGGGAGCCCGCCGCGGCCGAAGAAATACATGTCGCCGAGATTGGTTTGCGCCTTGGGCAGTCCCTGGTTCGCCGCCTTGCGATACCACTCGACGGCTTTGACGTCGTCGCGCGGCAGCCCGTCTTCGCCTTGTGCATATTTGACGCCGAGCTGGTTCTGCGCGATCGGATCGCCGCGATTGGCGGCGGCGACGGTGGCGGCAAGCGGGCCCGCCAGCGCGGCCGCCTCGGCCGGATTCGCCGGGCTCGGCGCCGGCGCGGCCGGAATTTTCGGTGTTTGCTGATTGCCGGGAGGCGCGACTGCAGGCGTTTGCAGCGGCGCGGGCGGATTGAGCGCGATCGAGGCCGGTGGCGGCGAATGAAAAAACAACAGCACGCCGATGACGGCGAACGCCACCAGCGCGGCCACGCCGCCGCCATAGACCGCGGCACGCAGTTCCGGCGGCAGCCCGGGAATGTTCGGCAGCCTGTCGAGGATCGAGCGGCGCGGTGGCGCGATCTGGATCGGGTTGGCCGGAGTCTCGATTAGCCGCGTGTCGTTGTGCAGGATCTTTGGCGCATCCATGCGCAGCGAAGACGCGCCGAGCGCATCGCTGAACGCCCGCGTCGACTGGTAACGCTGGGCGGGCTTCTTCGACAGCGCCTTCATGATCGCCGACTCGACCTTTGAATCGAGCCCGGGAACGCGCGGGGTCAGGCGATCGGGCCGCTGATTGATCTGGGCCTGCATCAGATCGTATTCGCTGTTGGCGGAAAACGGCGGCGTGCCGGTGAGCATCTCGTAGAGCACGATGGCAAGGCTGTAGAGGTCGCAAGCCTCGTCGCCTTCCTCGCCGCGCAACTGCTCGGGCGCCATGTAGGCGAGCGTGCCGACGATGCTGCCGCTGCGGGTGAGCCGCTGGCTGCCGCGGACGCGGGCGATGCCGAAGTCCATGATCTTGAGCACGCCGTTCTCGGCAACCATCAGGTTCGACGGTTTGATGTCGCGGTGGATCACGCCCATGCTGTGGGCGTAAGCCAGGCCGTCGGCGGCCTGGGCAATGATGGCGAGGCTTTCGCGCACCTCGAGCGGCGCATTGCGCTTGGCCAATATGTCGTCGAGCGTGTGGCCGCGCACCAGCTCCATCACCATGTAGAGGTTCTTGCCGTCGGGAATGAGCGAGTAGAGCGTGGTGATGTTGGGGTGGTTGAGCCTGGCGAGGCTGGTCGCTTCGGCGCGAAACCGGTCGACGAAATTGGTGTCGCTGATCAGCTCGGGCCGCAGCGACTTCATCGCGACCTCGCGCTGCAGCACGGTGTCGAACGCGGCGTGGACCTGCCCAATGCCGCCCTCGCCGAGCAAGTCGCGAATCTCGTACTGGCCGACCGTTTGCGTCATCGCGACTGCGGACCCGTGCGGGGATTCTGGTTGGGGCCGATCGGTAGCGTGATGCGCCGCGTGGTCGGTTCGACGCGTTGCGGCGCGGCGCCGGTCGTGACGCTGAAGACGCCGAGCGAGGCGTTGTCGTCGCCGCCGGCGGCGAGCGCCGCTTCGATCAAGGCATCGCAGGCTTCCTGCGGCGGCAGGCGGGAAGCGATGTCCGCGATCTTCTCATCGGGGACCATGTTGCTGACGCCGTCGGAACAGAGGATCAAGACATCGCCGACATGCAGCGGCAGCCCCTTGGTACCGATCATCGGCTTGATGTTGGCCGTGGTGCCGAGCGCCTGCAGGATGACGTTGTGCATCGGGCTGTGGTCGGCCTCGGCTTGCGTCAGCGTGCCTTCGCTGACCAGCTTGGCGACCAGGGTCTGGTCTTCGCTGAGCTGGACCAGGTGGCGATCGCGCAACAGATAGGCGCGGCTGTCGCCGATATGGGCGAGCCACGCTTGCTGATCGCGGAAGGCGAGCACGGTGCAGGTCGTGCCCATGCCGTGGCATTCCGGATGCTCTTGCGCGTATTCGATGATCGCGCGGTTAGCCGTCGCAAATGCGCTTGCCAGCACCTGGGGGATGGCGCCGTCGAGACTGTAATACAGGCGGCGGATCACGTCGGCGGCAAGCGCGCTTGCCACTTCGCCCGCGGCGTGGCCGCCCATGCCGTCGGCGACCAAAGCGAGGCTGCCACGATTGGTCGCGGCGTCGTCATCGTGCGACGTCACCCATGCCACCGAGTCTTCGTTGTGGGTGCGCACCAATCCGGTATCGGTGCGCATGGCGCCGATGATTTCCACGCCGGCCGGGGCTTGAACCATGTTTGAACTCGGTTACGAGTAGTCTTTGTATTTTTTGCCGACCGGCATGGCGCAAGGAGCGGCTCCGCGAAGATCGGCCGCCGCTATGGCGAGGCGTTGCGCTGCGGTTGCAGCAGCTCGCGCACGTAGGAGACCGGCACCGCAAACGACACGTGCTCGGCACTGACGCGCCGCATCGACATGATCGCGATCACCTTGCCGGTGGAATCGATCACCGGTCCGCCGCTGTGGCCGGGCCCGGCGAAAATGTCGAGCTGATAAGTGTCGCCGGTGGACCCGACCATGGTCATGCCGCTGCTTTGATCTTGGCGATCGGTCTTGGTCGGCAGCTTGGCGATGACGCCTTCGGTCACGGTCGGCTCGGGGATGTAGACGACCTTGTCGCGCAGCCGCCCGCCCTCGGTCGATTGCTGCACGCCATAGGTTTCCTGGGATACGCCCGGATAACCGAGCAGGATGATTTTCTGGCCGATCTGAACGGTATTGTCTTCGGCGAGCTCGAGCTTGCTCAACGATTGCGTCGAGTCGACCTTGATCTCGGCGACGTCGGCTTGGCCCGAGGCACGCAACAAAGTGGCGTTGATCTCGTCGCGGGTGCCCGGGAACTGCACCGTCAGCACGCCGTTGCGGCCGTAGAAGTCGCGCTCGTCATTGCTGACCGGATTGGGGTGGGCGGCCTCGAACAGATAGCCGCCGTTCTCCGGGATCCATTGGTTCAGCGAGCGAATGTTATCCATATTGGTGCGGGTGTCGTGCCGGTCGGTCCGAATGCCATAGACCACGCCGCGGCTCCAATTGTTGTTGTGAAAGTCCTCGTACACCGAGCCCCAGCTGGAGGCGACGTGCTTGTTGGTGAGGATGAAACCCTGCTCGTTGATGACGAAGCCCGATCCGGTGTGATCGCTGCCGACGGCCCTGTAGTAGCTGGTCCGGTCGCTGTCGAGCGTCAGCCAGCGCACCAGCCGGCCATCCTCCAGCCGGACATAGGCGGGCAGCATGTCGTCGCCGACCTTGGTCATTTTCTGGAAGATCTGCCGTCCGGTGCCGCGGTCGTAGAGTTGCCACTCGACGTGAATGTAGACGGTGGATTCGCCGAGCCGCTTGATGTCAGCAGGCTTCAGCCCGATGGATTTCGCCAGCGCGTCGGCGGACTCGGTCCTGATCGCCTCGGTGCGTGCCGCTTGCGCCGCGACTTGTTGCTGCAATTGGGTGGCGACGCTCTGGCCGTGCCACCAGATCGCGCCGCCGCCGATGATCGCCAGCACCACGACCGCGGCGAGGGCTGCGATCCAGGTTTGCCGGCTGCTGCGCCGCTCGTCGGTCAGCAAGCGCATGATCGTCGCTTTGCCGACCGGCCTGCCGAGCGTCGATGATGTCACCGCCGCCGCTGGCGTTGTCGCCGTCGTCGCGACGCCGCGTTCCTGGGTCTCGGGAACGCCGCTGCGTTCCGCGGTCGCGCCGGCCTGTGCGGCGGTGACGATGCGGGTTGCGGCGGCGTCGACCGCGCCCATGGCGCCCATGGTGCGAGTGCGCGACGGCAACGACGCCGGGCGTGGCTGAACGTCGAAGGTGAATTTCGGGCCGCCGGCGCCGAGCTCGATGACGTCGTCGGGCAGGAGCTCGACCTCGCCGCCGATGCGCTCGCCGTTGAGCATCGTGCCGTTGCTGGAGTTGAGGTCGGCGATGCGGAAATAAAGCTCCTTGTCGTTCTTGATGCGGATCACGGCATGGCGGCGGCTGACGGCGTCGTCGCGCTGCACGTCAAAGGCGACGGTGGATTTCGGATCGCGGCCCAGCGTGATTTCCTGCAAGCCGGCAAGATCGAACTGGTCGATCTGGTTGACCTTGGATCCGCTGAGATGGCGGATCACAATTCGTGTTCCGGATTCCGTCATGGATTTCCCCCAAAAACGCCCGCTCGCCCATCCTTGAACGACATTACTTGAAACGCGGCGATTTTCAACGGGGATGACGGTTCCATGGTTGCGGCGCCGGTTGAAATTCGCAAGGGCGTTCAGCCTGTTAAAGCGGCAGCCGGCGGTGGGCGGGCGGCAAAGTCATGCCACTTTGAGGAGAATCCCGGTCAACGCCTCCGGCAGGTCGACCATGACCTCATGGCCGCAGCGGACCTGGTATGTACGCCAGGACGGATCGGCTTTTTTCGCCCGATAGTACGAATAGCCCTCAACGATCGCGCAACCGATCCATCAGCACTTTGTCCTGTCCGCCGTCGATCTCGATCATGGTGCCGTTGATGAAGAAGGCAAGATCCGACGCAAGATAAGTGACGAGATTGGCGACCTCTTCGCACTCGGCAATGCGGCCAAGCGGGATGCTCGACGGCGCCGCTTTGTCCGCTTCTTCGAACGGCAGCTTCATGTCGCGCGCCATCGCTTTGACGAGACCGGTCCAGCGCTCGGTGCGCACCGGGCCGGGATTGACGGCGACGAAGCTGATATTGTCCCGGCCGTATTGGCTGGCGAGCGACAGGGTCAAATTCTGTCCCGCCGCGTTAGCGGCGCCGGGCGCGATCTCCCAGTAGGAGACCTTCACGCCATCGTTGCCGATCAGATTGACGACGCGGCCTTTCTTCTGCTGCCGCATGATCGGCAGCACGTGTTTCATGCAGCGCACATAGCCCATGAATTTGAGCTGCAGCGATTGCGCCCAATCCTCCTCGGTCAAATGTTCGAGCACGCCGCCGGGCGACGAGCCGGCATTGTTGACCAGGATGTCGATCCGCCCCAACGCGGCGTGCGCCTTCTTGATGAAGTTCTCGGCGTCGGCGGGTTTTGTCAGATCGGCCGGAATGGCAAAGATCTTGCGGCCGGTCGCTTTGGCGATTTCGGCCGCGGTGGCTTCGAGCGGCTCCTTCCGGCGGGCGCATATGGCGACATCCACGCCCTCGCGCGCAAAAGCCAATGTGATCGCCTTGCCGATGCCCTCGCTGGCGCCGGTGACGATCGCCTTTTTCCCGGTCATTGCCAGGTCCATCGCAGCGTCTCCCTTTCATTCGCGCGGCGGCGGGCCGTGCGTTCCAGGCATTATCGTCCACCTTGGCGCTGATCGCTACCGCCTCCGAAGCGAAACTGCGGCGTGCGCCGGCAGCGTGATATCTTCGGCCATTGATTCGCGGCGCAGGAAGAAGGCGTGAGCGATCGTTCGAAAAACTTGCCGAAGTCGCGCATCGAAAAGCTCGATCGCGTGCTGGCGCGCGATCCCGATGCCTTCGCGGCACGCTTCGAACGCGCCGGCCTCTATCGCGAGCAGGGCGCCTACGAGGCGGCCAAAGCGGATTATCTTGAGCTATTGCGGCGCCGGCCGACCGATTTCGGCGTGTTGAACGATTTCGGCAATCTCGTTCTCAAGGCCGGATACAAGGATGCGGCGCGCTCGCTGTTTGGCGAAGCGGTGCGCCATCATCCCGACAATCCGATGGGCCGGGTCAACTTGGCGACGCTGTTGTTCCTGCTCGACGAGCACGACGCGGCGCGCACCCATTTCGAAGCCGCCTTGCGCGCCGATCCCGGCCACATTCATGCCCATCGCGGCATGGGCAATCTGTTGGCTGAGCTCGGCGATGCAGCGGGTGCGCGGGCGCATCGCGACAAGGGGTTCAAGAACAATGTCCTGACCACGCTGCCTTATCGCGGCGAGCGGCCGCCGATCCGGGTCCTGCTTCTCGTCTCGGCCGCCGGCGGCAATACGCCGACCGCGTCGTTGCTTGACGAGCAGGTTTTCCAGACGACGGTTTTGGTGAGCGAATATTACGACGCCAAAGTCGCCTTGCCCGCCCACGACGTGGTTTTCAACAGCATCGGCGATGCCGATATCTGCGCCGAAGGTCTGGAAGCTGCGTGTTCAGTGCTGCGCCGTACCAGCCGGCCAGTAATCAATCATCCGCTTGCGGTCGGCAAAACCGGACGCGCTGCGAATGCCGAACGGCTCCGTGCGCTACCCAATGTCATCACGCCGCGCATGGCGACGGTGCCGCGGCGCGCGCTCGTCGGTCCCGATGCCGCTGCCGTCGTCGCCGCCCATGGGTTTGCCTTTCCGCTTCTGCTGCGCGTACCGGGTTTCCATACCGGCCGCTATTTCACGCGAGTCGAAAGTTTCGAAAACCTCGCCGCGGCGGCCGGCGAATTGCCCGGCGACGACGTGTGGCTGATCGAGCAACTCGACGCGCGCGACGGCGAGGGACTGTTTCGCAAGATCCGCGTCATGATCGTCGACCGAAAGCTCCATCCGCTGCATCTGGCGATTTCGCGCGACTGGAAGGTCCATTATTTCCGCGCCGACATGGCCTATTCGGCGGACAACCGCTTGCACGACCGCGCCTTCCTCGACGACATGGCGGGCTGCATCGGGCCGCGCGGCATGGCGGCGCTCGAGCGGATCAATGCGGCGCTCGACCTCGATTACGGCGGCATCGATTTCGCGGTGAACGCGGCGGGCGACATATTGTTCTTCGAAGGCAACGCCACCATGGTCATGGCACCGCTCGGGCCGGACGAGAAATGGGCCTATCGCCGGCCGGCTTTCGACGCCGTGTTTGCCGCCATCCGCGTCATGCTGCTGGATCGCGCGCGTCGCGACAGCTTGGCGTCGGCTTAGGCGTGAACACACGCGGT
>JBAUYI010000543.1:0-1794 GCA_049584715.1 Xanthobacteraceae bacterium
GTCCTTGACAAGTTCATCAACACGAACAGAAACGCTGTCCAAGCGATCAAGGCCGCTTTCTGGGCCTCTGTAAAAAAAGGCCCAACTGCCTTCACGCATTCTCATAAAGCGCGGCCGCCCGCACGTCGTCCTCGATCATCCGCCAGATGCGGTCGACGAGCGCGACGAATTCCGGGGTGCGCTTGATGTCCAATTGGCGCGGCCGCGGCAGCGGGATCTTGATCTCGGCCTGCACGCGGCCAGGCCGGCGCGCGAACACCAGCACGCGGTCGGACAAAAACACCGCCTCGTCGATCTGGTGGGTGACGAACAGCACGGTCTTTTGGCCGCGCTCCCAAATGCGCAGCAGTTCGGTCTGCATGATCTCGCGGGTCTGGGCATCGAGCGCGGCGAATGGCTCGTCCATCAGCAGGATTTCCGGATCGATGGCGAGCGCGCGGGCGAGATTGACGCGCTGCCGCATGCCGCCGGAGAGTTGCCGCGGATGATAGTGCTCGAAACCTTCCAGCCCGACGAGTTTTAGCAGCTCCATGGTGCGCTTGCGGTCGGCGGCGCCGATCGAGCCGGCGACTTCGCGGCCGATGATGGCGTTGGCAAGCACCGTGCGCCACGGCAGGAGACTGTCGTTCTGGAACACAAAGCCGCGGTCGCTGCCGGGCCGGCGCACGGCGCGGCCGTCGAGCAGCACTTCGCCCGCGGAGGCGTGTTCGAGGCCGGCGACGATGCGCAGGAACGTGGTCTTGCCGCAGCCGCTCGGCCCGACCACGGAGATGAATTCGCCGCGCTCGACATCAAGACTGATGCCACGCAGCGCTTCGAGATCGCCGAACGATTTGGACAAGCGCGTGACGGCGAGTTTGGCGGTCATGCTAGTCCTTGGTCCACGGCACCAGCCGCTTTTCCAGCCAGCCGAACCCCGCCGTCATGACGATGCCGGCGACCGCCAGCACCACGACGCCGGCGAACAGTTCCGGCATGTTGAAGGCATCGTTCGATTGGCTGATCAGCCGGCCCAGCCCAGCGCGCGAGCCGAACAATTCCGCCACCACGACTCCGATCAGGCCGCGGCCGATGCCGAGCTTCAGCCCGGCAAGAATGAACGGCACCGCCGACGGCAGCGACACCTTGAAGAAGATTTGTCGCGGCGTGGCGCCGAACGAGCGCAGCATCTCGATCAGCCGCTCGCTGGTGGTGCGCAGTCCGGCCTCGGTGTTGATCGCCACCGGGAACAGCACCAGGAAGATGACCACCAGCACCTTCGACCAGATGCCGATGCCGAGCCAGAGAATAAACAGCGGCCCGAGCGCGATGGTCGGGGTGGCATAGAGCCCCGACACCCAGGGCTGCAGCGCCCGTTTCATCGTATCGCCCGATGCCATGGCGAGCCCGAGCGCGATGCCGAGAACGCTGGCGATGGCGTAACCAACCGCGAATTCGGCGGCGCTGATTTTGATGTGTTTCCAAAGCTCGCCGGTGATCGCGAGATGGTAGACGGCAACAGCGATCTGCGACGGCGCGGCGAGGAACAGCGCATTGTTGACGATGAACCGGCTGATCAGTTCCCACAGCATGAGCCCGCCGAGGACCGACAAAGTCCCCACGAAGAGGCTGGGGCGCAATAAACCAGCGGCTTGGGGCGACGCGGCAGCCTCCGCCGGCCGGGATTCCGGCGGGCTCACTGTCTTGACGCCTTCACTCGTTACGCTCATGGCGATCAGTTATGCGCTAATCGGAAATCTGCGTCACGCCCGGCAGCAGCAGGCGGTCGACCGTGAAATCGGCGGGAAGATCGCC
>JBAUYI010000544.1:0-5389 GCA_049584715.1 Xanthobacteraceae bacterium
GTCCTTGACAAGATCGGTAACACGAACAACTGGCATCCATGCGATCAAGGCCGCCACGCGATCAGTCATGATGTATTGATCCCAGGCACCGGCTTGTCCGGCCATGAGCCGGCGCACTATCCTCGACGCGATGGCACACGACCTCGCTCAATTTTCCGAAACCACGGGCATCGCGCGCGAGGATGGCCTGCTGCGCCGCGTGTGGCGCAACCTGTTCCCCTTCGTCGTGCTTGGCGCGATCTGGGAGGCCGTGGCGCATGCCGGTCTGTTTCCGCCGCGGTTCTTCCCGCCGCTGGAAGCCATTGCCGCGGTGTTCGCGCGGCTGACGATCAGCGGCGTGCTGCCCCATCACGCGCTCGACACGCTCGCACGGCTGGTGGCGGGCTTCTCGCTCGCGGCCTTGGTCGGCGTGACGATTGGCATTCTGATGGGCCGCTCGCGGCGCGCCGAAGATATTTTGCTGCCGCTGGTCAGCATCGGCGCGCCGATTCCGGGTCTGGCCTATGCGCCGCTGTTTCTGTTGTGGTTCGGGCCCGGCAATGTCTCCGCCGTTGCACTGGTCGCATTCGTGTCGACGTTTCCGATCATCTACAACTCCTGGACCGGCGTGAAAGCGGTCAAGGATATTTGGGTGCGTTCGGCGCAAGCGATGGGCGCCAACGATCGCCGCTTGTTCCGCCACGTCATTTTGCCCGGTGCGCTGCCCTACATCATGACCGGGCTTCGGCTCGGCCTGGCGCAGGCTTGGCGCATCCTGGTCGGCATCGAAATGCTCGCCGCGGTGTCGTGGGGCTTGGGCTGGCTCATCTTCGGCGCCCAGGAATTTCTCAACACCGACGTGATGCTCGCCGGCATCGTGGTGATCGCTCTGATCGGGCTGACGCTGGAGAAACTGGTGTTCGAGCGGCTCGAAGAATTCACCGTGGTGCGCTGGGGGATGCTGACGTCATGACGGCCGATCGGGCAAAACTTCAGCACTATCTTGCGCTGCGTCGTGGCGCCATCACCATCATCGCGGTGCTGGCGCTTTATCAAGCCGTCGCGCGCAGCGGTCATTTCGCACCGGCCTTGATGCCGCCGCTCGGCGCGGTGGCGCGCACGCTGTGGGATTCGCTGCTCGACGGCACGATGATCGAGCACGCGGCCTTCACGCTGTATCGCGTGCTGTGCGGCTTCGGGCTTGCGGTGTTCATCGGCTTGCCGCTCGGCGTGCTGATGGGCCGGTTCCGGCAGGTCGAGAATTTCGTGTTGCCGCTCGCCAGCGCGCTGATGCCGATCCCCTCGCTCGCCTGGATTCCGATCCTGATCCTGTGGTTCGGGCTCGGCAATCCGGTGACGATCCTCGTCGTGTTCTACGCCGCGCTGTTTCCGATGCTGCTCAATACCTGGTCGGGCGTGCGCGCGGTCAATCCGCTCTGGCTGCGCGCCGCCGGCGCCATGGGCGCCAACGAACATGCGCTGTTCTGGAAGGTGATCATTCCCGGCGCCTCGCCGTTCATCATCGCCGGATTGCGGCAATCCTTTCTGCGCGCTTGGGTCGCGGTGATCGGCGCCGAAATGCTGGCGGCGTCGGACTGGGGATTGGGCTGGGTCATCTTCGACGCCAAGGAATTCCTCAACACCGACGTGATGCTGTCCTCGCTCGTCGTCATCGGCTTCATCGGCTTTGTCAGCGAGCGGCTGGTGTTCGGCTCGATCGAGCGCGCCACCATCTATCGCTGGGGCATGGCGCGGGCGGCCAAGACCTGAGCCCAAGACCTGAGCGCCGGCGCCACAGCCGCCGAGCGACAAGGCCTGCCGTTTATGCTTGAAAGAGCCGGGAAACGTCCTTTGGCAGTGCCGCAAGAAAAATCGATGCCCCATATCGAGGCGCGCGATATCACGCTGATTTACGATACGCCGAGCGGCACCGTGCCCGGGGTTCGAGGCGTGAGCTTCGCGATGGAGGCGTCGGAATTCGTCTGTATCGTCGGGCCGAGCGGCTGCGGCAAATCAACGCTGCTCAATATCATCGCCGGATTCATCACGCCGAATTCCGGCGAAATCCGTATCGCCGGCCAGCCGGTCAAAGGCTATGGCATGGACCGCGGCATCGTGTTTCAGGATTTTGCCCAGTTGTTTCCCTGGCGCACCGCGCTCGGCAATGTCGCCTTCGGCCTCGAAATGAAGGGCATGGCGAAAGCGGAGCGCGAAACCATCGCGCTCGAACAGCTTCGCCTGGTGAAGCTGGAAAACTTCGCCCGCTCCTATCCGCACCATCTGTCGGGCGGCATGCAGCAGCGGGTCGCGATCGCGCGCGCGCTGGCCTACAATCCGGCGGTGCTGTTGATGGACGAGCCGTTCGCGGCGCTCGACGCCTTGACCCGCGACGACATGCAACGGCTTCTCGCCGACGTGTGGCGCACGACCCGCAAGACGGTGATCTACGTGACCCACAATGTGGCCGAGGCGGTTTATCTCGCCGACAGGGTCGTGGTGATGACGCCCCATCCGGGCACGGTGAAGACCGAAGTGCCGATCCGGCTGCCGCGGCCGCGCGATCCGCTGAGCACCGAATTTCTCGACCATCAGAAGGAGCTGTTGCGCCTTCTCGGTCAGGACGCGCGAGGCCATTGATATGATGCGTTTCATGTCGGTTAGGCGATGGATGCTCGTGTTGCCGCTGACGGCGTTAGTCTGCGCGCAGCCGGCGCAGGCCGCGGACACTTATCCAAGCCGGCCCATTCGCCTCGTCGTCGGCTTCGGCGCCGGTGGCCCGACCGATATTCCGGCGCGCTACATCGCCGACAAGCTTGGCGCGACGCTCGGCCAACCGGTCGTCGTCGAGAACAAGCCGGCCGTTGGCGGCATCGTCGCGACGCGCGATGTGCTCGCGCAGCCGCGCGACGGTTACACGCTGCTTCTGTGCACGCATTTCGACGCGACCAACACGGCGGTCTATCGCAATGCCGGTTATCAGCTCGGCGACATCGCGCCGATTTCCCTGATAGCCAAATATTATTACGGCCTGGCGCTGGCCAATGTCGTCCCGGTGGACGACTTCAAATCCTTCGTCGCCTACGCCAAGGCGCATCCGGGCGACGTCACTTATGCAACCGTCGGCGCCGGCTCGGCGCAGGAAATCGTAACGCGCCAGATCGCCAAGCTGACCGGCATCGAGCTCAACCGGATTCCGTTCCGCGGCGGCGTCGGCGTGGTGCAGGAGCTGGTGGCCGGCAGGGTCGACCTTTATCCGTCGCCAACGCTCGCCATCATGTCGCAATATCAGGCCAAGCAGCTCAAAATCATCGCCACCACCAGTCCCGAGCGCCTGAGCGCCATGCCCGAGGTGCCGACGCTCAAGGAGCAGGGTTTTGATTTCATCCGCTTCGGCTGGCTCGGCGTTTGCGCCGGTGCCGGCACGCCGGAGCCGATCATCAAGACGCTCAACGAGGATGTCGCCCAGATCGTGGCGACGCCAGGCTACCGTGCGCTGATCGAGAATGCCGGTTCGATTCCGGTGTCGGCGACGCCGCAGGAGTTTGCCGCCATCATCCAGAAGACCTTGGACGACGCAGTGCCGACCATCCGTGAGTTCGGCCTGCAGCAGGACCAATAGGCGCGAGGTTTGGAGGACAACACAATGATGAAGCAGCCATCACTGACGCGACGGCACTATCTCGCGGCCTCCGGCGCCGGCGTCTTGGCGCTCGGCCTCGGCTCGACGCGCGGCATCGCAGCGCCCGAGACCATCAGGCAGGGCTACCAGACCAATATCTGGGGCATGCCGACCTATTATCTGATGAAGTCCGGCTATCTGGAAAAGCACAATCTTGCGGCAGAAGAGTTTGCCGTGCCGTCCGGCAATCTCACCATGCAGCAGATGGTGGCGCGGCAGGTCGACCTTGGCACCTATGCCGGCCAATCCTTCATCATCGGC
This sequence comes from Xanthobacteraceae bacterium, assembly GCA_049584715.1. Taxonomy (GTDB): domain Bacteria; phylum Pseudomonadota; class Alphaproteobacteria; order Rhizobiales; family Xanthobacteraceae; genus BOG-931. Next base: position 3,920 of record JBAUYI010000544.1, read on the forward strand.
AGTGCCAAAGGTGGGCTCATCGCCATCGCGCTGATCGAGCACGTCGGCAAGACCGCGCGCGTCACCACGCGCAAGGATTTGAACATCACCAAGGTCGAGGAGCTGCGCGGGCTCAAGATCGCCAACCAGACCGGCTCCTCGGTCGGCAACGTATTCGTCGATACCATCATGCCGCAGCACGGCTTGAAGAAGGGCGATTACCAGGAAGTCCGCATGGACGTGAACAACATGGTGGCGGCGCTCGCCGCCAAGACGGTCGACGCCATGGTGAACGTCGAGCCGTATAACGTCATCGCTGTCGCCGACGGTATCGGCAACGATTTGATCGATTTTTCCGGCGTCGATCCGATGCCGGTGTTCATGGCGGCGACGCCCGAGTTCGTGCAACAGAAGCCCGACGCCGTGATCGCCTACCTCAAAGCCTGGCTCGACGTGGCGCAAGATTTTAAGAACAACCCGAAAAAGGTCGCCGACGTCATCTACGGGTTCTACGCCGACAAGGGCTACAAGATATCGCTCGACGTGTTTGCGACGGCGCTGTCGCGCGTCGAGGTCAATCCCGGCTTCCCCGGCGACCTCAAGCCCTATATGCAGGAACAGGCGGAAATCCTGCTAAAAGACAAGAAGATCGACGCCATCCCGGACTGGACCAAGGCGCTCCGGCCCGACCTCATGGAACGCGCGCGCTCGGGCGCGTAATATCGGCGGCCGCTCGCGCCGACACCGACATCATTTCCCAACAGGAGACTTGTGAATGCCTGCCACCGACCAAAGCCCGATCACCAAGAGCTATCAACCGATCACCTGGAACTTCAAGTTACTGGCCAATGACATGCTCGGCGGCTTCGGTGGCATGGGCGAGGGCATGTCGGTGCAGATCGCGCCCGACGGGCGCCGGATCATCTGGCTGGCGCACGAGAGCGCGCCGAAGAATTTCACCGCCGTCGACGTCTCCGATCCGCGCAAGCCGAAGGTGGTGTGCCAGACCGATCTGCCGCACGCCAATATGCGTTCCAATTCGCTGGAGACCTGCGGCAACATGATGGCGGTGGCCTATCAGACCTCAAAGAAGGATTTGCAGCCGGCCGGCTTCGAGCTGTTCGACATTTCCAAACCGGAAAATCCGAAATCGATTTCGTTCTTCGATTGCTCCGGCCCGCATTCGCGCGGCGTGCATCAGCTGTGGTTCTGCGACGGCGAATACGTGCACTGCGCGTCAGGCTCGCGCGATTTTGCGCCGACGCATCCGCAGGACGATCAGTTCTATCGCTGTGTCGACGTGCGCAATCCGTCAAAGCCCGTCGAGGTTGGCCGCTGGTGGATGCCCGGCACGCGGCAGGGCGACAATGTCAGGCCGCCGACGCGGCATCCGATCGACAAGGGTTTTCGCGCCCACAACACCAACGTCTATCCGCAACGGCCGGACCGCTGCTACCTCGCCTATATCGACGGCGGCATGTTCGTGCTCGA
>JBAUYI010000545.1:0-5949 GCA_049584715.1 Xanthobacteraceae bacterium
AGCGATGCTCAACGGCGCTGCAAACGACGGCAAAAATTTTCTCGCTACCAACGGCGACTACAAACAGCAGCGCTTCTATCCGGCCAAGGAGATCAATCGCTCCAACGTCAAGGGACTGCACGTTGCCTGGATTTTCCAGACCGATGTCCGCGAATCGCTGGAGACGTCGCCGCTCATCGTCAACGGGGTGATGTACGTCACCACATCCTTCGATCACGTCTACGCGCTCAATGCGCAGACCGGCGAGATGTACTGGCACTACAAGCACACGATGGGGCCGATCACGACCTATTGTTGCGGCCCCAATAATCGCGGCGTGGCGGTCTATCAGGACAAGGTCTATGTCGCCACCCTCGACGCCATGCTGGTGGCGCTCGACGCCAAGACCGGCAACGTCGCATGGAAGCAGCAGATTGCCGATCCGACATTGGGCTACAGCGAGACGATGGCGCCGACCGCGGTCGACGGCAAAATCCTGATCGGCACCAACGGCGGCGAATACGGCATTCGCGGCTTTGTCAAAGCCTACGATGCCAACAGCGGCAATTTGCTCTGGACCTTCGATACCATTCCGCAAAACTCGGTCGGCGTCTGGGCCACCAAGGACGCCACCGGCCGCGACATGCACCGCGACATCCAGGCCGAGAAGGATCAACTCGCCAAGACCGGCGATCCGTATAAAACGCTCGGCGGCGGCGTGTGGCAGAATCCGTCGGTCGATGTCGCCGCCAAGCGCATCTATTTCGTGGTCGGCAATCCCTCGCCCGACCTCGACGGCGGACTACGGCCCGGTGACAATCTCTATACGGACTCGCTGGTGTCGGTCGATCTCGATACAGGCAAGCTCGCCTGCTACTTCCAATATATCGCCCACGATGTGTGGGATCTCGACGCGGTGAGCCCGACGGTCCTGGTCGACGTCAAAGGCAAAAACGGCAATTCCGTCCCCGGCATCCTCCACGCCGGCAAGACCGGTTACGTCTATGTCAACGATCGCAAGGATTGCAGCCTGATCCGCTTCACCGACCCCATGGTGTCGCAGAAGGACCGCTGGACCTTGCCGTCGGCCACTCCGGCGCTCGATCCCAAGGCGGCGCGGATGTTCCCCGGCGCCAACGGCGGCGTCGAATGGTCGCCCATCGCCACCAATACCGATCTCAATCTCGCCTATGCGATCAACCTCGAACAGGAAATGACCTATACCGTCGATAGCTCGCCCTATCCTCTTGGCAAGCTGTGGCTCGGCGGCGCGTTCACCAATGTCCCCGGCGGCATACAGAGCGGCAACGTGACCGCGGTCGACTACAACACCGGCAAGATCAAATGGCAGGTGAAGACGCCGCAGCCGATGATCGGCGGTATTTTGGCCACGGCCGGCGGCGTCGTGTTCGCCGGTGAAGCCAATGGCTGGTTCAAAGCCTATGACGCGAATAGCGGCAGCATCTTGTGGAAGTTCCAGGCCGGTGCCGGCGTCAATGCACCGCCGTCCTCCTACACGGTGGACGGCAAGCAATATGTCGTCGTCGGCGCCGGCGGCAACGTGCAGATCGACGCCAAGCGCGGCAACAGCATCATCGCGTTTACGCTCAACTAGCGCACGTCCGGCAGATTTGCGAAGATTGCGGACGGAACCCGATAAGGTTCCGTCCGCTTCTTCTTTTAGTGGATGGTTCGAATGATGCGCGCATTGATGGCTCTTGCTCTTGCGATCGCTTTTTTTCCAGCAACAGCTCGGGCGCAAACCATCGAGCAGAAGGCGCAAGCCTGCAGCGCCTGTCATGGCGACAACGGCGTGCCGCAACAGAAAGATCACCCGGTCATCTGGGGCCAGCAGCTCGGCTATCTGTTCATCGAATTGCGCGATTTCAAAGTCGGCGCGCGCAAGAACGACTTGATGTCGCCGATCGCGCAAAGTCTCGACCCGACCGACCTGATGCCGCTGGCGCAATATTTCTCACAGAAACCGTGGCCCAATCTGGCGCAGCCGCCGGCAACCGGTGACGTCGCCGCACAGGCCCAGCGCGCCAACGCCTCGATTGTCTGCACCAGCTGCCATCAGGAAGGTTTCAAGGGCGACAGCGTGCAGCCGCGCCTGGCCGGCCAGAACCACGACTACCTGGCCAAGACGATGACCGATTTTCGCACCGGCGCCCGCGCCAACAATCCGAGCATGACCGACCTCATGAAGGCGATATCGGAATCCGATATCGCGGCGCTGGCGACCTATATCGCCGGATTGCAGCTGCAGTAGCACTTTACTGCGCCGAAAGCTTCTCGCGCACGTCGGCGTTGGTCGCGAGATCGAGCGCGGTCTTGCCCTGCTTGTCTTTTCGTGCGCGGTCGGCGCCGCGGGCCAGCAGCAGCGCGACACTATCGCCGTAACCAAGCTCGGCAGCGATCATCAAAGCGGTGCGCCCGCGATCGTCGGCATCGTCAAGGGCGGCGCCATGGGCGAGCAGGAGATCGATGACGTGCGCGCTCGCCATGGCGCCGACGCCCTCGTCGTGGCCTGCCGCCCACATCAGCGCGGTGAGCTCGCCGCCGTAGCGCGCCCGCGCATCGATCCCGGCATCGAGCAGGCGGCGCACGATGGTGTCAAAGCCTCGCGCGGCCGCGTAGGTCATCGCCGCCTTGCCGGTGGTGTCGCGGGCATTCGAATCGGCGCCATGGGCCATGAGCTCCTCGACGATCCGGTCGTTGCCGGCGAATGCCGCCGCAATGAGCGGCGTAAGGCCGGAGCGGCCGGTCAGGTTGGGATCGGCGCCTTTTGCCAACAACAAGGTGACGGTCGACGGCTTCTGGTGTTCGGCGGCGGCGAACAGGGCGGTGCCGCCGTCAATATTGCGGGCATTGATCGGCGCGCCGTTCCTCAGAAACAGCGCGACCAGCTTGAGACGGCCTTCCCGCGCGGCGTGGGTCAACGGCATGGCGCCGCGCGCATCGCGCGCTTCGACCGAGGCCCCCTCGCCGATCAGCTTGCGCGCAAAATCCTCACAGCCGCTGTCGGCAGCCGCGAACAGCGCGGCATTGGTCTGCACCGAGACCGCTTCGGCCTTGACCAGATCGTAATTGCGCTGGATGTCGAGGCAGGAGTCTTCGGCACGCGCCTGCGCGATCACGCCAAAGGCGAACAGCAATGCCAACGATTCGACTTTGCGGTATCCGAACATGTAGCGGATAATAACCCATCATTTGGGCAGCTTGAATCATGAACCGTCGACAATTCATCGAAGGATTCGCAGGCTTATTCGGTCTTCCGCTCGGCTGCGCAGCGCCGGGTTTGGCACAGCCTGCAACAACCAAGACAATCCGCGTCGCTATCGACACACGGCGAAAGCAGGGCCGGATACCGGACGATTTCACCGGTCTCGGCTATGAAATTTCTTCTGTCGCTATCCCGGGCCTGCTCAGCGACAAGAATCGCGCGTATGTGCAGCTTGTGCGCGGACTGGGGGCCAATGGTATCATCCGCGTCGGCGGTATTACGTCGGACAGCGCGTCCTTCGCTGCCGATGCCGTCGCCTCTGCCGCCGCAAAAGCAACAGTAATTAACGCCGCCAACCTGCGCGAGCTGGGTGCTTTTCTTGATGCCACCGGCTGGCGGCTGATCTGGGGACTGAATCTTGGCAGCGGCGACGTGAAAAATGCCGCGGAAGAGGCCGTCGCGGTAGCAGCCACCGTCAAGGATAAGCTTCTTGCCTTCGAGATCGGCAATGAACCCGACGGTTTCGCCGGCGACGCGTTCAAATCCCACCGCCCGAAGAATTACGGCTACGGCGACTACCTGAAGGAGTTTCGCGCCTATAAGGCGGTCATTCGCAGCAAGCTGCCCGACGCGCCTTTTGCCGGGCCGGACGCGTCTTGGGCGACGGACTGGGTATCGCGTTTTGCCGCCGACGAGGGCAGCGACTTGAAGCTCCTGACCAAACACTACTATCGGGCGGGCGCCAACAATCCGTACCTCGACAGGCTTATCGATACGAGCCAGCGCGCAGAGTACGAGGCACGTGCAAAGAACAATAAAATCGATCTGCTGATGCGTGAGGACACGAGCATCCGCGGCATGTTGCAAGAGCTTTCGGCGGCGGCGTCCGCTGCGCATGTTCCATTCCGCATCTGCGAAGCGAATTCGTTCTACGGCGGCGGACAGCCCGGCGTCAGCGACACATTTGCTGCGGCGCTTTGGGTCCTCGATTTCATGTGGACTCTGGCATCCGGCGGAGCGGCCGGTGTGAATATGCAAACGGGCATCAATCATCTTGACTTTGTCAGTTACTATTCCGCGATCCGCTACGATGCCAATGGCGCAGCTTCAATCGGACCCGAATACTACGGCATGTTGGCTTTTGCGCAGGCGGGCAAAGGTGAGCGCATCGCGCTGGATGACCATGCTGACGGCATGAACCTCACGGCCTACGCGGTTCTTGGCGATCATGGGCATCTCGTATTGACCTTGATCAATAAAGATCCGAATGCCGACGCGGATATCACGATGACGGCCAGTCGGACCTTCCAAAAAACCACCGCCTTGCGACTAAAAGGACTCGCGTTGGACAGCGCGGATAACGTCACGCTTGGCGGCAGCGAGGTCGCAGCGGATGGCCGTTGGCAGCCGGCGGAAGTCGAATCCCTGCGCACCGTCGGCGGCGTTGGCGAAATCCACGTGCCTGCCGCCAGTGCCGCGATTGTGAAATGGAGCACATAGTGCGCAGAGTCGATTGAACGAACCCCTAGGCGGCGGCGCCGGTGATTGCCAAAAATGCCTGCTCGATCGTGGCGGCGCCGGCGCTTTTGATGAACTGCGTTGGCGTCGTATCGGCCAAGACCTTGCCGCGATGCAGCACGATGACTCGGTCGGCGTCGGCCACTTCATCGCACAGATGCGTCGCCCACAGCACCGCGACCGAACGTTCCGCCCGCATGGTCAGGATCAGCTTGAGCAAATCGCCACGGCTTGCCGGGTCGAGGCCGACCGTGGCCTCGTCCATGAGCAGCACGCGCGGGTCATGCAGCAATGCACGGGCAAGTTCGACTCGCCGGCGGTTGCCGCCGCTCAACTGAATGGTTTTGTCGTGGGCCCGCTCCGCAAGTCCCAGACGGGCCAGCTCCGCTTCGATACGCGCCTTCGCGACGGCGCGCGCAATGCCATGCAGGCCGGCGTGGAACAACAGATTGCCGGTCACCGTCAGCTCGAGATCGAGGGTGGGCTGTTGGAAGACGATGCCGAGCTTCGCCAAGGCCGGCACCGGATCGCGGAGCATGTCGTGCCCCATGACCTCGATGTGGCCGGAATCCGGCACGAACAGCCCGGACAGGAGCTGGAACAGCGTCGTCTTACCGGCGCCGTTCGGGCCGAGCAGCGCAATAAATTCGCCGGCCGAAGCCTTGAAACCGACGCCATCAACGGCGCGAATCGCCCCATAGGTCTTGACGACATTATCCAAGAGCAGCGCCGGCGCACCCTCGCCCGTTGCCATTTATTCTTCCACCCTTGCCTTGCCCGTTCTCCTTATTAAGACATAGGGTCACAGCGAAGCAATGAACGGTTGCCCGATGCTCAGACTAGCCGCGACGGTCCTGATGGCGCTCGCATTCGCCCCGGCCGAGGCCAAGGATACCGGCCTGATCTACGTCAGCAACGAGAAGAGCAATAACATTCTTGTCGTCGATCCCAAAACCTACAAGGTGGTCAACGACATTGCGGTATCGCGGCGACCGCGCGACATGCATTTCAACGCCGATCACAGCAAGCTCTACATCGCCTGCGGCGACGATGACGTGATCGATGTTATCGATGTTGCCACGTCCAAGGTCGTCGAAAAGCTCGTGACCGGATCGAGCCCGGAAACTTTTGCCATGGATGAAACGCGGCGACGCATCTACGTCTCCGACGAAGAATCGTCCACGCTCGCGATCATCAATATGGACCGCAACATCATCGAGAAGGAG
>JBAUYI010000546.1:0-9534 GCA_049584715.1 Xanthobacteraceae bacterium
GGCAAGTAAAACCCGGCCGATCAAGTATTCAGGCCCGGCCTGGCCCCGGCCGCAAGCAAGTCAAAATGGCGGCGCGGCCGGGAAAGACTGAAAGGTTAAGACGGCGACTGTGGAAATACCTGAAAAAATTTGTCATAATACACGCTATGCGACTTTGACAGCCGGTTTCGGTCGGTGCAGACATACCAGATGTAGAAACACGGGGGCCGTTGCCGCCGCCCGAGCGCGAAAGCCGACCCACCCACCACGACAGATGAATCTTGCCACTCCACTCATAGCGTCCAACGCATTGGTCGTCGCCGGCTTGGCATACACGGTTGCGAAGCTCAGGCGCTACCGCCGCAAGTTCATCATGTACAAAACACACGAAACCTTCCAGCCGGGGCCGATCAACGCTGTAGAAATCGCTGACTTCGACGCGCGCTTTAAAGTCACCGAAACCGGCCCTGATCCTTCATCGGCAATACAGTCAGTTCCATCTTATAAGGTGCAAGGCGGGATCGACGATTTTGAGACGTGGATTATCTGCAATTTTGCAAAGACGGCCGGTCGCATTTTCGAGTTTGGAACCTGTACCGGGAAAACGGCGTATTTGCTTGCTCTCAACTCGCCGCCGGAAACTCGTGTGACGACTCTCACCCTAGGGCCAGAGCAAGCGGCAAGCTACCGAGCCGAGAATGCCGACGCAGCGCACGACACGAATCGCGCCCTCGCCGAGTCGGTTTTCTCCCGGTTCTTTTATACTGGAACGCCACAAGCGGCGAAGATTGAACAACTGTTGTGCGATAGTAAAGTCTTTGATGAGACTGATTACAGAGAACAATTTGACCTTATATTTATTGATGGCTCACATGCGAAATCTTATGTCGAAAATGACACCGATAAAGCCCTTCGGATGGTGAAACCGGGCGGCGTTATATTGTGGCACGACTACAGAGGCCCGCTTCGTACAGAGGGCGTCTTCGGAACGCTGAACGCGTTAAGTCAGAAATTGCCGCTCGTTCACATCAAGGGAACTTGCCTTGTGGCGTACCGTCGAACACCGGAGCGATAATTTTCATGCGCGATCCGAAAGAGCCGGGAGTGCGCCGGGTTGAATTTCCAGAATGGGCATTATGCGGCAAAAGTCGAGATTGCCGCCCGCCGCAAAAATACAAGATGTTGATTGGCCCGCGTTAGGACGTAGCCGCCTCCCTCAGCTCGTCCGCAAATTCTAGGAGCTTTGCACGCACCACCGCGTCAATCTGCGCCAAGTCTTTGCAAATAACTTCCACCCGAAAAGTTGACCCCGGCGACGAGGCGGAATTTAGTGCGATTGTGACTTCATACTTAAGGCCCTGAATCTGCCTTGTGTCTTTGATTGCAAAAGTCGTGCTCATGGTTTTTGGCTCCGTTGTATCGCATCAAAATCCTTGGTCAAATTGTTGAGGGAGAACTATTGACGGTGACACCTTGCAGCGGGCCGGTCGCGGAGAGCAGCAGGTCACCAAATGGTCCCTGACCGAAGCCGACGCGATCGCCGGCCTCACCGAAGCCAAACGTCGCTGAGGCGGAGCCACTTGCCAATGTTAGCGGCGTGATCGGCCGTTGCCCCTCGTTTGACCCTTCCGGGACATCTGGCGACGGCGGCGGCAATCCCCGATCAATGGCGCACGGCGATGACACCGAACAATACGACGCGGCGGGGAACTCGCCCACAGACCCGATGATTTCGGCCGCTCCTACGCCGATGGCAAGCGAGGTGCAAAAACAAGACGTGAGGACGATTCGCTTACATACCGGGCATAGGGTCATGCGTAATAGGTAGGCCTCGCATCGCGATTTTTCCAGAAGACAGGTTATGCGACATCGACGCCCCGCGACCGGGCCGACGTTGCAGAATTCAAGACTTTCGGCAAATTCGCTTGCCCCTGCCCGATCAACGGGTTACGTTTGCCGTAAGATATGACCGAAACTCACCCGCAAAACCGCCGTCTCGGCTATGCCCGCGTCAGCACCTACGGCCAGACGCTCGACGCCCAGCTTGACCAGTTGCGCGGCGCGGGATGCACGAAGATTTACCGGGAGAAAGTGACGGGCGCGCGGGCCGACCGGCGCGAACTTCTCGCCATGCTCCGGCACCTCGCCCCCGGCGACGTGGTGGCCGTGACCCGGATTGACCGGCTGGCGCGCAGCACCTTCGACCTGTTCGCCATCGTCAAGCAGATCGTGGACGCCAAGGCGCAATTCCGTTCACTGGCCGAGCCGTGGGCCGACACCGGCACCAGCACCGGGCGCTTGATGATTGCCGTTCTCGGCGGCCTCGCCGACGTGGAACGCGACCTCATCCGCACCCGGACGGCAGAGGGCAGGAGCCGCGCCAAGGCCCGAGGACAGCGAATGGGCCGACCCCCGGTACTCACACCGGCGCAGCAGAAGGAGGCCACCCGACGGCGCGCGCAGGGCGCGACGCTCGACGAACTCGCCCGCAGCTACAACGTCGGCATATCGACCATTCGCCGTGCGACACGCGCCGCTTGACCAGCGCCACCACGACGGCCCGCGCTCGATCCTGGCACACTGTTGCGCGGCTGTCATAGACCCCTGATTGGTTTCAGATTAAATCTATAGTAGTGGCTTCCGGGCCAAAGAGACGACGGACGGTTGTAGGTTCACGTAATGAAAAGTCCCAAGGTTGCCCCACTTTTCGACAGCTATTCAGAGCAGGACACCGCCGACAAGCTGATACTCCCGTATCTCGCAGCGACTCACGGATTCCCAACACCCGACAGCCTCGATTACCAAGCCCAGCACACGCTAGCAACGGAGCCGGGCAAGACCGGGCGCTATGATGGTCTCTATCTGTCAGGCGGCTATCCCTACGTCGTGCTTGAGGCCAAGCGCCATGTGCACGACCTCGACGACGGTGATTTTCAGCAGGCGCGCTCCTACGCGACCTCCGAATTTTTTGACAAGCCGGTGCCTTTCCTCGTCGTGTCCAATGGCCGCACCCACCAATTCTACCGTCATACGACGACGATTAACCCGTCTGACCACAAGCCCATCTACTCGCCCATTCCCGCGATGGACTGGAGCAGGATCATCCTTGAGAGTCCGGGCGAGGTAAAACAGCTTCTAACTCACGCGCAGCTATTGTCCTATTTGCGGACGTTCAAGCAACGCAGCTACAATGACATTGCAGCGCTATTCATTGATCCTTCGACGGACAAATTCAATCTTAGCCAGCATCTCTTAGGAGCTGACCTCCAACAGATAGTCGATGACCGCAAAAACTTCATTGGCGTCACAGCCAAGGGAGACGCCGCAGTACGTCTTGCCATTCAGGCCGTCGCGCTACATTTCACCATAAAAATCCTCTTCATAAAGCTGATTGAAGACCTAGCGCGAGGAGCCGAAACACCCCGCATCATCCACACGCTGTTTCCAGATCGTGACTATGACCAAATAGGCGGGTTGTTCGGCTTTAAGGTGCTCAATGCGCTGGAAAAGGGTGACCGCAAAAAGGCGATGCGCCTTTTCGTCCGTTCGCGCACCTACTATAGACGACTGGCGCAAGACCTCGCCCAAGTGTCATGGCAAGATATTTTCCGGTACGGCTTCAACGTCCACATGGAACGCTACGGGCAGTTGTTCAGCGCCCGCCACTATGACCGCTTTCTCCCGTCTGACACGACGCTTCAAGCGATACGTCAAGACCTGATCCAGATAGATATACGCACCGCTATTATTTACGGTTCGGCTACTGACCGGCCCAACGTGATTGGTGACCTCTACGAAAAACTGATCGATGACGAGCTGCGCAACAACTTGGGAGCGGTTTATACGCCTGACGAGACAATGCGATTCATGGTTGATCTTGCACAACACAATCTTGGCAGATTTCGCGGACACAAAATCGTTGAGCCAGCCTGCGGATCAGGCCATTTCTACAGGGAAATATACCGCCGATATGTCGCTGACGTAAAATCCCAATGTGAGAGGGCAGGGATTGCCTTTGATGCGCCTGCGGCACATGCAGAAGCACTTCAGCACATCTACGGCCGTGACATCGATCCATTCGCCGTCCAGCTCACCCTGCTTTCGACATTCCTTGAACAATTGAAAGACAATATCCGACCCGGCGAAGGTGGCGCTAAGACCCGTCATCGCTGGCTCGCTGACAGGTCGATTGATACCCAAAATTCCCTAGACCCGATCACGATTGATCCAAACCGCTTCTTTGACATTGAGAAGACGGCTGATCTGACAGCGGCGCGGAGCCGCAGGGCAAGCTGCCAACGCGCAGCGGCACCAGACCTGATTATTGGCAATCCGCCCTACGGCGTCCCGGTCGTGAAGGGTGCGCACTACGATGATGTTTATGACCTCAACAGCAGCGATTCTTACGGGTATTTTATTGCCAACGCAATCAGTCGGCTTCCGGAGGGGAAGCGGCTGGTTTATGTCGTCAGCTCATCGTTTTTGACAATCGGCTCCCACAAATCACTGCGTAACCTGATACTCACAACGTGCAAGGTCTTGCGTATCGTCAAGCTTCATCGAGCAACATTTCCGGGCATCGACATCTTCCCTGCTATCGTGGAGTTGGAGCGCTGTTCAGATGCATCGCGCCGCGCAGAAAACATCTATCAATTCTATGACTTTTGGCGGCTGCACCCGAACACCTACAGGAGTGAACTAAAAGCGGCATACGCGGCGATTCTCTCTGACCTACAAGCCCAAAAGTCGTGGCCGTTCGAGGCGACATTAACCCAGCGCTACACAGTCCGACAGGGTCTTCTCGACAGCTACGCGGCACGTCCTATTTTCGAAGGCTTGGCCAGTCTCTACGAATTTATGGCCGATGTTCCGCTATTTGGTGCAACGGTTTCCCTCCCCCGGTTCGACGGTGCAATGTTGGACGTGCGCTGTCTGACCGTGCGAGGGCGCAAGGTTGTGAAGCTCCGAGACATCGCGCAGGTTAAGATCGGCCTACAATCCGGAAAGAACGACCGTTTTTATCGCGCGGCACCCGGCGTCAGGGGAGGTGCTCAAAGGGGTGGTTATACGGAAGTCCCAGTCAAACAGATTGTCCCCGATGCTGCGTTGGCAGCGCTCACGGCTGCTCAGAAGGCAGAAGGGATTGCGGTAAACGATCCAACCAATGACCGCTTTTATGTGCCACTCGACAAAGCAGGTGCATCTGACATCGACGGCGGCTTGTTGGCCATGTTTTGCAGGCCGGTTGAATTTTATGTGGACTGGTCTCGAAATTCGGTGTCGGCGATGAAACGTCTGCCGGGAGCACGGTTCCAGAATGCTAATTCGTATTTTCAACGAGGGATAAGCTTTTCGGACACGGGAATCTATAGCCCAACGTATCGTCTAGGTCACGGCGGCGTTTTCGATCAAAAGGGGTCTAATATTTTCTGTGATGTACTTGATCGGCGAGTGCTTCTAGGAATGTTGTGCTCAACGCTACTGCGGTATTTCGCGAAGGCGTTTATCAACCATGGCGTCGTCGCCCAGCCTAGTGACCTCCCGATTGTTTTGCCGGAGCCGTCGGAAGCCGACGCAATCGCGGCGATCGTGGACGACATCATTGTGGCACAGAAGAAAAACACGTGGTTCGATTACCGTCCCAAGCTAATCGAACTCGACACGTTGATAGCCGAAATTTACGTCCTGACTGATGCAGAGTGTGATGAGCTTTCCACGTGGTATCGACGCCACTATCCACGGCTGACCGGCGACAGTACAGAAGACGCAGCCGACGACTGACCGGAACCGCGCCGATTTTCCAGAACACCTGTTATCCGACGTTTCCAGAAGGCCGGTTATACGCCAAAGACATAGGCCCGGCCCCTATTGACGGCACGACCATGCCGCGCAATGCCTTAGAGCATGGATCGACGCGTTGCCGAACGGATGATCGCGGCCCTTGAGGCCCGGCTCGCCCTGGCCGAGGAAGAAGCCGCCGCGCGCCGCGACGCAATCAACATCCTTTGTTGCTATGCCGGGTTGCCGATCCGCTACCCCGGCGCACCGCGTCAGAAGTCGGCGGCCTATCAGGCGGCGCTCGCGGCCGTCGAACAGATGGACGCCGAATCGTGACAGGCAACGCCCCTCTCCCCTGCCCGTTTTGCGGCCGGCGGAGCTGGCGGTTTATCCGTGACCCTGGCACATGGGCGACGGCGGTTGAATGCATTGTGTGCGGCGCGCGCGGGCCACTGTGTACCCCGAGCAACGACGAGGCGCTTGAGGCATGGTGCGAGCGAGCACCGGCACGCTCGGCCCAAGGTGCGGGATGACCGGCGACCCCCCTTTCACCCGAGATGAGCTGATCGCCTTCGTTGAGCGCGGCCAGAAGGTGCAAGCAGCGAGCAGCTTTATCATCGTAGCTGCCGAGCTGCGCGCGCTCGGGCTATCCCTCGCGCGCTCACCCGAAGGCTTCCGGGTGAATTTGATCGGCGGCCCCGAGCAGAACGCGCTGACCGCCGAGACCTTGGACGACGCGCTTGAACTTGGCCGCGACATGGCGGCCACGCTCGCGGCATCGCCTCCCGCCGCGACATCGGCGCGCGCCGGCCCGAGCAAGGGCCGGTCAGGCAAGCGCCGTCGCCGGCCGCGCCGGATGACGCCGAAGGCTTACAACAAGCGAATGCGGATGGCGCAGCTTCGGAAAATGCGCGCCCGCGCGATCCGCGAGCAGCGGGCCAAGGACAAGGAAGAAAAGCCATGACGAGCTTACAGCCGGTCGCGACGCGAAGGGCGTCAATCCCTCAAAAAAGACAGACGAAATCGCGCCCGCCAAACAGTGGCGGGCTTGGCAATTTCGTTGCTTTTTTGACCCGCGCCGAGCGCGGGCAAGGGGATGTGACGCGCGACGCGCCCGGCTGTCAGCTCGTCATCAAGGCTGCAATACCGTGGCCTGTAACCAAGAAGGAGAAACTACAATGAGCAAGCCAACACACATCGCCTATGTCGTGAACGAAGCGAGGGAAGGCACCGACGCCAAGGACTTCTGGCGACCGATCGGCGCGGTTTGGCCGCACAAGAAGGGCGGCGGCTTTGACCTGGTGATTTACGAGCAAATCAGCGTCGCCGGCCGCATCGTCTGCACCGAGCGGAAGGACAAGGACGAAGCACCAGCAGCATGACGCAGAGCGGGGAGGCGGTTACACCCGCCTCCCCTTTTCACGACGCGTGACGCCGGCGACGAATTGGAGGGGCGACAGCGCCCCGGATGTTCTGTCGGGCGGGCGGGGCGCGAAGCGAAAAACGCTCTCGCTCTCGGCGCTCCGGGGGCGCGCAAGCGCACCCCGCTACGCTTGTTCGCTTCGATCAATTTTCGTTCGCGCGCCCGCCCCGGCCCTCCCTGCTTATGTTCCGCCTGCCGGCGGCGGGCTTGTTGCCCGGCTGCCGCCGGTGATCCCTTGGGGGCTTTGCCCCCCGGCGCGCGTCAAGCGGCTTCCACCCAAAAAGACAGACGCGGTTTCGCGCAAGGAAGGGCGCGCAGACCGCGTTGCTTTTTCGGTTCCTGAGAAGCCGCGTGACGCTTACCCCCCCACTCTCGGCGAGGCCAAGGGTTGCATGTGTGACATGCAACCCAGCAACAAAGAAAAGGAGAACAGGCCATGACAAAACATAAAATATTGACGCTCCCGCCCGAAGCGAAAGCCTCCGATGAAGTCGCACGGTTGAGAACGATCACAAGCGATCTTATTGAAGCGGCCCAAGCCGTGATCGACAATTGGGAGCGCGGCGACCTGGCCGGGGCAGTGCGCGGGCTGGATGCGGCGATCCGGGAAGCGCGGGACGAACTCGAATGAATAGGCCAGCATTGGGGCCGCCTTCGGGCGGCCCCTACTCTCGCGTTGCGACCGCGATTGTGGTAAACTACAGAGGATAATTGGAGATACCATGTTCCAGCCACGCCTTGATATCTTGCCGCCGCCGCAGCGGGCGCTATGGCCGGAGCTGGACGCCACGCCCGAGCACTTCACGCTCTACGGCGGCACGGCATTGGCATTGCGGATCGGCCATCGGCAATCGGTCGATTTCGATTTCTTCTCACGCATCGCCTTCGACCCGGCGACACTCGCCCGCGAAATTCCCTACCTCGCCGGGGCCGAGACGGTGCAGCTTGAGAGCCATACGTTGACCTGCCGCGTCGATCGCGGCGGGCCGGTGCTGCTATCGTTTTTCGGCAACCTCACTCTTGGCGAAGCCGCGCCGCGCGAGGACGTGCAAGGCTCGAAATTGCACGCGGCCTCATTGCTGGATATCGCCGGCACCAAGGCGCTGACCGTGCAGCAGCGCGCCCAGGCGCGCGACTATCTCGACATCGAGGCGCTGATCCGGCACGGCATCGACCTGCCGCGCGTGCTGGCGGCCGGAGCCGTCGTCTATGGCCGCAGCTTCAACCCGCTGATCACGCTAAAGGCGCTCACCTATTTCGACGATGTGCCGACCTTGCCCGGCGACGTGCGCGACAGGTTGCGCGCCGCCGTCGAGGCGGTCGATCCGACGCGCCTGCCGGTGTTGACGCCGCACGTGCGGCGCGATAACGGGCGCGCGCCATGAAGACCCTGCCGGCGACACCCGAGCTGCTACAGGTCGCGCGCCGCGTCATGTGGTTCGAGGAACCCGCGCGCGCGCTCGCCGATCCGGTGCAGTTTCTCGCGCATGTCATGGTCTTCGGCACCGTCGAAGACCTCAAAGCTTTGCGCGGCATCGTCGCCAAGGACGATTACCGCGAAGTCTTGGAGCGCGCGCCCCCCGGCGTCTTCGATGCCCGCTCCTGGGCTTACTGGAATCTCATTTGCGACCGCCGCCCCGAGCCGCCCTTGCCGGTGCGCGCCGGGCTGCAACCGATCCGCCCGACCCCGTAGACTTTTCCCGCGCCCGCTCATCACCCGACGCGCGATAGCGCGGAGCGGTAATCAAATCCGCAGGGATTTGATCGGGCGCTTACGCCACCTTGCGCATCGCGCCGGCGTGCCGACGCTTGAAATCGACCGCCGTATGGTACTGCCGTTCGAGGCCGCGCGGCGCATCGCCGACGATGCCGGCGGCAACCGCGCGGAAGCTTTCGAGCTGCGGCCCCGGATAGACCCGCGCGCCGGGGTATGCCCGCGCCTGCAAAGTGATCGCCGCTAATTCTTCGAGCAAATAACCCCGCGATTGTTCGACCGGCGCACCGACGCCCTTCCCGGCCTGGCGCTCGACGAACGCGCGCGCATCGTGCTCGATTGCCGGGGCGAGCGCGCCGCGAGCCGCCGCTGCGAACCGTTCGAGGACGGCCGGAAATTCCGGCCGGGCAAGCCAGTCATCCCAGCGCGACACCGTGACCTCGCGCCCGCAGCTCGACCATGCGTCGTGGTTGCGCTCGATCCACGCCGCGCCACGCGCGCGCCAGTCGCCGGGCGCGTTGTGCCGTTGCAGAGTGTCGGCAACCAGCACATGCAATTCCTCAAAATGCCGCGCCGCCCATGCGACCGTGACCGCGAATTTGTCGCCCTCGTGATAGGGCTGGCCGACGCTGATCAGCAG
>JBAUYI010000547.1:0-5666 GCA_049584715.1 Xanthobacteraceae bacterium
GCGCCCAACCGGGCGGCGATTTCCTCCGGGCCTTTGCCCTCGTCGGCCAGCTTCCTGAACGCCTCGAATTGATCGGCGGGGTGCATCGCCTCGCGCATCTCGTTTTCGGCGAGGCTGATTTCGGTCGCGTCCTCGCCGTCGCGCACCTCGCACGAAACCGGATGATCGGCGGCAATCTTCTTCTGTTTCGCCAGCAATTTGAGCGCCGCGAACCGCCGCCCTCCGGCGACGACTTCGAAGCGGTCGCCCGTTGCGGGGCGCACCTGCAAGTTTTGCAGCAAGCCGTGGACGGCAATGCTGGCGGCGAGTCCCTCGATGCCGGTCTTCGCGTAGGTCTTGCGCACATTGGCGGGGGAGGGAACAAGCTGCGTGAGGGGGATCAATTGAATGTTCATGGTCGGCTCCTGTCGGTTTGGGTTGCGGGAACGTGGAACAGGAAAGGGGAGCCTTCCCGCGGCGGCTCCCCTTCCGGCTTCAGGTCAGCAGCGAAAACAGCGAGGGTTCGCGATAGCGGTCGGCGGCGCGGCGGTCGGTGACTGGCCGCGCATCGTCGCGCAACTCGAACAGCGCCGGTTGCTGCGCCTTGGCGGCGGCGCGGCGCTGCTCCTGCCGCAGCTTGACGAGGTCGCGCCACAGATGGCGCTTGCCGTCGATCTCGATGAAGCGGGGGGCGTTCATGGCTCACCCCTCAGTGTTCGCTCGGCAGGTAGATCGTGCTGTTTTCAAACCACAGTTCGATCCGTTCGCGCGGAAAGTCGGTGTAGTCGATGGCCTTGGTGAAGACGGTGTTGCCGTTGCCGTCCTCGCAGGTCAGCACGGCGGTCTGATCGGCGTTGACCGCGAGTTTCCACACCTGAAATTCTTCGGCGGCGACTGCCTTCTCGCCACGCTGCGCGAAAGCGATCTCATCTAAGAGCCAATAGGCTCCGGCAGTGTCGGCGATGTATTTCGCGCCGTCAGTGAACAGCACGTTGCGCACCAGCCCGTGCCGATACCAATGCTCGGAGCCGGTGAACTGCATCAAATCGGCTGTGCTGAAGGTTTTCACTTGGGTCATGGCGTGGCCTCCTTTTCTTGGTTTGGGGTTGCATGTCCTCATGCAACCCTTGGCCGTCGCCGAGACCGGGGGGTGCAAGCGTCAGGCGGCTTCGCAGGGACCAAAAAAGCAACGCGGTCTTCGCGCCCTTCCTTGCGCGAAACCGCGTCTGTCTTTTTGGGTGGAAGCCGCTTGAGGCGCGCCAGGGGGCAGAGCCCCCAAGGGCTGCCGGCGGCAGCCGGACAACAGGCGTCCGCCGGCAGGCGGGAGATACGGCGTGAGCGATCGTTACCTTTGGCCGGGACGCCGCGCGGCCCGGTGAGCCTGTCGCCCACAAAAAATCAAGTGACAGGCGAATAGAGCGCGGCCCGCAGGGACACGCCCGTACATCCGGGAATATTCGCGAATTAAAGTCCGTGCCTGAAATCGCGCGGCGCCGCGTGCGCGGCGGGCGGATCGATCCCCGGCGGCGGATGCGGGGGGCGACCCGTTGCGGACTCAGTCGGGGCCGGCGTTGCTCGATACCGGCGTCGAGATGGATTTGGTGAAGCTGCCGGAACCGGAGCGCGGTGCCATTGTCGAGCGCGCAGCAGCCGGCGAGAAGGTGAGCGCGAGGTTCAGGCGGCTAGCGGAGGCTTGGGCTTTGTGCGATTTTCATCTCGCCAAACAAAAACTACCCAGGGAGAGAGAAGACCATGGCGAACGTTTACGTTGAAGCGCGCCCGAAGGGCCGCGCTGAGGGGACTCCAATCGACGACTATGTCGTCGAAGACCATGCGGACCACGTGCTTGCCACCTTCAAAACGCAGCGAGAAGCGATCGCTTGGGCAAAAAATAACGGCCACGCCCCTCTTGTCGCTCGTGTCCGGCACCTGAATGATAAGAAGAGACCCGATCACTGGCGGTCGGCGGCCTGAGGCGAACCTTCTCAAGAGAAATCTGTATCCCGATAACCCCGGCGGGCTTTGGTATGCTTCTACGAGCGGGGTGAAACGAACTTTCGGTTCCGCTGTTACCGGACCCGCGATGCCGGCGGGAGAAGCCCTCTTATGCCCTTGGCGCGGCGAAGAACAATCTCAACGTCATGTTCGGCCGCCCAGTCCAGCGCCTTGCATTCGAAGCAGGTTTCCAGCGCGCCGATCATGTCATCGATCAGGTGTTGGGTTGCTTCGTAGTCGTTGACGACACGGATGATGAAATTCGCCATCGCCTCGGCGGTGAAACCGCCAGTGTGGCGCACGTCGGCAATGGTCTGCCAATCACCTGCCGCTTCGACATAGGCTTGGATTTCCGAATGGTCGGGATGATGCACACACGACCACGGCGCTACTGCATAAAGCGGCTTTGTCTTAGAGACAGCTTTCGTCGCTGCTTTGGTGTTTTTGTGAGCCTTGGACATATGTATTTCCTTCCGAAAAGGTGCGTCGATTATCAGGAATCCATGATGTTGAGCTCGACATAGGCCAGCGCCTTCGCCATCGGCCAATGGCGATCGATTTCGTCCGGGGTAAAGCCTCTGGCGGCCAAATCCTGCGGCAGGCAACCGCCTTTCTCCTTGATGATCTCGACGATGACGGCCGCCATGCGCTCGGCATCGGGGATCCTTCCGTGATCTGAGCCCCTGCACGGATCGACCGACGCGGTTCGATCGAGACCCTCCGGCACAGAGGCGCGGCAAAATTCCTCGATCAGGTTGGCGAAGCCGGTCGCGCGCAGCGCACCTTCCTTTTTCGGCAGCTTTTCCCCGCGCATGACCACGGCGGTAAAGCCGAGCGCAGTGCAAAGGAGGCGTAAGTCCGCCGGCGTCATCGGCTCAGGCCGCTTGCCCGGCGGACATATCTTGCATCCGGCACGCATTGGCTGTGCGCGTCTCGAAATCGACCGCAACCATCTCCCAGGAGTCGATATTGGCGGCCTTCTCCAGTTCCAGCAGATAATGGTAGGCGACAACACCGCCGAATTTCTGTTCAAGATCATGAAACCGCAACATTGTTATCTCCTTTGAATTTTGATTCAGGTCACTATCAATTTTTTGACTATATCCAGCGATCGACATGAAAGCAATTACAATTCAGAGTATTCATGAAAATAATCAGTAAAAGTATGAATTGACACTCTCTCCCCGTCTGTAGTACCTGTCTTGAATAAGAACTTGCCACTTATCGGCAAGATATATTGCCGCGTGGTTAAAATACTTCAGTGATTTAAGGAACGGGATTCAGTAAAAGGGTAGAAAATGATCACAGGACAGCAAATTCGCGCGGCGCGCGCCCTGTTGAAATGGGATGCGGAAGAGCTGGCGGCGCAAGCCGGCCTCAACCGCGACACGGTGTTCAACATCGAAAAGGGTCTCGTCCAGGCGCGCGGCGGCTCGCTCGAAAAAATCGTGCGGGCCTTCACCGATCACGGCGTCGAGTTTGTCGGCGAGCGCGGCGTCGCCGTGCGCGACGACCAGGTGGTCTCGATCACCGGGGAGAACATTTTCTTCCGCGTGCTCGATGACGTGATCGGCACGCTGCGGCGGGTGAAAAGCGCCGAGGCGCTGTTCGCCTGCGTCTCCGACAAGCTGTCGCCGCCCGTGGTGGTCGAGAACTACCGCCGGCTGCGCAGCAGCGGCATCGCCATGCGCTCTCTGGTCCGAGAGGGCGACACCTGGCTGATGGGGAAGCTCAAGGAATACCGGTATCTGCCGGGGCGATTCTTTCACAACAACGCGACGGTGATCTACGGCGACCGGTTCGCCACGATGATCCTCGATCCCAAGACCGGCGCGGACATCGGCGCGGTGATCATCCGCAACCCGCATGTCGCCGCGGCGCAGCGCAACCTGTTCAATTACATCTGGTCGACGGCCGGCGCGCCGCGCGCGAGCACGGCCGAGGTGCGCTATGACGGATAGCTTCGGCTATTCCGTGCGCGTCAAGACCGGCGCCGGCTGGCGCCGCCACGGCCGCGTGCGGCTGATGATCAGCGTCGGCAAGGAGTATCACGAGGGGGCAAAGCTCAAGGCGGCGGTCGATTGGATCAACCGCAACCCGACGATTCGTGAGGTGCATGTCAGCGTCAATGACCACCTGCAACGGCACAATCTGGTCGCCGCCGGCATGAGCGAACAGCGAGCCGGCGCGGTAGCACTGGCCGAGGGCGTGCGGTGGATGGAGCGAAACGCCGGCATCCTCGCCGAAATCAAGGCCGCCGGATGGTACACGACGCGCTGGCGCGACTGGTTCGATCGGCCGGACTTCGCCGCCCGGCTCGCCGCCCTGAGCGAATACGCACGCGCGGATGCGGGGCGCGCTCGGGCGCACGGCAGCCCGCCGGATCGGTCCTTCGACGACGCGCTCGACGCGGATGCGCGCGCGCTCGCCGAACGCCGGGTGAAGCGCGGGGAGCCGATCGCCAATCTCGAGCGGCTGATCGTTCATAGCCGCGACTACGTGCGGGAGGAGCTGGCGGTGTTTGCGATGCAGGCCGCCGAACGCCCGGCCGCGGAGGTCTACCCCGGCAGCAATCTGCAATCGGCCATGTACCTGCTCGACAAGGAACTGCCCGAGGCGATCCGGCCGCTCGCCAGCCGATATTTCACGCGCATCGATTTCGCCCGGATCAACCTCGCACCGGAACCGGAACGCGACAGTGTGCGGCAACGCCGGCCAAGTCGCTTACCCGCGATAACGGCTTAAGCCGTCCATGCTCGAGCACCGAGCACGCGCAGCTTGGCCGCCACGATCTCGAACGGGGGAGGGGAGGAGGGATGGCCGGTCATCCTTCGTGCCGCCTCATCTCAATACGCAGGTTTAATCGCGGAAGTGCCAGTGCGTGCCGTTCGGATCTGGCCTGCCGGTACTATCGCAGCGCTCGCACCAAGGGCGGCGGTCTAGCCAAGCGGGTCTGTTGCCGTTCTCCAGTTGGAGAGGGAAAACGGCGTTTCCGCCGGAGGGTTGGCTATCTGCCGCGTCGTTGGCCATTTGTTTCGATGTATTCTTCATGTCTAAGTTTGATTGCTCTTGGGGTGGCTACTCGTCAGGTATTGATTATAGACGTTCCTTATGCGAGTAAATGGGGAATGGCGGAATTATTTCATAACTGGTTGTCGAAGCGTAGGAAACACGCCATCGAGAACTACGTCCCCCCGGATGTGTTGTCGCTCAAAACAGAAGCTAATCTTTTAGTTGTTAATCCATGGTTTGAGAAGTCCTTATGCGTGGCGGGCGATGTTGCTGAGTTCGGATGCTTTCGCGGCACTATGTCGATCAAATATGCGCACTGGATAAAAGGGATGCGGCAGCCGAAAAGGGTGTTCGCGTTCGATACGTTCGACGGGTTCCATATCAATGATCCCGCCGGCGGCCCTATGGGGGTTGGTTCCTACGCCGACAATGACAACGCTTTTGATAAGCTCATGAGCTGGTCGAGAGTCGTGCCGGTTGTGCCGGTCAAAGGTGATGCCACAGAGACTTATAAAATTCTCGCCGCCTTGACTGATGGTCCTTTAAGTTTCGTATGGCTCGATCTCGATATGGACGTTTTCATGGAGCCGGTGCGACAGGGAATTTTCCCCCTTCTCACCAAAGAGACGATTATCGGTATCGATGACTACGGCCGCCCCGAATGTCCGGCAATTAAACCG
>JBAUYI010000548.1:0-17485 GCA_049584715.1 Xanthobacteraceae bacterium
ACGAGCCGGGCCGCGCAGGAAGGAGCGGCAGCATGAGTGTCGAGGTCACGACCTTGAAATCCGGCATCAACGTGGTGACCGATACGATGCCGCATCTCGAGACCGCCTCGCTCGGCGTCTGGGTCGCCTCCGGCAGCCGCGACGAGCGCCGCGACGAGCATGGCATTTCGCATTTCCTCGAACACATGGCGTTCAAGGGCACGAAGCGGCGCACCGCACGCCAGATCGCCGAAGAGATCGAGGCCGTGGGCGGCGATCTCAACGCCGCGACCGGCGCCGAGAGCACGATCTACCACGCCCGCGTGCTCAAGGCCGACGTGCCGCTGGCGCTCGACGTCCTCGCCGACATCCTCTCCGAACCTACTTTCGCGCACGATGAGGTCCTTCGCGAGCAAAGCGTCATCGTCCAGGAGATCGGCGGCGTCGCCGACACGCCCGACGATCTGGTGTTCGAGCATTTGAACGCCATCGCCTTCCCCGACCAGTCGCTCGGCCGCTCGATTCTCGGCACCGCCGCGACCGTGCGGTCGTTCGACGGCCGGATCCTGCGCGACTATCTGGGGCGGCACTATCGTGCCCCCGATATGGTCGTGGCCGCGGCCGGTGCCGTCGATCATGCGGCGGTGGTGGCCGAGGTGGAGCGGCGCTTTGCGAGCTTCACCGGCCCGGCGAGCCCGCTGCCCGAGCCGGCACGGTTCGGCGGCGGCAGCCACGTGGAGAAGCGCGAGCTCGAGCAAGTCCACATCGCCATGGCGCTTCCCGGCATCGCGGTGACCGATCCCACGCTCTACAGTCTCGAGGCGTTCACCAATATCCTCGGCGGCGGAATGTCGTCGCGGCTGTTCCAGGAAGCGCGCGAGCGGCGCGGCCTGTGTTACACGATCTCCTCCTTCCACATGCCGTATTCCGACATCGGCATATTCTGTCTCTATGCCGGCACCGACGCCGCCGACACCGCGGAGCTGATGCGCGTCATCGTCGGCGAGATCGCCGGCACGGCCGATACCATCTCCGAGCCGGAAGTCTCGCGCGCCAAAGCGCAGATGAAGGCCAGCCTGCTGATGGCGCTGGAAAGCTCCGGCGCCCGCATCAATCAGCTGGCGCGCCAGATGATCACCTATGGCCGGCCGCTGGCGGTGGCAGAACTGGTTGAAAAGGTCGAAGCGGTCACGGTCGAGTCGGCACGCGCCGCCGGACGCGCACTGATCGCCCGCGGCAAGATGGCGACCTCCGTGCTTGGACTGGGCTCCGGCCTTGAAAGCGCGGCTGCAATCGCCGAGACTTTGACGCGCCGGGCCGCGTGACGACGCATTATCGCTTCAGCCGCTTATCGCTTCAGCCACCTATCGCTTCAGCCGAAATGGCGTTCTTCCGCACCATCAATTTCAGCGAGCCGCTGCCGTCGATCGCCGGCGACGGCGTCATGCTGCGCACGCCGCAAATGACCGACTTCGCCGAGTGGGCGGCGCTGCGCGAAACCAGCCGCGATTTCCTCACGCCGTGGGAGCCGACCTGGCCGGCCGACGACCTCACCCGCAGCGCGTTCCGGCGCCGCATCCGCCGCTATAGCGAGGACCTGCGCACCGACCAGGGCTACGCCTTCCTCATCATCCGGCGGTCGGACGACGTGCTGGTCGGCGGCTTGACGCTCGCCAATATCCGGCGCGGCGTCGCCCAGGCCGGCAGCCTCGGCTATTGGATGGGCCTGCCCTATGTGCGCCACGGCTACATGAAGGCGGCGGTGCGCGCCGTCATTCCGTTCGCCTTGGGCACGCTGCGGCTGCACCGCATCGAGGCCGCCTGCATCCCGACCAATGCCGGCTCGACGCGGCTTCTGGAAAACACCGGATTTGTGCGCGAGGGCTATGCGCGCGAATATCTGTGCATCAACGGCATCTGGCAGGATCATCTGCTCTATGCGCGGCTGAAGGACGGTCAGGCGTCTTAACCAAACCTCCTTGCCTCTCCGGTGGCGGCAAATGGCGCCTTGGGATGGCCACGGTTCGTTTGGTATAAGGTTTTGGGGCATCGCGGGCGAGGCGATGAGTTGGGGGATGCGGCGGAACACTCCTTTCATAGTGCCAAGTTTCATAGCGCCAGGTTTCACAGTGCCGGGCGTGATGCGGCGAAGCCATTGCGCGCCGCTGCTGTTCCTGGCGCTACTGGCGTCAGGCTGTTCGGGGAATAGTCTCCTCGGCACCACGCCGTCCGCCCCCGCAGCTGGCGCCCCGCCCGCGTCGAGTTCGCCTTCCTTTTCGGACAAGATCTCGGGCTTCTTCTCCCGCTCGACGGCAACGTCGCAGCAGTCGGTCACTGGAACGACCCAGGACATCGATTGCCCACTGATCAATATCCGGTCGGGCGCTTCCACGCTGACCATCGGCGCCACCAGCAGCAGCGCCGGCGATAGCGGCAGCACCAACAATGGCGCGATGGCGGTGAGATATCAGGGCACGTTCGTGCGCGCCGCGCGCGAGTGCGCTTTGGTCGGCGGCAATGTGGTGATGAAGATCGGCGTCGAAGGCCGCATCATCATCGGACCGGCCGGCGGCCCCGGACAGGTTGATGTGCCATTGCGCATCGCCGTGGTCGAAGAAACCACCGCTCACACCAAGCCGATCGTCACCCAGCTCATTCGCATCCCGGTGACCGTCCCCTCCGCCACCGAAAACCCGACCTTCACCCATATCGAGGAAGGCGTGACCTTCCCGATGCCGGCCAATTTGGACAACTACGTCGTCTATATCGGCTTCGATCCGATCGCCGCCGCGGCGCAGGATCACCCGAAGCCGGCACCAAAACCGAAGCCAAAGACCAAGCCCAAGACGGGGTGATAGATTGACAATTAGCGAATTGAAATAGACGACGCCGCTATTGATCGGATGGCGGCTCGTCTGTTGGATGAGGTATCTCCGGAGACGGGGGCGATTCATCTGGCGCCCCCTGATTCTGCCCACCAATTGGTGCGTGAGGTTCTGGAAGCTTGCCTAGTTCCAGAAGAAAGGCCGCGGTCGCCTCTTCAACCTGTCTAAACTCGACAACGTATCGCTTTAGCTCTGGAACGCCGAGGTTGTGTTCCTTTTTATCTTTCGTGCGCCCGAACAGGCGACTTACAAAATTCAACGGTCCCGGCCGGAGCGTAGGAGACGTCACGTCAAAGACAATATCGCCGCCTTCGACTGTCCGCATATTGATCAAGTCAAAGTCGGCTGTGTAATGAGCCAGTTTGTTGCGGTTTAAATTGGTGTCTTTCAGAAGTTTTTTGAGTTCCTGCCATCTGATGCGCAGCTCTTTATATTGCTTAGCCGTCTCTCGCGGTAGAAGTTCTCTTATAGGGTTCAAAAAATACTGAGCCATCCGGTCCAGCATCGTATTGCGGGCGTCAAAGCTTTCGGTGCTGTGGTAGGCGGCAGACGTAACTTGTCCCAGCGGGACGCCCAAAAACCTGCCGAAAATGTGGAAATGCAATTCCTCAACTCGTTGCCATATGATCAGCGCTAAGCCCATATGGTAACAAAGCTCGCGGAAATCGTCCTGGATGGTTTGCTCACTCTCAGCCATGGCACACACGGATGAAGCAAATCACCAGCCGCGAATGTCGGTGATGGTGGCCTTGAGCACCCGCATGTCGGCGATCACGGTGCGGGCGCCGGCATTGACCAGGTCCTGGGCGAGCCGGCCCGGCATTTGATTGCCGCCGACAAAGCCGATTGCCGTCATTCCGGCCATGACCGCGGCGGCGACACCGGGCACCGAATCCTCGATCACGATGCAGGACGCCGGATCGACTTGCAGCCGCGCCGCAGCGAAGCGGAACAGATCTGGCGCCGGCTTGCCGTTGGGCACGTCGCTGGCCGAGAACAATCGCGCTTCGAAGAAGCGCAGCAGGCCGGCGGCGTCGAGACCGGCCCGCAGCCGGTCGTGCGGCGACGATGACGCCACGGCCTTTGGGCCGCGCACCCAGGTCAGGGCATGGGCGACATGGGGCAGCGCGCGCAGCTCGGTGCGGAAACGGCGCACGGTCTCGGCCGAAACGCCGGAGGCGAAGTTCGGCGGCAGCTTTTTGCCGGTGGCCGCTTCGACCGACGCAAACACGTCCGCCGGGCGCCGGCCGTGGTAGCGGCGCGCCAAGCCGTCCGCATTCGCTGGAAATCCGGCGCGGGTCAAAGACTCGGCGAGGACCGCGCTCACAATCGGTTCGCTGTCTACAAGTACGCCATTGCAATCGAAGATGACCATGGGTCCCTCCGATGCGTCGGCCACGCCGATTGGCCGCCGTCCCGCTTTTCAAGTTATCAACAATGACGATAGCGAACGGCCGCGGTATGCAAAGACCGTCACTGCGCAGCGCAACGTCTTATGCACAGAAATTGCGGTCAAGCCGCAAGTTTTGCACGACAGCGTTGGAATGGCTGACGATTCAGAGCGCAAATCGCTTCGAATTGAACCGATTTGCGCTCTAACATTTTAGTGAAGCATGATCTTTTCGGAAAACCGGTTTCCACCCTCGGATCAAGTCCGAGGGCAGGCTTTCCGGATCATGCCTTAGTTGAATTTTTTTCTGACGTCCTCGATGCCCTGGGCCAGCAGGTTTTCGGCGACCTTGCCTTTGGCCGCGGCGGCGAGGATTTTTTCGGCCGCAGCAACGGCGGCATCGGCGGCGGCGGAACGGACGTCGGCCAGCGCCTGCGCTTCGGCCTGGGTGATCTTGGCCTCGGCCATCTTGGTGCGGCGCGCAACGAAATCTTCCATGCGCGTCTTGGCTTCGGCGGCCAGGCGCTCGGCTTCGGCCTTGGCGCCGGCGATGATGGCGGCGGCCTCGCCTTCGGCCTCGCGCCCCTTGCGCTCGAACTCCGCCAGCAGTGCCTGGGCTTCCTCGCGGAGCCGGCGCGCCTCGTCGAGCTCGCTTTTGATGCGGCCCTGGCGCGCATCGAGCGAGTCCATCAGCTTGCGATGCACGCCGAGATAGGCCAGCAGGCCGAGGAACAGCAGGAAGGCCAGGGCGACCCAGTTCTCGGTTTCTTGCAAGGGCTCGAGCATCGATAAATTCCTAGCGCTTGAGCGCATCGCCCAAGGCGGCGGCGACCTCGTGCTCGGCGGGCGTCTGTCCGATCAGGTGCTCGACAATGGCGGACGCGGTGTCTGCCGCAATCGTGCCGACATGACCCATGGCGGCGGTGCGGGTGGCGGCGATCGATTGTTCCGCCGCCGCCAGCTTCTCGTGGAGTTCCGCTTCGAGCCGCTTGTTGGTCGCCTCGGCCGCGGCCGCCTGCTGCTCGCGGGTTTCGGTGGCGATCGCTTGGGCGCGAGCGCGCGCATCGGCCAGCGCTTTCTCGTAAGCGGCGTGGGCGGCGTCGGATTGCTCCTTGAAACCTTGCGCCGCTTTGAGATCGTCGCCGATGCGTTTACTGCGCTCGGCGAAGATCGCGCCGATGCGCGGCAACGCCACCTTGGCCATCAGCACGTAGAGCAGCACGAAGCTCACCGCCAGCCAGGCCAGCTGCGACGGAAAGTGCTCGGCCTGGAACGGCGGAAACGCCGGGTGCCCGGCGGGCACTTGGCTATGGGCGGCAGGCTCGGCCATGACGGCGGTTTTTACAGCCCGAACAGCAGCAAGAGCGCGATCAGCAGCGAGAAGATGCCGAGCGCCTCGGTGATGGCGAAGCCGAAGATCAGGTTGCCGAACTGGCCCTGGGCGGCGGACGGATTGCGCAGCGCCGCGGCCAGATAGTTGCCGAAGATGATGCCCACGCCGACGCCGGCGCCGCCCATGCCGATACAGGCAATGCCTGCACCAATGTATTTTGCGGCAGTCGGATCCATAACAAAGCTCCTTTTCGAGGTTTAAAATCGAGCCGTCAATGGCTCGGGTGTATCGCATCGTTGAGATAGATGCAGGTGAGAATGGCGAAGACGTAGGCCTGCAGGAACGCCACCAGAAGCTCGAGCGCAGTCAACGCCACCACCATGGCGAACGGCAGCACCGCGCCGAACCAGCCGAGGATTCCGGCCCCGGCAAGCATGATGATGAAGCCGGCGAAGACCTGCAGCGTGATATGGCCGGCGAGCATGTTGGCGAACAAACGGACGCTGTGCGAGACCGGGCGCGACACGAACGACAGCACTTCGATGATCACGATCGCCGGCAGGATCGCCTTCGGCACGCCCTTCGGCACGAACAAATTGAGAAAGTGCAGACCGTTCCTCCAGAAGCCGTAGCCGACGACGACCAGGAACACGGTGAGCGCCAAGGCCGCGGTGATGATGATCTGGCTGGTCACCGTGAAGGAATAAGGAATGAGCCCGATCAGGTTGGCGAACAGCACGAACATGAACAGCGTGAACACGAACGGGAAGAATTTCATGCCCTCGGTGCCCGCCGAGCTGCGCACCGTGTTGGCGACGAATTCGTAGGACAGCTCGGCGATCGATTGCAGCCGGCCGGGCACCACCGCGCGCGGCGCGCTAGCGCCGATCATCAGCGCCGAAACGCCGAACACGATGATCATCATGAACAGCGCCGAATTGGTGAACGCGATCTGACGACCGCCCAAGTTGATCAGCGGCACCATATTGTGGATCTGAAACTGATGAATCGGATCGACTTGCATGATCTCGTCACTGTCGCGCTGAAAGCGCCAATCGCCTCGTCCTAGTCTTTGCGCAGACCCTTATCCAAACCGGGGCTTGCCACGACGCCCGCGGACCGCATCACATTGAGCACGCCGGCGGCAAAGCCGAGCAAGAGAAATACAATGAGCCCCCACGGCGCCACACCGAGCACGCGATCGATGAGCCAGCCGAGGCCGGCACCGACCAACACGCCGGCAACGAGTTCGCTCGAGAGTCGAAAGCCCCGAGCATAGCCCGATGCGGTCGCCGCGCGATTTTCAGAAGCGTCATTGGCAGGGTCGTCTGCACGTTTACGTGCAAGACCTTCGCCGAGCCGCTGGAGCCTCGCGGAGAGAGCGGCCTCATCGGTGTGCGCCTTGCGGCCGTTCTCGCGCGCGTCGCTCATGGTCTCGACACTCGCAGATTTGCGGCAATCGCTCGACGCCCGCCCCCTGAAGCCGGGCGGACCATACTGAGAGGGTAAATCCAAGTCAAGAAACGCAAGAGCTGTCCTAACATACTGAATTCATGACAGATGTGGGCGGTTTTCCCACGATTGAAAGGGGCTGTTTGTGCGTTGCGAAGCGCCAAACCTCGGCGCGGCGCGTGCCTTTAGGCGAAGCCATCGTCCTCCCATAATGACTACGCATACGGGGTGTTCGCCGCTACTCTGTCGAAAACCGCTCCCAGTCAGGAGATGACCATGTTCAGCAAGGCTTTTGCCCTCGCCGTTGCCGCCGTCTGCCTGAGCACACCGGTTTTTGCCGATGACGCCACGCCCGACACCAATGGCGGGCGCTACACGCTCAACAAGGTGACCGACGGCTTTGTCCGGCTCGATACGCAAACCGGCGAAGTCGCGCTGTGCAGCCAGCGCACCGTGGGTTGGGCGTGTCTGGCGGCGCCGGAAGATCGCGCCGCGTTCGAGAGCGAGATCGCGCGGCTGCGTGGCGAAAATGCAGCCCTCAAGCAGGCCCTGCTATCGCACGGCCTGCCGCTGCCGTCCGGCGCGACGCCGGAACGCTCCGGCACCCACGACAACGACATCACGATCCGGCTGCCTGACAATGCCGATATCGATCGCGCGGTGGCCTATGTCGGCCGGCTATGGAATCGCTTCGTCGATGCCGTCAACCGGGCGCAAAAGCAGATGCTGAACAAGAGCTGACGGCGCGGCCTTGAGCGAATTGTCCGCCATTCACAGCACGCGCGTGCAGACGATCGCACGGGCAGCGCTTGCGGTACAAACATCCGGCGAAGGTTTTTTCGAGATTACGCGCGAGGTCGCGTGCTTTCTGGAACAGATCAAGGCGCGCGACGGCGTGGTGCTGCTTTATCTGCAGCACACCTCGGCCTCGCTGGTGATCCAGGAGAATGCCGACCCGGACGTGCAGACCGATCTCGTCACCGCGCTCAAACGCATCGCGCCGGCCGACGCCGGCTGGGTGCACGACGTCGAAGGGCCCGACGACATGCCGGCCCACGTCAAGGCCATGGTCAACGGCGTGTCGCTGCACGTGCCGGTCGCCGCCGGCAAGATGGAACTCGGCACCTGGCAGGGCATCTATCTGGCCGAGCACCGCGCGCGGCCGCACCGCCGCGAGGTGGTGCTGCAATTTCTCGGCTGTGATGGCGAATAGTCAGCTGTGATCGCCATCACATCATGCAATCGGCGCAACGCTGCAATGAGGGCGGCAGCGTGGTCGTGCGGGTCCCGAACCAATAGCTGCGAATAGGCCGCGCGGGGTCGAAAAAGCGCGCGTCGAATGGGAGGACCAAGGGGACTGACGTCAGGCCGGGATTGGCCTTGAGAGGTTCGCGCTTGGATCGCTTCGTTGGAATGGCGGTATTCGCCAAAGTCGTCGAGTCCTCGAGCTTTGCTGCGGCGGCTCGGCACTTCGATATGTCGCCAGCCATGGTGAGCAAACACATCCGCACGCTCGAGGAGCGGCTCGGCGTGCGCTTGCTCAATCGCACGACACGGCACGTCAGCGCCACCGAGGTCGGGCAGAATTACTATGAGCGCTGCCTGCGCATCCTCAACGAACTGGAAGATGCCGAACGCGCCGCCGGCGATCTTGAGGCCGCGCCGCGCGGCCTGCTCCGGGTGACCACGTCGGTGTCGTTCGGCTCGCATCAACTGGCGCCCGCGATTGCCGATTATCTCGTCGCCTATCCCGACGTCTCGATCGACCTGAGCCTGCACGACAACTATGTCGATCTGCTCGAAGAGCGCATCGACTTGGCGATTCGCCTCGGCCAGTTGTCGGATTCGAGCCTGATTGCCAAAAAATTATATACAGTCGAAATGACCCTTTGCGCCTCGCCCGGCTATCTGGCGGCGAACGGCATGCCGCAACAGCCGCGCGATCTTAGCAAACATAACTGCCTGATCTACACCTATGCCGCGCCGCGAGCGTGGACCTTTACCGATGCAAACGGCAAGGCCGAGGTTATCCGCATTTCCGGGCGCCTATTGGCAAACAGCGGCGATCCGCTGCTGGCGCTTGCGCTCAAGAATACGGGGATACTGCTGGGTCCGGACTATCTCGTCGCCAACGACCTCAACGCCGGGCGGCTGGTCCGCCTTTTGCCCGACTACAAGACGCAGGAAACGCCGGTCTACGCCGTCTATCCGCACAGCCACTTTCTGTCGGCGAAAACCAGGACGTTCATCGATTTCCTCGCGGCACGTTTCGCGCACTTGCCCCCGATCAAACAAAACGGCCACGACGGCACCAGGCCCATACTGCCCGATCTCCGCACGGTGACCGACGCGACGCGACAACCATCTGCTCCGGGCAATTAGACAGGAAACGAGGGCGAGCAAAGGCCCGCCCCCGTTTTCGTCGATGCCTCAATCGCGCAGAATCATCTCGTTGTAGCCGGTGCTGCCACCGCCGGTGGCCGCCGGACTGTTCGCGGCATCCGATCCGGATGCGAACGGAACCGCGGCGTAGTCGTAAAGACCGTTCGTGCCGGCGCCGGCGAATTGGTTACGGCCGCTTTTATGAACAGCGACCTTGCCGGCATTGTTCGGCCGGGCGGCAAACTGTTCGCTCTGCGGCGGGACGGTCCAAGTGGGCTTGGTGCCGCCTGGTCCATAGGCGAACGGCAATTCGTTGCCGGTGCCGTCGGCTTTATTGAACGACTGGGCGAAGGCCGGTGATGCGACGCTCATCGCCGCCAGCACGGCAATGAGGGCAAGCTTTGATGTGTTGATCATGGAAATTCTCCTTTACGCAGCCGACACCGGATGAGGCCGGTATTGCTGCTAGTGAGGAGATGGGCTCGGGCAGGCAGTTCTTAATCGGCGAACCGGCGAACAGACTATCAATGAAAGGCGAACGATCGATCGGCGCAAAAGCGCCGGATTGGGTCCGATTCGCGGCTGTTTTGACTGCGGACGCGCCGCGGCCTGCCGCCACAGGCCGGCCAGTGGACCATTCACGTCGATCGGTCCTAAAATGCCGCACATGACCGGAACGCCACATTGACCGAAGCGCAATTGCATCATCTTTTGATTGCCGACGATCATCCGCTGTTTCGCGGCGCGTTGCGCGAGGCAGTGTCCGGACTGTTCGGTCGCGCCGACATCGGCGAGGCCGGCACGTTTGAGGAGATCACCGAACAGCTCGAACGCGGCGGCGACGTCGATCTGATCCTGCTCGATCTCAGCATGCCCGGCATACGCGGCTTCTCCGGCCTGATGTATTTACGCGCACAATATCCCAGCCTCCCGATCGTCGTGGTGTCGGCCAACGACGACCCGGCGGTGATCCGCCGCTGCATGGAATTCGGCGCGTCGGGTTTCATTCCGAAGACGCTCGGCATCGACGCCATGCGGGGGGCCATCGCGCGGGTGCTGCAAGGCGAAGTGTGGACGCCGCCCGACGTCGATCTGGCGCGCCAAACCGACGCCGAAACCACGGCGATGATCGCGCGGCTTTCAAGCCTTACGCCGCAACAGGTCCGCGTGCTGATGATGCTGTCGGGCGGCTTGCTCAACAAGCAGATCGCCTTCGAGCTCGGCGTTTCGGAAGCGACCGTGAAGGCACACGTCTCCGCGATCCTGCAAAAACTCGGCGTCGAAAGCCGGACGCAGGCGGTGATTGCCGCGGGAAGAATCGAAGCCGGCCAATGGCCTCTTCATCCGCCCCCGCGATAGCGGGGGGCGGAAAAAAATTTACTCCGCCGCGACGCGTTGCACGCGCCACTGGGTAATCAGCGCGCGCAAGGATGCCGGCTTGAGGGGCTTGTGCAGGAGGTGCGCGCCTTCGGTCTGGGCCTCCTCGCGCACGTGGAGCGAGCGGTCGGCGGTGATCAGGATCGCCGGCAAATCACGGCCGAGGCGGCGGCGCAGTTCGGCGATCGCGGCGATGCCGTTGCCGCCATCGAGATGATAGTCGACCAGGAGGCCGTCCGGTTCGAGGCCGCTTAAGTCCATCGCCGCCAGCGCCTCGGTGAGGTCCGCCGCGGTCAATACGCGGCAGCCCCAGCCGCCCAAAAGTTTCTCCATGCCGTCGAGAATGCTGCGGTCGTTGTCGATGCACAGCGCGACCGTGCCGATGAGCCGGCCGGCGCCGGTTCGCGTGATGGCGGCTACGGCCGGGCTCGCCGCGGCCGCCGCCGCGCGCGGTACCTCGACGGAAAACCGCGAGCCGCGCCCGACCACGGATTTCAGCGCCACCTCGCTGTCGAGCACGCGGGCGATACGCTCGACGATGGAGAGGCCCAAGCCGACGCCGCGCGCGACGCGCGCGCCTTGATCGAGGCGGTGGAATTCCTTGAACACGGCCCGGCGTTTGGAATGCGGAATGCCGATGCCGGTATCGTAGACGTCGATGCGCAGCTTGCCGCCGCGGCGCCGGCAGCCGACCAGCACGCTGCCCGCGGGCGTATATTTGATGGCGTTGGAGACGAAGTTCTGCAGGAGCCGCCGCAGCAGGCGGCGATCCGACCGCACCGTGAGCGCGCACGGCATGAAGCGGAGCTTCAGGCCTTTCTCGCGGGCCAGCGGCGCGAATTCGACGTCGAGCCGCTGCAACAATTCATCGACGCGGAAATCGGTCATTTCCGGCTTCATGGCGCCGGTATCGAGCCGCGAGATATCCAACAACGCGGCGAAAATCTCTTCGACCGCTTCGAGCGAGGCGTCAATGTTCTGCACCAAGTCGCCGTCCTCGCCGGCGCGCTGGCGCTCGATCAGGCTGGTGACGTAGAGCCGCGCCGCATTGAGCGGCTGCAGGATGTCGTGGCTCGCCGCGGCGACGAAGCGGGTTTTCGAAACGTTGGCTTCGTCGGCTTCGGCCTTGGCGCGTTCGAGCTCGGTGTTGAGCCGGGTCAGCTCCTTGGTGCGCTCGCGCACCCGGCGTTCCAGCGTGGCATTGGCCCGCTCCAGCGCCTCGGCCGCTTTTACGCTCGGGGTGATGTCGGTGAACGTCGTCACCAGGCCGCCGTCGGGCATGTGATTTGAGCGGACTTCGATCACCAGCCCGCGCTCGGCGAAGCGTTCCAGGAACGGCTCGACCTCCGAGGTGTATTTGGCGATGCGCTCGGCGATGGCCGCATCGAAATTCTTTTCGTCATTGGCGCCGTTCTGCGCGACGTAACGCAAGATCTCGTGAAGCGCGATGCCGACGCGGGTGAGGCCGTGCGGCAGATCGAAAATCTCGCCGAACTGGCGGTTCCAGCACACCAGATTGAGGTCCTTGTCGAACACGGCGATGCCTTGGCGCACGTGGTCGAGGGCGGTCTGCAAAATCTCGCGGTTGTAGTGAAACGCCGCATTGGCGTCGTCGAGCAGCTTCAGCGCGTCCCTGGTCGAAACGGTGCGCTTGCGCAGCAGCAGCGACAGCACCAGCCGCGACGACGCCGCGCCGATCGCCGACGCCAGCAGATATTCGCCGTATTGCAAGAGCTGGAAATCGGCCTCGGCCTGCGGCTCAAGACTGATGCGGCGCGAGGCGGCGAAGCTGGCGAAGGAGTCGCGGGTGCGCTCCTCGCCGAGATAGCGCGCCACGGTGGCGATCAATTCCTCGACCGTGACCGAGGCGCGGCGCAGCCGGAAACTCGGCGCCATCGGTGCCAGGATCGGCGCCAGCGTCGAGGGCACGAACACATCCGCTTGCACCCGCTCGATCGACGTCGGCCGCCGGCTCAGCGAGCAGCCGATATAGCAGACGATATTGACGGCAAGGCTGAGCAGCACGCCGTGAACCAGCGGCGGCAGATCGAGGCCGAACAGCGCCTGCGGCCGCAAAAAGCCAAGGCCCCACGGCCCGTCGGTGAGGATGCCGGCGCTGACGATGCCGGCATCGGAAATGCTCGGAACGAGCAGCGTATAGCCCCAGATCAGAATGCCCGCGGTCATGCCGGCGATGGCACCGCGCGCGGTGCCGCGCGGCCAGATCAACCCGCCGAAAAACGCCGGCGCCAGTTGCGCGATGGCCGCGAACGACAACAGCCCTATGGCGGCAAGCTGCGCCTCGCCGGCCGAGCGGTAATAGATGTAGGCCAGCAGTAGGATGACGAAGATGGCGATGCGTCGCGTGGTCAACAGCCACGCGCCGGCATCGCTCGCGCCGGCGAGCGTGGCCCGACGCTTGAGCACCAAAGGCACTACGATGTCGTTCGACACCATGATGGCCAGCGCCACCGATTCCACGATCACCATGGCGGTCGCCGCCGACAGGCCGCCGACGAAGGCGATGAGCGTGATCAGTTCGGAATGGGCGGCAATCGGCAGCGCCAGCACGAACATGTCGCTGTCGACCCTGCCTGCGGGAAACATCAGCAGGCCGGCCATGGCGATCGGCAACACGAACAGATTGATGAGCACCAGATAGGCCGGGAACAGCCAGGCGGCGCGGCGGATCTCGGCCTCGCTATGGTTCTCGACCACCGCGACATGAAATTGCCGCGGCAACAGCATGATGGCGAACAG
This sequence comes from Xanthobacteraceae bacterium, assembly GCA_049584715.1. Lineage (GTDB taxonomy): Bacteria > Pseudomonadota > Alphaproteobacteria > Rhizobiales > Xanthobacteraceae > BOG-931. The sequence goes on from JBAUYI010000548.1 coordinate 13,559, forward strand.
CGACAGCACCGTCATCGCGAAGAAACTGGTCAGCGGCGGAACCCGCGTCAGCACCGCCGCGGTATTGGCTTGGTCCAGCGCACGGCTGAACAAAGCCAGCGGGCCGTGAAACATCACGAAGGTCACGAAGATGCCGACGGCGAGGAAGGCCACCAGCTTGACGATCGATTCGGTGGCGATCGCCAGCATCAACCCGTCCTGATGCTCGGTGGCGTCGGTGTGGCGGGTGCCGAACAGCACCGCGAATGCCGCCATCAACAGCGCGACGAACAGCGCGCTGTCGCCGACGATGGGCTGCGCGCCGCCGGGATAGGCTTGTGCCAGAATGGTGCCGACCGACGACGACACTGCTTTGAGCTGCAGCGCGATATAGGGAACCATGCCGACGATGGCGATCAGCGCCACCGTCGCCGCCACCGCCTGGCTCTTGCCGTAGCGCGCCGCGATCAAGTCGGCGATCGAGGTGATGTTCTGGCCCTTGGCGAGCCGCACGATGCGGATCAGCAGCGGATAGGCCAGCCCGACCATCACCATCGGGCCGATATAGATGGCGAAGAAATCCAAGCCGCCGCGTGAAGCCAGGCCGACGGAACCGAAGAACGTCCACGACGTGCAATAGATCGCCAGCGACAGCGGATAGATCAGCAATCGGGACGTGGTGCCGCGCGACAGCTCGCGCCTGCGGTCGCCATAGCTCGCCACCAGAAACAGAAAGCCGATATAGGCAAGGGCGATGATGACGACGACCCAGCCCTGCAACATGGCCTTACCCCAAACGTCACTTTAGGCAACGTCACCGCGCGGCGTTTTTAGGTCCGCGGCGCCCGATTTTAGTGAAAGTCATCACTTTTCCAATGCCCTGTCCATGGCTCCCTGTCATTGCGAGCGAAGCGAAGCAATCCAGCCCGGCGGCGCAGAGCTGGATTGCTTCGTCGCTCCGCTCCTCGCAATGACGGGCGCGTTGACGGCGCTTCCACCAGGGAGCATTCATGGGAAAACGATGATCCCTGCCCTCCCCTCGCGGCGCGTGCTGATCGAAACGACCGAGACGCTTGCGATCGCGCTCGCCGGCGGCCTGGCATTCACCTATCTGGCATTGCCGGCGGGGCTGGTCTCCGGCTCGGTTCTGGCCGTGGCGACCGCGGCACTGTTAGGCCGGCCGGTCAGGATGCCGCTCCTCTTGGCGCGCATCTGCTACGTCAATGTCGGCATTCTGCTCGGCGCCGTGGTGACCCCGGAGACGCTGCGCGGCGTGACGACGTGGCCGGTGAGCATCGCGCTCCTCATGCTCTGCACCGTCGTCATGATGCTGGCGACCTCGAGCTATCTACGCGTCGTGCACCGATGGGATCCGCTTTCCGCGCTGCTCGGCGCCAGTCCCGGCGCCATGGCGCAGGTGATCGCATTGTCGTCGGAGCTCGGCGGCGATCTGCGCGCCATCGCCATCGTGCAGACCATGCGCGTCTTGTTGATCGTCATCGGCCTGCCGAACGGGCTCGCTCTGTTCGGGCTCGTGGTGCCCGCGGTCGCGGTGGCGCGCGGCCCCGCCGATGTCTCCGTGCTCGGGCAAATGATCGTGCTGGTCGCAGTCTCGGTCAGCTTCGCCGTTGCGTTTTTATATTTGCGATTCCCGGGCGGACTGATGTTCGGCGCGCTGACCGGATCTGGCCTGCTGCACGGCACCGGCTTCATTCACGCGGTGCTGCCGTGGTGGATCGGTAGTAGCTCGGTGATTGCGCTCGGCGCGCTGGTCGGCTCGCGCTTCGCCAACACGTCCGCACGGATGCTGGTCGGCTATCTCGGCGCCGCGCTCGGCTCATTCGCCGTGTCGATGGCGGTCGCGGCGTTTTTCATCGCCATCGTGGCCTATTTCTTTCCGTTCCCGATCGCCAACGTGGTCATCGCGTTCTCGCCCGGCGCCCAGGACACCATGATGGTGCTGGCCTTGGCGCTGCATCTCGACCCGGTCTATGTCGGGGCGCACCATCTGGCGCGCTTTTTGGTGGTCACCTTCTCGGTGGCCATCGCCGCCCGCCGGATTGCGCGGCAGTCGTAGCTGTCGCACAATCGTAACGTGTTGGTATTACCGACCGCACCAGATGCTAAATGAAGCTGATCTCAGCGCCGTCATCGAGGATGGAGAATCACCATGCGTAAACATCGCAATGTCACTCCCCTGACGATCGGAATGGCCTTCGTTCTTGTCGCCAGCCAAGCCTATGCGGCACCGCCGATACCGATAAAATTCGCCCCCGGCTCTTACGGTGCAGTCGTCAACGGCAAGGTCATAGTGGGCGCGCCATTGACGACCTATTCGCTCAAGGTCAAGGCCGGCCAGGTCTTGATCGTGACTTTTACCGGCGGCGGCCCGATGCGCGGCAGCGTGTCATGCCCGGGCGGAGTTGGAGACGGCCCCTGGTACGGCACCGGCAATACCATTACGGCAACAACCGCCGGCGTGTGCACGATCACGGTCGGGGCCAATACCATGGCGGCGGATTGGACCGGCGGTTTTACAATGGCCGTGTTGGTCAACTAGCCGGCTAAAGACCCGCGGCGCGGCGGCGCGGCGGCGCGCCGCAATCGCGAAATATCAAGCTTCCGACTCGTCGTCCTTGTGCTTATGCAAAAACCGGGCGATTTGTCCGCGCAACGCCGCCGTATCCAAGAGATCGCCCATCGATCCGGCGGTGTCGAAAAGCTCCCGCCGAAGTTTCGCCGGCAGCGTGTTCCACTGCATGATGACGGCGGCGCCCAGGCAGCGCAGAACACGCTCTTCTTCTGCAACGAGGGTGACGTGGCCGGGTTTATCTGCGGCCGCGACCTGCACCATCTTGTCGAAATTGTTCGCCAGCCATTCTTCGTTGTCGGCAAGGGAGCTGAAACTGTCTTTCGAGTCTTGCAATTCGCGAATCTGGCTTGGGTCGTTCGACTCTTTGATGAGATCGCCGTATTCCTTGGACTTTGCGCGGTATTTCTTCTCGGTGAACATTTATGCTTCCCCCCTCAGGACCCCGCGACGGTTGCGCGGGTGGCCGAGCCAAGGCCGATCGAACCGTGGGTGATCGAGACTGTCGTGCCCTGGGAGTTCGTCACGGTGGCCACGCGAGCGCCGAGCTGTCTGGCGAGCGCCTCGACGATGATCGTGCCCAATCCGGACGTTGTCCTGGCCGGACCCAGATGAGCCTGCGGCGTCCCAACGCCGTTGTCGGACACCGCCAGTCGCCAACCCGTATCAGCCGTCTCATAGGCAACGACAAGCTGGCCAGCGGCGCGCTCGCCGATAAAGGCGTGCTTGAACGCATTGATCACGAGCTCAGTGACAATGAGACCGATACTGCCCACCTCGGCGGATGAGGCGGTGCCGCCATCCACTTGGACCTGCAACGATATCGGATGACTGTCCTCGGTCATCGAGGCTGCGAGCGTCTCGCACAAACGAACGAGATAAGGACCGATTTCAATCGGCGCGCCGCGGCCTGAAGCCAGCAGCTGTTGCTGTACGGCTGCCACCGACATGACCCGCTGGTGTGCGTCCTCAAGATGCCGCCGCGTTTCCTCGGACTGCACCGCCCGCGCCTTGATGGAAAGGATGCTGGCGATGATTTGCAGGCTATTGGCGACGCGGTGCTGCATCTCCTGCAGCAGCGTTTCCTTCTGTTGCAGGAGATTGGTTATCTCCCGTTCCGCGGCGCGACGGTCGGTGACATCTTCGATTGTCAGGAGAATGAGCTTGCGGGAGTTTTTTTGAAAAAACAGCTCGCGCGCATTCAGGAGCATCGCGCGTCGTCCGATAATGGGAAAGTCGCGCTCGACTTCGTAGGCCTCCATCACGGGATGCTGAGGTGCTACGCCTTCCAGCAGCAACCGAAGCTCGGGAATATCCCACTGGCCATCGCCCAGCCCGTAAACCGGACGGCCATGAAT
>JBAUYI010000549.1:0-8801 GCA_049584715.1 Xanthobacteraceae bacterium
TCCTTGACTTCAAATTCTCTCTGCGCTGCGGTTCGCCATGCAATTTAAGGGATAATCCGCTTCGCTGTGGCGTTTATTTCTTCGTCATGCCGCGCCGAACGCATCAAATCGTTTGGTTATATTCCCCGACTTCCTTGTGCGTGCGCAGCACGGCGTCGAGCGATTTGAACATGTCGCGCATGCGCGCTTCCGACACCGGGCTCTCGACCACCACGACCAGCTCCGGCTTGTTCGACGATGCGCGCACCAGGCCCCAGGTGCCGTCCTCGACGGTGACGCGCACGCCGTTGACGGTGACGAGATCGCGAATCGGCTGGCCTGAGACCTTGCCGCCGTTTTTCTGCTCGGCCTCGAAGTGTTTGATCACCTCGTCGACCACCGCATATTTGGTTTCGTCGGCGCAGTGCGGCGACATGGTCGGCGACGACCAGGTTTTCGGCAGCGCATTTTTCAGGTCCGCCATGCTCTTTCCCGGATTGCGGTCGAGCATGTCGCAGACGGCGAAGGCGAAGATCAGGCCGTCGTCATAGCCGCGGCCGAACGGCTTGTTGAAAAAGAAATGTCCGGATTTCTCGAAGCCGGCGATGGCGCCGATCTCGTTGACCCGGCGCTTCATGTAGGAATGGCCGGTTTTCCAGTAATCGGTCTTGGCGCCGTTCTTGATGAGCACCGGGTCGGTCATGAACAGGCCGGTGGACTTCACGTCGGCGACGAACAGCGCGTTCTTGTGATTGGCGGAAATATCGCGCGCCAGCATGACGCCGACCTTGTCGGCGAAAATCTCCTCGCCCTCGTTGTCGACCACGCCGCAGCGGTCGCCGTCGCCGTCGAAGCCGAGCGCCACGTCGGCCTTGCTCGCCAGCACCGCGTCGCGCATGGCGTGCAGCATCTTCATATCTTCGGTGTTCGGATTGTATTTTGGAAACGTATGGTCGAGCTCGCAATCGAGCGGGATGACCTCGCAGCCGATCGCTTCCAGCACCTGCGGCGCGAACGCGCCGGCGGTGCCGTTGCCGCAGGCGCACACCACTTTCAGATGCCGCTTGAGTTTTTGGCGCTTAGTGAGGTCGGCGATGTAGCGCGCCGGAAAATTCTCGACGAAGTCATAAGCGCCGCCGCCCTGCATCTTGAAGCGTCCGTTGAGCACGATGTCCTTCAACCGCGCCATCTCGTCGGGGCCGAAGGTGAGGGGACGGTTGACGCCCATCTTCACGCCGGTCCAGCCGTTGTCGTTGTGGGATGCCGTGACCATGGCGACGCACGGCACGTCGAGATCGAACTGGGCGAAATAGGCCATCGGCGTGAGCGCCAGCCCGATGTCCTTGACCTCGATGCCGGCCGCAAGCAGGCCGTTGACCAGCGCCATCTTAATCGACGCCGAATAGGAGCGGAAATCGTGGCCGGTGACGAGCTGCGGCTTGACGCCGAGTTCGTGGATCAGCGTGCCCAGGCCGAGGCCGAGCGCCTCGATGCCCATCAGGTTGATCTCGCTGCCGAACAGCCAGCGCGCGTCATATTCGCGAAAGCCGGTGGCCTTCACCATCGGCTCGGATTCGTAGGCATAGGTATTCGGCTTGAGCGAAGCTTTTGGCTTGGGAAACATTGAATAATTGATCCGAATCGAATGCCCGACAGCAATAGCGTAAACGTTTGCCGACCGGAATGGTTGCGCGCGTTGTCATGCCCCGCGAAGGCGGGGCATCCAGTAAACACTGACGTTGCAGCGAAATTCCGGCAGCGGCGAATACTGGATCATCCGCCTGCGCGGATGATGACAGGGCAGCGGACTATTGCTCCAAAACTAGCTTGCCGTCGGCAAATTCCCAGCGGTGCAGCCGCGACAAAAACGACATGCCGAGGAGATTATCGCGCAGTGCACCGTCCGGCAGCACCATGGCGGCGACATTGCGCACCGTGATGTCTTCGATCTCGACCCGGTCGAGCTCGACCGGGGCGGCCCGCACCGTGCCGTTCGCGGTGCTGACCAGCGCGGTGAATTCTCTGGCCGCCGGATGAATGCCGAGCGTCGCCGCATCGTCCGCAGTGAGCGCGATCACCGAAGCGCCGGTGTCGACCATGAAGGTGAGGCGCCGGCCGTCGACCCGGGCGTCGAGCTGAAAGTGGCCGCGGCCATCGCGCGACACGATGACCGAGCGGGAATCCGCAGGGGTGGGGCCCGGCGCCGCCACCGGGCGGGCCGCCATCATGGCGGGGGCACGGTGAACGGCGTTCGACTGCGTGAAGTAGCGCGGCACGAGGACAGCGGCGACCAGCGCAACCGCGGCAATCATGAGGACTGAGCGCATAGGGTAAATCCGGCTATCGGATCGAGTTCATCACGGCGCGGCGAACGAGGACCTAATGCCGTTTCTGCCCATGCCGGATTTGCGCTGTAAAGGTAAGGAAAGCGCTAATGTCGCGCGCAAAATCGCAAGCTTCTTCAGGCCGCTTCCAGCTCCGGGCTGTCGACCGGCAACGACAGAAGCCGCATGCCGGTGGCATTGCGCACTTCGACGCTCCAGCCGCGCCAATTCTCGGTAAGCGAATGCTTCAAATCCTGGGCAATCGCCTCGGCGAATTCCATGGCCGCCTGCGACGAGCGGAATTCGTGTCCGCCATAGTCGAGGAGCGATTGTTCTTTCGCCGTATAGTCGAAAAAGAAGCGTGTCATTTTGCACCGCGTGATGGGTCGTGCTTGGCGTGTTCTTTAGTACGTGAGGTCTCCTATGGTTGCCTTACATTAACCGCTAAACATGCACCGATTTTAGGATCGACCCGAGAATCAATTCGTTAGCGATTGCGCGGCTTGGCGCGCCGCGTCGCCGGCGCCGCGATCGGGTCCTCGGGCCACGGATGCTTGGGGTAGCGGCCGCGCATCTCGGCGCGCACGGCGGCGTAGCTGCCGCGCCAAAAACCCGGCAAATCGCGGGTCATCTGCACCGGCCGGTGCGCGGGGGAGAGCAGCTCGACCAGCAGCGGCGCCTTGCCGCCGGCAATCGTCGGATGGCGATCGAGGCCGAACAGCTCCTGGACCCGGATCGCGATTTTGGGTCCGCCCTCGGCCTCGTAATCGATTGGGACCTGCGAGCCGGTCGGCGCCGCAAAATGGGTCGGCGCCTCGGCATCGAGCCGGCGTTGCAACGGCCACGGCAACAGCGCGCGCACGGCGGTATTCAATTCATCGACTGTGATGTCGCCGAGCGCGGTTTTGGCCGCGAGCGCCGGCGCCAGCCACGCGTTTACGGATTGCGCGAGCGCCGTATCGGACAAATCAGGCCATTCCTCGCCTTCGCTCGTGCGCAAGAACATGACCCGGTCGCGCCATTGCTGTAGCGAATTGGTCCACGGCAGCCGGTGCATGCCGAGGCCGGCGATGCCGCCGGCGAGCTTTTGCGCGGTGCCGTCATCGCCGACGACCGGCATCGGTTGGTCGGTCAGCGCAATGGCGCCGAGCCGCCGGCTCCGTCGCCCACGTAAGCTTGCGCTCGCGGCGTCGAACACGATCTCCTCGCGTGCCGCGATGCGATCGGAAAAGCGCTGTTCGATCTCGGCCAGCGTGATCGGCGCGGCCGAGAGGATGCGGCCTTGCGCCGCCGTCCCGGCAAGCTCGGCGACGGCGAGGAACGGCTCGCGCGCAAGCGGGGAGGTGGGATCGACGTGGGCGCCGCGGCCGTTGGCGAGCAGGAACGCGCTCGCCGCGCCGCCGCGGTTCTTGGCGATGCGCTCGGGGTAGGCGAGGGCGAGCAGGGCGCCGATGCTCGATTCCCCTCCCCCTTGTGGGGAGGGGTTAGGGGTGGGGGTCGGGAGGTGACGCACGCGCGTCGAAGGAGTCCGTGCACCCGTCAACTCTGTTGCATTACCTCCCGACCCCCCACCCCGACCCTCCCCCACAAGGGGGGAGGGAGCAGACGCTATCTCCGCCCAGCGTTGCGCCATGGCGCGGGCATCGCGCGCCCGCGATGAGCGGTCGCGGCGCAGCGTATTCAAACGCTCGCGCAGATCGACATCGTCACCGCCGAGGCCGCGTTCGCCGATGAGGGTAGCGATTTCCGCAGCGGGCAGGGCGTTACCTTCGGCGCCGGCGTCGACCACCATGCGTGCGAGCCGCGGCGGCAGCGGCAGGCGCCGCAAGAGCTTACCCTCGGCGGTGATGCGGCCGTCGCCGTCGATGGCGCCGAGCTCACTCAGCAGCGCCTTGGCCTCGGTGAGCGCGGCTTTCGGCGGCGGATCTAGGAAGGCGAGCTGGTCCGGGCCGCCGCCCCAGGCGGCGAGATCGAGCGCAAAGGACGACAGATCCGCGGCGAGGATTTCCGGGCGCGCGAAGGATTCCAGCGCTGCCGTCTGCGGCTCGTCCCACAGCCGGTAGCAGATGCCGGGCTCGGTTCGCCCGGCGCGGCCACGGCGCTGATCGGCGGCGGCGCGCGACACCCGCACCGTCTCGAGCCGCGTCACCCCGACGTCGGGCTCGTAGCGCGGTACGCGGGCGAGGCCGCCGTCGACGACCATGCGCACGCCCTCGATGGTGATCGAGGTCTCGGCAATCGACGTCGCCAGCACGATCTTGCGGCGGCCGGGCGGCGCCGGCGCAATGGCACGATCCTGCTCGTCGCCGGTGAGAGCGCCATAGAGCGCGACCACGTCGATCGATGGCTCGGCGCGGCCTTCGAGCAGGGCTTTGGTGCGGCGAATTTCGGCGGCGCCGGGCAGAAATGCCAACAGCGAGCCGGCATCGGCACGCATCGCGCGAATAATCGTATCGGCGACCTGCGGCTCGATCGGCCGTGCGTCGCGGCCGGCGTAGCGGGTCTCGACCGCAAATGCGCGGCCTTCGCTGGCAATCACCGGCGCGTCGCCGAGCAATTTTGCGATGCGCGCGCCGTCGATGGTCGCCGACATGACCAGGATGCGCAAATCCTCGCGCAAGCCCTGCTGCACGTCGCGGGCCAGCGCCAAGCCAAGATCGGCGTCAAGCGAGCGCTCGTGGAATTCGTCGAAGATCACGGCTGAGACGCCGTCGAGCATGGGATCGTCGAGGATCAGCCGGGTGAAGACGCCTTCGGTGATGATCTCGATCCGGGTGCGGCTTGAGATTTTCGAGCCGAACCGCACGCGCAGGCCCACGGTGTCGCCGAGGCGCTCGCCCAGCGTCTGCGCCATGCGGTCTGCGGCGGCGCGCGCGGCGAGCCGGCGCGGCTCCAGCACCAGAATCCGGCGCGCTTTCCGCGCCCAATCCTCGCGCGCGAGCACCAAGGGCACCCGCGTGGTCTTGCCGGCGCCGGGCGGTGCCACCAGCACGGCCGCAGTGTTTGCGCGCAACGCCGCGGTCAGGTCCGGCAGCGCGGCGTCGATCGGAAGCGGTGAAACGTCCACAGCTGACATTGAGCCCGTGATTATCCCGGCGAAACCCTTATATTATTCGCCATCATGCCAGCCGTACAAAAAACACCGCCAAAGCCGCAAAAGGCGCCAAGCGCCGCCAAGCCGTTGAAGAAGGGCGACCATCTCTTCCTGGTCGACGGCTCCGGCTACATTTTCCGCGCCTATCACGCGCTGCCGCCGATCAACCGCAAGTCGGACGGGCTGCAGCTCAATGCCGTGTTCGGCTTCTGCAACATGCTGTGGAAGCTTTTGCGCGACATGAAGGCGGAGGACAAGCCGACCCATCTCGCGGTGGTGTTCGATCTCTCGGAGAAGACGTTCCGCACCGAAATGTATCCCGATTACAAGGCGCACCGGCCGGACCCGCCCGACGACCTCAAACCGCAATTCGGCCTGATCCGGCAAGCGGTGCACGCCTTCGATCTGCCCTGCCTGGAGCAGAAGGGATTCGAGGCCGACGACCTGATCGCGACCTATGTGCGGCAAGCCTGTGAGGCCGGCGCCACCTCAACCATCGTCTCGTCGGACAAGGATTTGATGCAGCTCGTCAACGACAGCGTCGTCATGTACGACACCATGAAGGACAAGAAGATCGGCCACGCCGAGGTGATCGAGAAATTCGGCGTGCCGCCGGACAAGGTCATCGAGGTGCAGGCGCTGATCGGCGATTCCACCGACAACGTGCCGGGGGTGCCGGGCATCGGCGTCAAGACCGCGGCGCAGCTGATCGGCGAATACGGCGATCTGGAAACGCTGCTCAAGCGCGCTTCCGAGATCAAGCAGGACAAGCGCCGGCAAACGCTCATCGACAATGCCGACAAGGCGCGGCTGTCGAAAAAACTCGTTACGCTCGACACGCAAGTCAAAGTCGACGTGCCGATCGGCGACCTTGCCGTGCACGAGCCCGATCACAAGCGGCTGATCGCCTTCCTCAAGGCGATGGAGTTCAGCTCGTTAACGCGCCGCGTCGCCGAGTTCGCCAGCATCGACGTCGCCGAGATCGAACCGGATGCGACGCTCGCGATGCGCGGCGCAAAGTCCTCTCCCCTCGCGGGAGAGGACGGCTCGGCCCAACGGGCCGAGCCGGGTGAGGGCCCGGGCACCCCGGCGCCGACGGCCCTCACCCGGCCGGCTGCGCCGGCCGACCTCTCCCGCAAGGGGAGAGGTGAAAGTGCGAACGGCAAGTTGACACCGCAGGCCCTCGCCGCCGCGCGGCTCGACACTGCCCACAGCCAGAAATTCGACCGTTCCAAATATGAAACCGTGCGTAGCCTCGACCGGCTCAAGGCCTGGGTCGAGCGCGCCCGCGACCAGGGTTTTGTCGCCATCGACACCGAGACGACGAGCCTCGATCCGATGCAGGCGGCGTTGTGCGGCTTCTCGCTGGCGCTCGCTGCGAACGAGGCCTGCTATGTGCCGTTGTCGCACCGGCAAGGCGGCGACGGCAGCGGCGGTTTGTTCCAGGGCGAGGTCGCGCCCGATCAAATCCCCGAGCGCGCCGCCCTCGATGCCATCAAGCCGCTACTCGAAGACAAAGGCGTTCTCAAGATCGGCCAGAACCTGAAATTCGACTTTCAGATATTTGCCGTGCGCGGCATCGAGATCGCGTCCTACGACGACACACTGCTGATGTCCTACGTGGTCGATGCCGGCCGCTCCGATCACGGCCTCGATCCGCTGGCGCAGCGCTACTTCAATCACCGCACCATCGACTTCAACGAGGTGACCAAGGCCGGCAAGACCAGGATGACGTTCGATTGCGTCGAGATCGACAAGGCGACCGAATATGCCGCCGAGGACGCCGACGCGACGCTGCGGCTGTGGCAGGTGCTCAAGCCCCGCCTCGCCGCCGAGCACATGCTCAATGTCTACGAAACCCTGGAGCGGCCGCTGTTGCGCGTGCTTGCCGACATGGAGCGGCGCGGCATTTCGATCGACCGCCAGGTACTGTCGCGGCTTTCCGGTGAATTCGCCCAGGAAGCGGCCGGCCTTGAAGCCGAGATCAACAAGCTCGCCGGCGAGACCGTCAATGTCGGCTCGCCGAAGCAGATGGGCGACATTTTGTTCGGCAAGCTTGGATTGCCGGGTGGTACCAAGACCAAGACCGGGCAGTGGGCGACCGGCGCGCGCGTCCTCGACGAATTGGCCGAGCAGGGCCACGAATTACCGAAGAAGATTCTCGACTGGCGGCAGGTGTCGAAACTGAAATCGACCTATACCGACGCGCTGCCCGGCTACGTCAATCCGACGACGCATCGCGTGCACACCAGCTACGCGCTCGCCGCCACCACGACCGGCCGGCTGTCGTCGTCGGAGCCGAACCTGCAGAACATCCCGATCCGCACCGAGGACGGCCGCAAGATCCGCCGCGCCTTCATTGCCGAGCGCGGCATGAAACTCGTCTCCGCCGATTACTCGCAGATCGAGCTGCGGCTCTTGGCCGAGATCGCCGGCATCGAGCAATTGCGCAAGGCGTTCCGCGACGGCCTCGACATCCACGCCATGACGGCCTCGGAAATGTTCGGCGTGCCGGTCAAGAACATGCCGCCCGAAGTGCGCCGCCGGGCGAAAGCGATCAATTTCGGCATCATCTACGGCATCTCCGCCTTCGGCCTCGCCAACCAGCTCAACATCGAGCGCGAGGAGGCCGGCGCCTATATCCGGAAATATTTCGAGCGTTTTCCGGGCATCCGCGACTACATCGAAGAGACCAAGGCGTTTGCGAAAAAACACGGTTTTGTCGAAACGCTGTTCGGCCGCAAATGCCATTATCCCGACATCGGCGCGTCGAACGCCTCGATCCGAGCCTTCAACGAGCGCGCCGCGATCAACGCACGGCTGCAAGGCACCGCCGCCGACATCATCCGCCGCGCCATGATCCGCATGGACGGGGCGCTGACGAAGAAAAAGTTGAATGCGCAGATGCTGCTGCAAGTGCACGACGAACTGGTGTTCGAAGTGCCCGACGCCGAGGTCGAGAAAACGCTGCCAGTGGTCACCAGCGTGATGGTCGAAGCGCCGCTGCCGGCGCTGTCGCTCTCGGTGCCGCTGCAGGTCGAGGCGCATGCCGCTGATAACTGGGACGCGGCGCATTGATGACGGGCGGATGAAAACATGAAAACAGCGCTGACACTCATCGGCATCATCGCCCTGGCCATGGGACTGCTCTGGATGGGCCAGGGCTCGGGCTACATCCCCTGGCCCGCATCGAGCTTCATGATCAGCCAGACCAAATGGATTTATTACGGCGGCGCCCTGACCGTCGTCGGACTCATCCTGATCATCTTCGCCCGGCGCTGACCGCAGGCGCCGCGGCTTAGCGCGTGCGCGCCGCCGCGTCGGTCACGATCGTGTAGGCCGCTTCGATCGCCGGCTTTGCCTTCGACACTTCCGCGCCGGTGGCGAGGAACGTCTTCATCAGC
>JBAUYI010000550.1:0-2395 GCA_049584715.1 Xanthobacteraceae bacterium
GTCTGGACAGATTTCCGCTCTTGATAAGTGGAATCTCTGCCGGTTGCCGTCGTGGGGTGCTGTGTTCGGGGTGGCATGCCGGGAGGGCGTGGCCCGACCAGAGTGACACCCCGAAAACAGCGGCGGAATCAGCTGCCGCGACCTGCGGCAGGTGGTCGAAATAGGCTCGATCTGGCGTCCGACCGTCAAGGCTCGAATGCGGGCGCTTGCGGTTGTAGAAGTCGAGATACCGGCCGATCGAGGCCCGCGCCTCGCCGACGCTGTCATAGGCCCGGAGATAAACCTCCTCGTATTTGACCGAGCGCCAGAGCCGTTCGACGAAGACGTTGTCCCGCCAGGCACCCTTGCCGTCCATGCTGATCGCGATGGCGTGGTCCAGCAGCAGGCCGGTGAACTCGGCACTGGTGAACTGGCTGCCCCCGGCCTCCGCCGGGGCAGGCTCTGGTCGGTGTTGAAGATCTCCGGCCTGCCTTGCCTGGCCAGCGCGTCGGCGACCGCCTCAAGGCAGAACTCGACCTCCATCGTGATCGAGAGCCGCCAGGCCAGGACCCGGCGGCTGAACCAGTCGAACCACGGCGGCGAGATCGACGACGCCGCGCGCCATCGGGACGTAGGTGATGTCCATTGCCCACACCCCGGCTTTCGCCGGGGCAGGCTTTGGTTCGGCCGTTCGACCGCCACCGCACGCAGCAGATACGGGTAGATCTTGTGCCCTGGCGACGGCTTGGACGTGTTCGGCCGGCGATAGTGCGCCGCGATGCCCATCCGCTTCATCATCGTGGCGACCCGCTGGCGGCCGATCGCGACGCCTTCGCCGCGCAGCAGATCGCGCAGCATCCGGCTGCCCGCGAACGGGTAGTCCAGATGCAGCTCGTCGAGCCGCCGCATCACCGCCAGATCGGCCGGCGGCACCGGCCGCGGCCGGTAGTAGAGGCCGCTCCGGCTCAGCTTCAGCACCTCGGCCTGCCGCGCCAGCGGAAGCTCGTGTGAACGGTCGATCATCGCTTTGCGCTCAGCATGCCGGCCTTGCTGAGCGCGCCGGCCAAAAAATCATTCTCCAGCGCCAGCTCCCCGATCTTGGCGTGCAGCGCCTTCAAATCCACCGCCGGCGCCGCCTCCGGGCTCGCTCCACCGGAGCCGAACACCCCGGTTGCCCCCTCAAGCAGCTGCGCCTTCCAGCTCGTGATCTGGTTCGGATGGACATCGAAGAGCTGCGCCAGCTCGGCCAGCGTCTTCTCACCCTTGATGGCGGCCAGCGCCACCTTCGCCCCCGGCCTGCGCCGGGGCAGGCTTTGAAGGCCGCTGTGTGGTTCCGGCGTGCCCGTCGCGTCATCGCTCTCTCCTGATCCGCGGCCATCCTGGCCGCCGTTCAGGCAGAAAATCCACTTATCCCCGCTGTCCAGATTCTCCGGGCCACCTCTCTCCCCCGTCAGCATCGCCGATGCGATCGAGCGTCTCGCATACGATTTGCTCGAGCGAACCCACTGCGGCTGGGAAAACAACGACGGCGCCTATGGCGATTTCACCTTCGACGTCGCCGAACGGACGATCACCCTTGACTACAACGAACGCTACACCGCGTCCGAATACTCGCAGCACGTGTTCTGAGGAGGCCGCGATGGGACACTGCTATCATCATGCGCTCTCCTCGGTGAGGAAATGGGGCGGCGTCGCTGAGGATTATCTGCCGCTGCATCAGTGGTTCGACGAATCCAAGGCGATCACCGCCGATTTTCGTCATCGCGCGCTGCGCCACCATGCCGAAGGCATTTTCATGCTGGAGCGCTTTTTCGGCGCGACCGTCACGATCTCGACGGGTCGCATCGTGCCCGTGCGCCTGATCGGCGAACAGCATGTGGTCGAGGATCTCGGCTTCATCCCGAGTTTCGCCGACTGGGTGCGCTGCATCCGGCCAGAGCCATGGATGGGTCGCGCGCAGCCAATCCACAAGCAGGTCGATCCGTTCGCCGCGGCCGCAACGACGGGAGGCGCCTGACCATGTACGGCACCTATCTTCGCCTCAACATCACCGTCCATGACGGCTGGCGCACCGTCGTTCGCGCCCCCACCAAGAAGCTGACCGCGCTCGCGCGCCGGGACCCGGCGCGGCGAAAAGCACGGCATCGCTTCTATCGCGAGATGCTCGCGCATCACCAAGAGGCGCAACGCCTCGTCCGAACCAGGCGTCTCTGACGCCCATCACTCCCCATCGTCCACCCGAGCCCGGCCCCGCCGGGCTTTTTGCATTTTTAAGGAGGTCATCATGCCCCGCTTCACCATCGAAACCACTTATCGGCTCCCGGTCTATCGACAGCGTAGCTACGAAGCCGAGACGCTCGAAGAAGCCTGCCGACTCGCCGTCGAAGACGATGACTGGTCCGAGCAAAAGGAAGAC
>JBAUYI010000551.1:0-4479 GCA_049584715.1 Xanthobacteraceae bacterium
CCCTCACCCCTTGGGGGAGCGGGCGCGCTCGCAGCGAAGCTGCGAGCGGGGTGAGGGCCGATCGGCGACGCTCTGCCAGCGGGGCCCTCACCTCGCGCTTCGCGCGGGTCCTCT
The DNA here is from genome assembly GCA_049584715.1 of Xanthobacteraceae bacterium. Lineage (GTDB taxonomy): Bacteria > Pseudomonadota > Alphaproteobacteria > Rhizobiales > Xanthobacteraceae > BOG-931. Next base: position 115 of record JBAUYI010000551.1, read on the forward strand.
CCCGCAAGGGGAGAGGACAACGTCAGGCGCCTTGATCCGGCCATCGCTTTCGGAGTAACTGCCCGCCCATGGACCAACCCGTCATCCAGCGCCCCCGGCGCATCCTCTGGCTCAACGTGCTGACGGTGGTCAGCGCGGCGATCCTGATCAGCGCCGAGGTGTTCGGCGCCGCCTTTGCCGGCAGCTGGGCGATCGCCAGCCTGTTCGCGCTCGGCTCGCTCGGCGCGCGTATCCTCGACGGGCTGTTCGTGCTTTGCGGGATCGCCGTCATGGTGCAGTTCGTCATCGCCGCGCGCCGCGTCGAGCCGTTCAGCGCCGAGTGACGCGCTCGGCGCGTCAGCTTCTCCACCGCCGAGCGCAACTTTTACGTCTCGCTAAAACAAAAAAGGTTGCGCCACCGGCGTGAATGGATTATTTCCGCTCTTGCCCAATTTCGCACGTGCCTGTGGCCGTGTGTCGGTCGGTGGGCATCCGGACAAGAGGCCGGACAGCCGCCTAAGGAAGACGCTACTACTTCCTTGCTCCCGCGACCGGCAGCCGGAGGCGAACCGGCGATGCCAGCTCTCCACTGGCGACGCGGCTTAAAGCAACGACGGAAGGGCTTTTTTGGCTGACTACCGGCGCCAATGCCGGGGACACCGAAAGGGCTTGTCCATCTTTGCCAGCAGTGCGGAACGGGATTTCCCTCATCCGGACCAAGGCAGCAATCACAGTGACGCAACGCATCCGCAATCCTGCGGAACGCCGCGCGTCGCAGGAGGTTCACCTCGGCGGCTACGCCGTCGGCCGGATTAGGGAGCTGGTTCGCAATGACCACACGCATCCGCGAATTTCTCAAGCATCGCACTGAAAACGGACCCTGTCTCGTGCTCGACCTCGATGTCGTGCGCGAGAATTACCAAAACTTTGCCAAGGCGCTGCCGGACAGCAAAGTGTTCTACGCCATCAAGGCCAATCCGGCGCCGGAGGTTCTCAAGCTCCTGGCCGGGCTCGGCTGCTGCTTCGACGTCGCCTCGGTCAGCGAGACCCACGACGCGCTCGCCGCCGGCGCCACGCCCGACCGCATCTCCTATGGCAACACCATCAAGAAGGAGACCGAGATCGCGGCAGCCTTCAAGCTCGGCGTCACGCTGTTCGCCGTGGACTGCGAGGCCGAGGTCGAGAAGGTGGCGCGCGCCGCTCCGGGCAGCCGGGTGATCTGCCGCATCCATTGCGACGGTTCCGGCTCGGAATGGCCGTTGTCGCGAAAATTCGGCTGCGAGCCGGACTATGCCGCCGATATTTTGGAGCTGGCGCACAAGCGCGGGCTGGTGCCGCACGGCATCTCGTTCCATGTCGGCTCGCAGCAGCACAATGTCGAGGCCTGGGACCGGGCGCTGGCGTCGACCGCGGCGATCTTCCGTTCCTGCGCCGAGCGCGGCATCACGCTCGCCATGGTCAATCTCGGCGGCGGCTTCCCGGCAAAATACATCCGCAAGACGCCAAAACTCGAGAGCTACGGCAAGGCGATCTTCAAATCGCTGCGCAAGCACTTTGGCAACAACCTGCCGAACACCATCGTCGAGCCGGGCCGGGGTCTGGTCGGCAATGCCGGCATTATCGAGGCCGAGGTGGTGCTGATCGCCAAGCGCAGCCCCGAGGACGAGGTGCGCTGGGTCTATCTCGACATCGGCAAGTTCCACGGCCTGGCCGAGACCATCGGCGAGTCGATCCGCTACCCGATCCGCACCGCGAAGGATCGCGACGAGACGGCGCCCTGCATCATCGCCGGCCCGACCTGCGATTCCGTCGACGTGCTGTACGAGAAGACGCCGTATCCGCTGCCGGTGTCGCTTGCCATCGGCGACAAGGTGCTGATCGAAGCCGCCGGTGCCTACACCACGACCTACTCGTCGGTCGGCTTCAACGGCTACCCGCCGCTGCGGCAATATGTGATCTGACGGCGGCGGCGTTTAAGAAAAACAAACCCCGGGCCTCGGCCCGGGGTTTTTGTTCGCGTCGTTGCCGCGCTATTTCGGCTGCACGTTCGGATTGCCACCCGGACTGCCCGGCGGTGGAATCACCGCATTGTCGCCACTGTTCGGCGTCGGCGCTTTCATCGCCGGATCGATGTCCGGCGGGCAGATCACGCCGGCGTTCTTGTCGGCACCTTCATTCAAAGCCTGGCTGGAGCGCTCTTGCGGCGTGCAGCCTTTTGGGTCGGGGGTTTGTGCTTGAGCGACCACGGCAGACGTCATGGCGAGCGCAATGACCAGCGCGCTCCATGTCCCTTTCGCAACCAAATTCATGGCGTCACTCCCTGCAAATCGCTTGTTCTGCAGAGATAACGTTTGGCGGAAGGCACGGTTCCTCCGATTGGAACCGGGCGATCAGGCGAGGTCGAGAATGCCCGCTTCGCCGCTCTCGGTGCCGAAGGCGAGCAGTGTGCCGTCCGCGCTCCAGGCCAGCGCCGTGATCGGCGCGTCGCCAGGCCGTTTCGCCAAAATCTCGGCGCCGTCCTCGACCCGCACCAACAGCACAATGCCGTCGGCGTAGCCGGCGGCGACGATGTCCTGCTTGGGATGGCAGGCGACCACGGCGACGCGGTGCTCCGACGGCGCTAGCAATTTTGGCTGCTTGCCCATGGGGCCGTCTTTGGCCTGGAACGGCCACAGGATGATTTGGGTCGAGCCGGATGTGGCGAGCCAGCGTCCGCCGACCGTCCAGCCGAGCGAGGTGACGCGCGCGGCGTAGCCCGACATCCGCATGTGCTGGCGATCGACCAGGCGCCAGCCGTGTAGCATCGGCTCCTGCATGGTGGTGACCAGGAAGCGGCCATCGGGGCTCACGGTGGCGCCGAGATGCGAGCCCTTCCATTCCAGCTTTTCCGGATCGGCCTTCGGCGCATTGGGAAACCAGAGCGTTGCGCCATTGTAATGGGCGATGGCGAGCCGAAAGCCTTTTGGCAGGAAGGCCAGCCCGCCGACGGTGGACGGCGCCTCGAAGCTGCGCAGATCTTTGGCCTGAACGAAAGCCGATTTTCCCGCCGACCATGCCACCGCGCCGTCAGGGCCGATCGCGACATGATCGATCCAGCGATGCTTTGGGTCCGCCGCAACGGTGCGGCTTGCGCCGCTGACATCGGTTTCCACGACTTTGCCATCGTCGCCGCCCGAGACGACGACGGACTCGCCCACGGCCGTCGCCAATATCGCGCCGCCATGGACCGTGACGCTCTTGGGCTCGCCGCGCGGCGGCGCCAACACCATGGCCTCCTCGCCGAGCACAAATACGGCCATGCGGCCGAGAAAATGTGCGGCGATGACCGGACCGCTCGCCGCAACCGAATGGATGCGTTCGACGACGGAGGCGGTGTCGTTGCGGGTGTCGGTCATGGGGCGCGGCAGACGCTGCTGAACCCCTCCCCCTTGTGGGGTGGGGCGGGGGTGGGGGTCGGGAGGCGACGGATTGTTGTCGAAGCAATCACTGTGCTGTCGTCCACGCTCTCAAACCACCTCACGACCCCCACCCCGCCCTGCCCACAAGGGGGAGGGAGAAGATGAGAGACGATTACGCGATGCAACTCTCGAATCCTTCGGCGATCATCTTGCCCGGCAGGTTGCGGCCGATGAAGACCATGCGGCTGTCGCGCTTCTCGCCGTCTTTCCACGGCCGCTGGTGATCGCCGTCGAGGATCATGTGTACGCCCTGCAACACGAAGCGCTGATCGTCGTCCTTGAAGGCGAGGATGCCTTTGCAGCGCAAAATGTTCGGGCCTTCCTTTTGCACCAAATCCTGCACCCACGGGAAGAACTTGTCCGCATTGAGCGGCTTGTCGCTGCGCAACGAAATCGATTGCATGTCCTCGTCGTGATAGTGCTTGAGCCCGCCGTGCGAATGCGCGTGCTTGTGGTCATGGTCGTGATGATGATCGTGGCCGTGATCATGATCGTGATGATGGTCGTGATCGTGGCCGTGTTCTTGGCCGTCGCCATCAAGGAATTCCGGCTCGATATCGAGGATGCGGTCGAGATCGAAGGCGTTGCGCTCCAGCACTTCGCTCAGCGCAATTTTGGCGCGCTCGGTCTTGTGCACCCGGGCGTAAGGATTGATGCCGCGGATGCGGGCCTCGACCTCGCTCAGCTCTTCGGGCGTCACCAGGTCGGTCTTGTTGATCAGGATGACGTCGGCGAAGGCGATCTGGTTCTTGGCTTCCGGCGCGTCCTTCAGCCGATCGTTGAGCCACTTGGCGTCGGCGACCGTCACCACCGCGTCGAGCTTGGTGCGCCGCCCGACATTCTCGTCGATGAAGAAGGTCTGCGCCACCGGCGCCGGATCGGCCAGCCCCGTGGTCTCGACGATGATGGCGTCGAACTTGCCCTTGCG
>JBAUYI010000552.1:0-11230 GCA_049584715.1 Xanthobacteraceae bacterium
GCTTCTGGCCGAGCATGCGCGCCAGGATGTCGGTGCCGCCGGCAGGCGCGAACGGCACGATGAACGTCACCTGCCGGGTGGGATAGTCCTCGGCATCTTCCGCGCGTGCCATGCCGGCCGCAAAAGCCGGCAGCGTAACGGCGAGCAAGGTGCGGCGTGACAGCATTGTCATCGGCGTTGTCTCCCGAGGCAGGCCTTGTTCTCCCAACCAAGTCTTGATTTCCCAAACAAGTCTTGTTTTCCCAAACAAGTCTTGCCGACCCTGTTTGACCTCAAAGGAACGCCAACGGCATGGGTTCTGCAAGGGACATAGCGCCGCTCCGCGGCGGTATTGCTTTTCTTGACAAGGGGCTAGGGCTCCCGCCATAAGGACGCCGGTTCCAGCGCATTTAGGTGCCCCCTAGGCACCCGTGCCGGTAACCATCAGCAGAAACGACTGCAAGAAGCCGGTCCGGACGCAAAAATCCGAGCACCGGGATCGAACACAAGGACGAAAAAGATGTTCGCGGTCTTCAAGACGGGCGGCAAGCAGTACCGGGTCGCCGCCGAAGATGTGCTCAAGGTCGCCAGGTTGAAGGGCGAGCTGGGCGAAATCGTCGAGTTCGGCGAGGTTTTGGTCGTCGGCGGCGACAACGTGACGCTCGGCGCGCCCACGGTCGCCGGCGCCACGGTTGCGGCCGAGGTGCTGGATCACGCGCGCGGGCCGAAGATCATCGCGTTCAAGAAACGCCGGCGCAAGAACTCGCGGCGCAAGCGCGGCTTCCGCGAGGAATTCACCCTGATCCGCATCACCGAAATCCTGACCGACGGCAAGAAGGCCAACAAGGAGGTGCAGCCGCGGCCGAAGCGCGCTCCGGCGCCTGCGGCCGAAGCTGGTGCCGAGGCGGGCGAAACGGCGGCGGCTGCGGAAGGCGCTACAGCGAAGAAAGCCTCGGCCAAGAAAGCGCCGAAGTCTAAAGCCAAGGTGCCGGCGGCCAGAGCGAAGAAGCCCAAGGGCAAGCCAAAGAAATGATGCAGGGTGGTGATGCTTTTGTCACTTTTGCGGTATAGCTAGGACGCAAGAAAGGTTCGGAGACCAGCGATGGCTCACAAGAAAGCAGGCGGATCCTCACGCAACGGCCGCGATTCGGGCGGCCAGCGGCTGGGAATCAAGATTTTCGGCGGCGAAGAGGTGGTTGCCGGCAATATCATCGCGCGCCAGCGCGGCACCAAATGGCATCCGGGCCGCAATGTCGGCGTCGGCAAGGACCACACGTTGTTCGCGAAAATCAACGGCAAGATCGAGTTCCGTACCAAAGCCAAGGGCCGCGTCTTCGTATCGGTACTTCCGATGTCGGAGGCAGTGGCCCAGTAATACGGTGGATCATATGAGGTCCGCCGGCATCCAGTCGCCCGGCGGACCCGAATGGGCTCCGAGATAAGGGGGACCGGCATGCCGGTCCCCCTTTCGGTTTTTGATGGAGCCATTCCATGACTCTCTCGGAACAGGTTTTTACGCCGGCACGGCGAGACGACGCCGTTCCTGTTCTCGCCACCGCGCGGCTGGTGCTGCGCGCACCGCGCCGCAGCGATTGCAAAGCGATCGCCGTGCTCGTCAACGATCGCCGCATCGCCGCGAATACGGCGCGCATTCCGCATCCTTACGCGATCGAGGACGCTGAGGAATTCATCGCCCGCATCAACAAACGCGAAGGTGAAGCGTGCTTTGTCATCGCGCTCGACGGCGCGCCGATCGGCATGTGCAGCGTCGACCTGCGCGAAGACGGGCCCGAGATCGGCTACTGGCTCGGCGTGGCCTATTGGGGCCGCGGATTTGCCACCGAAGCCGCGCGCGCCCTGATCGACTACGCCTTCGGCGACCTCGAGCATGACACGCTGATATCCGGCGCCCGCGTCAACAATCCGGCCTCGCGCCGGGTGCTGGAGAAATGCGGCTTCCAATGGACCAGCGTGCGGCTGTCGCGCATCCGCGCCATCAACTCGGCGGCGCCGATCGATCGCTTTCGGTTGGATCGCGGCCTGTGGGCGTCGTTGAAGTCTTGGGGGCGGGCGAGCCGCAGAACATGATTGACATTTGTATGTACAATCGTACATCAGATCATGGACTTTGCCGCGACCGGGTTTGACTGGAACTATGGCAACCGGGACAAGTGCCAAAGCCATGGTGTTTCGATCGCTGAAATCGAGACGATTTTTCGAGGGTCGATAGCGCTGTACCCTGATTCTCAGCATTCGAAAGCGGAGGAGCGCTTCAAGGCCATTGGGAGGAGTGCTACCGGACGGCATATTCTTGTGGTGTTTACGCTTCGCAAGCGCGGCGATGCCGTCTTCATTCGGCCGGTCAGTGCGCGCTATATGCACGGAAAGGAAATCAAGCACTATGAAAAGCAAAAAAAGGAAATTGAAGAAGCTTCCGGTTCTAAAGACCGATGAGGAAGCCGAGCATTTTGTGGCGACGGCAGACCTTTCCGAGTACGACTTGTCGGGGATGGTTCCAGTTCGCTTCGAGTTCAAGCCCAAGACCGAGCGCGTCAATATGCGCCTGTCCAAGGGCCTGCTCGATTCCGTCAAGGCGCGGGCTGCCCGAGCAGGCATGTCGTATCAGCGCTTTATCCGCGAGACGCTCGAACGCGCAGTAACTCAGTCGAAGCGCTGAGCGGGTCGATTCAGCACCATGAAATTCCTCGACGAAGCCAAGATCTACATTCGCTCCGGCGACGGCGGCAACGGCTGCGTGTCGTTCCGGCGCGAGAAATTCATCGAATATGGCGGACCGAACGGCGGCGACGGCGGCAATGGCGGCGACGTAGTCGCGGAGACGGTCAACGGCCTCAACACCCTGATCGACTACCGCTACCAGCAGCATTTCATGGCGAAGAACGGCCGCGGCGGCATGGGCAAGGACCGCCATGGCGCCAACGGCGCCGACATGGTGCTCAAAGTACCGGTCGGCACGCAAATCTACGAGGAGGATGGCGAGACGCTGCTCGCCGATCTCACCGAGATGGGCCAGCGCGTCGTGCTGGCCCATGGCGGCAATGGCGGTTTCGGCAATGCGCGTTTCAAAAGCTCGACCAACCGCGCGCCGCGCCACGCCAATCCCGGCCAGCCCGGCACCGAGCTCACCATCCGGCTACGGCTGAAGCTGATCGCCGATGCCGGCGTCGTCGGCCTGCCGAACGCCGGAAAATCGACGTTTCTCGCCGCCGTCAGCGCCGCCAAGCCGAAGATCGCCGATTACCCTTTCACCACGCTGCATCCGCAGCTCGGCGTGGTCGACGTCGGCGGCCGCGAATTCGTGCTGGCCGATATTCCGGGCCTGATCGAAGGCGCCCATGAAGGCGTCGGCCTCGGCGACCGTTTCCTCGGCCACGTCGAGCGCTGTCGTGTACTGCTGCATCTCGTCGACGGCACCGGCGAGGATGCTGGTGTTGCGTACAAGACGGTGCGCGCAGAGCTTGCCGCCTACGGTCACGGCCTGACGGAGAAACCGGAGATATTGGCGCTGAGCAAGGCCGATGCGCTAAGCGCTGACGAGATCAAACAACAAGTCGCGCGACTGAAGCGCGCGGCGAAAAAGACGCCGCTCGTGGTCTCTGCCGTCAGCGGCGACGGCGTCGCCGAGGTGTTGCGCGCCTTGTGGAAGGTGATCGAAACGGCGCGCCGCGACGGCGTCGAGGCGAGCACCGCGGATGCCGCGTGGCATCCGTAAGGGAGAGATTGCAATGTCCCACACTTTCGTTCTGGTCCACGGCGCCTGGCATGGCGGCTGGTGCTGGCAGCGCGTCGCCGACCGGTTGCGCGGCGGCGGCCACACGGTTTTCACGCCGACTCTCACCGGGCTTGGCGAGCGATCGCATCTGCTGCGCGTCGGGATCGACTTGAAGACCCACATCGCCGACGTGGTCAACCTCATGAAGTGGGAGGGCCTCAGTGACGTGGTGCTATGCGGCCATTCCTACGGGGGGTTCGTCATTTCCGGCGTAGCCGAGCCGATGGCGCCGGCGATCCGCTCGATCGTGTTCCTCGACGCGTTCGTGCCACGCAACGGCGAGAGCGTGCTCGATTTGACCGGAGCCGCCGTGCAGGAGGGCGTCCACAACGCGCTGCAACGCGGCGACATCGCCATCCCGCCGCGGGCCGCGGAAGCCTTCGGCGTCAACGCAGCCGACCGCGCCTGGGTGGATCGTTTGTGCGTCGGGCAGCCGATCGCGACCTTCACCGACAAGATCGCGCTGACCGGCGCGCGCGAGCGCATCGCGCGCAAGAGCTATATCCGCGCCAAGAGCTATGCCAATCCGGGATTTGACCGGGCGTTGGGCGAGGTGCGCTCCGATCCGTCGTGGCTCAGCTACGAGGTGCCGAGCGGCCACGACGTGATGGTCGATATGCCGGAGCGGCTCACGGACATCCTGTTGGAGGTCGCGGCGTGAGTGAGGGCGCGGTCTCAGATAATCGTGTGGCGCACTTTTGCCGAAACCCATTCGCTGACGATGACGGTTGCGATGATGATCAGGAGAATGAGCGACACTTTTGTCCAGGCGAGAGTGGTGATCGCTGAGTTGAGCGGCAGGCCGATGCCGCCGGCGCCGACCAGGCCCAGCACCGTCGACTCGCGGATGTTGATGTCCCACCGGAATACTGAAATGCCGGCGAACGCCGGCAGCACTTGCGGCGCGATGCCGTAGGCCGTGACCTGCGCGTCGCTGGCGCCGGTAGCGCGTACCGCCTCAACCTGGCTCTCATCGATCTCTTCGATCGCCTCGTAGAGCAGTTTTGCGCAGAAGCCGATCGAGCGCAGCCCGATGGCCAGGATGCCGGCGAACACGCCCGGCCCCAGAATCGTGACCAGCATCAGCGCCCAGATCAGCGAATTGATCGAGCGCGACGACACGATGACGAACAGCGCCGCCGGCCGCACCAGCGTCACGCTCGGTGTGGTGTTGCGCGCGGCACAGTAGGCAACCGGCACCGCCACCACGATGCCGATTGCGGTGCCCAGCGTGGCGATATTGATGGTGTCCCAGAGCGGCCGTCCCAGCTTGGCGATAAAACCCCAGTCCGGCGGCACCATGCGCACGGCGAGATCGGCCGCTTGCGTCGGCGCGTCGGTGACGAAGGCCCAGATCGTCTTGTCGGAAATCAGTTGCCAGCAGTAGATGAAGATCGCTGCCGCAGCGAGCCACGCCAGCCAAATCGCGAACTGCGCACCGCGCTCGCGGCGGTGCCACACCTTGGTTCCGTGCCTGAGCGCGACCGCCATCACTGCACCCAGCGGCGGATGTAGCCGGACGAATATTCCAGCGCCATCACGATGCCGATGATGACCAGCAGGATGGCGGCAGCGGAAGGGAATTCGTAGCGGCCGAACGCGGTGTCCAGCGTCGCGCCGATGCCGCCGGCGCCGACGATGCCGATCACTGCGGATTCGCGGAAGTTGATATCGAAGCGGTACAAGCCGAGGCCGATCATGCGCGGCATCACCTGCGGCTGGATGCCGTAGTTGATCCATTGCAGCCAGCCCGCGCCGGTCGAGCGCACGGCTTCGGCTTGCGAGAAATCCATGTCCTCGATGTCTTCGGCGAGAAGCTTGCCGTAGAAGCCGATGGTGGTGAACGACAGCGTGACGACGCCGGCGAACGGGCCAAAGCCGAACAGCTTGACGAAGAAGATCGCCAGGATGATCTCCTGGAAGCTGCGCGATACCGCAAGGATTCCGCGGCAGAAATAATAGACCGGCCGCGGCGCAATATTTTTGGCGGCACCGATGCCGACCGGGACCGAGATCGCAATCCCGATCGCCGTCGAGACCACGGTCATCCAGAGGCTCTCGAGAATGCCTTTGACGATGTCGCCCCGGTGGCTGGTGAAATCCGGCGGAAAGAACGCCGCGAAGAACCGTGCACCGCGCGGCAGGCCTTCCCAAACCCGGGGCCAGTTCACCTCGGTCGTGCCCAAGGCCAGCGCCAGATAGACGACGGCGCCTATACCGAGCGCCCAGCGCAGCCACGCGCGCTTGATCAGTGGCGGTTTTTCCCAGTGGCGAGGTACGGTCGAGGTGATGCTCATGGCCGGCTACGTCAGCCCGGCCATGCGGTCGCGATGCGGCAGGCGGGTGTCGAGCGCAATGACGTTGTCCGGATGCTCGGCTGCCTCGTCGGTGTCGTCATCGATTTTGCGAATCGTCGCCGACCAGTCTTCCTCGCCGTAGATTTTCGTCAGCACCTCGGCGGTGAGGCCGGTCGGCGGGCCGTCATAAACGATCTCGCCAAGTTGCAAGCCGACGATCCGCTCGGCAAACATCTGCGCCAGCATGACATCGTGGATGTTGATAATGGCCGAGAGCTTGCGCTCCCCGCACAGTTCCTTGATCAGCCGCATGATTTGACGCGACGTCTTCGGATCGAGCGAGGCCGTCGGCTCGTCCACCAAAAGCAAGTCAGGGTTCTGGATCAGCGCCCGGCAGATGCCGACCCGCTGCCGCTGCCCGCCGGACAGCTCGTCGGCGCGCTTGTCGGCCATGTGATCGAGGCCGACGCGCGCCAGCAGCCGGAAGGCCTCGTCGATGTCGGCCTGCGGAAATTTCCGCATAAAACTTTGCCAGAAGCCGACATAGCCCAGCCGGCCGCTGAGCACGTTCTCCATCACGGTGAGGCGTTCGACCAGGGCGTATTCCTGGAAGATCATGCCCATGCGCCGGCGCGCGCGGCGCAATTCGCGGCTGCCGAGCGTCGTGATCTCGATACTGTTGAGCATGACCGTGCCGGCGGTCGGCTCGACCAGGCGGTTGATGCAGCGGATGACGGTCGATTTGCCGGCGCCTGACGGACCGATCAGCGCCATCACCTCGCCGTCGGGTACGTCGAGGTCGAGGCACTTGAGCGCGAGGTCGCCGGTCCGGTAGCGCTTCGTCAGCCCCTTGATCCGAAGCATTCGCGGCATCCCCGACCGTCAGCCGATCGATTATTTGGTCGATCGATTATTTGCAGGTGTACTTGACGCCATTGGCCGCATCGATCTTGCGGATGACGCTCCAGTCTTTCTGATAGGTGATCGGTACGAAGTGGTCTTGTTCCTTGAATTCCGCCTTCAGCGCCGAGCCCTCCCACGGGAAGCTGAAGAACGCCTGCTTGATTTTTTCGACCAGCGCCGGATCGAGATTGTAGGCGTAACCGTAACCGGTGGTCGGGAAGGTGTCGGACTTGTAAATCGTTCTGATCTTGGCGCGATCGACCACGTTGCGGGCGAACATGCGGAACATCACCTCATTGGCGATTGCGGCTGCGTCGTAATCCTTGTTTGCGATGCCGATCACGGAATTGTCGTGCTTGCCGGAGAAGACCGCGGTGAAATCGCGATCGGGCTCGAGATTGAAGTCCGACTTCAAGATCGCCAATGGCGCCTTGTATCCGGAGTTCGAGGTCGGCTCGGTGAACGCCACCCTTTTGCCCTTGAGGTCGGCCGGCGTCTTGATCGGACTGTCGGCCGGCACGATGATTTCCATTTCATAACCGAACTGGCCAGCGTTCGTCCCCATGATGGCGAACGGCACGAAGCCCGCGCAGTTGACCGCAATCGGATTTGAGCCGGTGTTGAATCCCGCGATGTGCAGGCGGCCGGAGCGCATCGCTTCGATCTCGGCGGCGTTGGACTGCACCGGGAAGAACACGACCTTTTTCCCGGTCGCCTTTGCCAAGTAGTCGATGAAGCCGTCCCATACCTTGGCGTAAACCGCCGGGTCCTCGACCGGGGTATAGGCGAAGATCAAAGTTGACGGGTTGACCCAAAGTTTTGGATCGGTCGGCGCATCGGCGACGAGATCGCCGTCGCGATCGCAATAGGCCTTGTCGAGATCGCCGCGCGGACAGTCTTGAGCGTGGGCGAAGCCGATCAATCCGGCGCCGAAGATGAGCGCCGCGAAAAAGGTGGCGATGGTTTTGACGTGCCGCGCCATGGTCTCCCCCCTTCGGTTCCAGCGCCAAAAGCTCAATGGCAATCCGGACCGCTTGGTTATGCAGCTTAGCTCACAATGCGGGAAAGAGAAATTGAGCTTCGTCTATAAAACGGATGCCGGAATAGCTTGCCTTATGAGCGCACGGCCTAATGCGAGGAAAATTTCAGCGTCCCGTCGCGCGCGATGCGCGGCAGAAGATCGATTTCCCAGGCCAGATATTCGTTCATCGCCGCCTTGGTATCGCCGCCGCGTTCGTACGGTTTGCGCCATTGATCGACGGCCTCGTCCGCCATGTGGGCTTCCGTCGATAAAACGTAATCAGCAGCGCGCCATGCGGCGTTGCCGCCAGTAAGGACGCGTACCGGAATATCGACCAGCGCCTGCGCTTCCGCCGCCGCCAGGCGCGCAAGGGCGCCGTCCTCGGACGTGAGCACCAACGTTTCGCCGAGCGGAATTTTCGGAAGCGCGCGATTGAGCCGCGTGCGGATCGCAAACCAGGCGCCGGGAATGTGACCGGCGAGATAGTCCCGGCTCGGCGCCAGATCGACGACGGTCGCGGCGTTGCGCGACAGCAACGCGTCGAGCGCGGCGCAGTCGATGGCGCTGCTCGATTGTGTCTCGCCGTCGAGTATCGTCGTCTTGGGCTGTCCCTTTTCCGATCCGGCCTCGGCTAAAGTAAAAACGTCCTTCCAGCCCATTTGGCGCAGCCATGACCCGGTCATCGCCGCGCGCACCTCGGCGTCGTCGATCAGCACAATGCGCGCGCCTAGCGTGCCGACATAATGGTCTGTCGCCTGCACCAGTTGGCCACCCGGCGCCGAGACCGCGCCGGCGACATGGCCGGCGACATATTCGGCGGGATCGCGGACGTCGAACAGGTAAAGGGTTCGCGTCGCGTCCTTGCGCCATGTTTCCAACATGGCGCGATCGATGCGTTCGACGCCGCAGCTTTGCGCAACCTGCAACGCCGCGGATCGCGCCCAGTCGAGCATTTTTGGCGAAACATTCGGCGCGCGCCGGTTCATGCCGCTGTCGCAAGCAAAACCGGCGAGGCTCCAACCCATGGTGCCGTTGCGCAGCGCCACCACCTTGTTGGGCACGCCGGCATTGATCAGCGACTGCGCGCCGATGATGCTGCGGGTGCGGCCGGCGCAATTGACCACGATCATGGTGTTCGGCGACGGCGCGATCTCGCGGGCGCGCAGCACCAGCTCGGCGCCTGGCACATTGACGCCAGTCGGGATCGAAACGCGCGAATATTCGTCGAACGGACGGCTGTCGAGCACGACAATATCGGCTTTGTCGCGCAGCAGCTGCTCGAGCTCCGTCGCCACGATGCTCGGCGTGCCGCTTTCATGCTCGATATATTCGCCGAACGCCTTGCTCGGCACATTGACGCCGGAGAACAGCTCGTATCCGGCCGCCCCCCAGGCATCGATGCCGCCGTCGAGAATGGCGAGGTCCGAATAGCCGTTGCGGGCAAGGATCGCCGCGGCGCGGCCGGCGGCACCGTCGCCGTCGTCGCACAGCACGATGCGCGTCGCGCGGCGCGGCACCAGCTGCGCGAATTTCACCTCGAGCCGGCTCAGCGGGATCGAACGCGCCAGCAGCAGATGGCGCTGCGAAAAGATCATCTCCTCGCGGACGTCGACGAGCGCAAGCTCGCCGACGTCGCCGATCATCCGCCGCAGATCGGCCGGGCTAATCAGAGATGCGCTCACCGCAGCTGGTCACGTCGCCTGCTGCGGCGTCATGGGATGCACGGCGCCGGTCTTGAGGTCGAAGCGCACGCGATTGATTTTGTCGAGGTTGGTCCCGGTGACGCGGACGAAGCGCGAATAGTCGGGATAATCGATCGAGTGAATCTTGCCGTCCTGATAGATGCCGGCCTTGCCGGGCGTCAGGCGATATTTCTTCACCGGCTTGAGCTTGGCATGCGCCTCGTCGCCGCCGTTGTCCTCGCGCTCCCATTCGATCATGTCGGTGTAATGGGTGGCCTGGCCGTAGATCGCCCAGGACGCGCCGTGATCGTGCGGCGGCGATACCCGCGCCTTGTCGTTGATGTGGGCGAGAATCTGGAAACCGAGCTTCGGGTCCTCGTAGAGCACATGCAGGCCGCGCGGCGCGTCCTCGCAATGCTTGCGGACGAAGTCCGAATTTTGCAGCAGCTGCTCGAGCCTCGTGCGCACCTCCTCGCGCCCGTCGGGGCCGGGATCGCGCGAAAGGATGGAACGGCAGTCCGATATGAACTGATCGAGCTCATAGGTCATGGCGTCACTCCTGGCAGGATTATTTGCCCCAGTTTCGCGCATCGGGAGCTTAAGCGCCAGCGTCACCTTGCCGGTTGGATTGGGCGCGCCAGCCGCTACATTACGACACATGTTCGGTCTGCCACGGATCAATGATCGGCCGCGCAATGTACGGCTGGATACGCTGGTTCGCCTGCGTTGGCTCGCAGTTTTGGGCCAATTCGGCGCCGTGCTGGTGGTCCATTTCGGCCTCGAATTCGAGGTTCCGATCTGGGCTTGCCTTGCCGTCATCGCGCTCTCCGCGCTGCTCAATGTGGCGCTCCGTATCGGCTTCCGCGAGACCCAGTGGCTTGAACCCGACCGTGCCGCCTGGCTCTTGGGCTTCGACATCGCCGAGCTCGCGGCGCTGCTCTATCTCACGGGCGGCCTGGAGAACCCCTTCGCCTTCCTGCTGCTCGGGCCGGTGCTGATCTCGGCGACCGCGCTGCCGCCGCGCATGACGCTGCTGATCGGCACCTTCGCCATGCTCTGCGCGACCGTGCTGGTGTTCGTGCATTACGACCTGCCGTGGGATGCCGAAGACCCGCTGCAGCTGCCGGAAATCTACATGGTCGGGGTCTGGCTCTCGATCCTGCTCGCGATCGGCTATATCGGGGTCTATACGTGGCAGATCGCCGAGGAAGCCCGCCAGATGTCCGATGCCCTGGCGGCGACCGAGCTGGTGCTGGCGCGCGAGCAGCATCTGTCGCAGCTCGACGGCCTCGCCGCCGCAGCGGCCCACGAGCTCGGCACGCCGCTCGCCACCATCACCGTAGTGGTGCGGGAAATCGAGCGGGCGCTGGATCCGAAATCGCCTCATGCCGATGACGTGAAACTCTTGCGCGAGCAGGCGCAGCGCTGCCGCGAAATTTTGGCCAAGATCACCGAGCTTCCCACCGGCGAGCCGTTCGACCGCACGCCGCTGTCCGCCTTGATCGAAGAGGCCGTCGCCCCGCACCGCAATTTCGGTATCTCGATCGGCGTGACC
>JBAUYI010000553.1:0-3162 GCA_049584715.1 Xanthobacteraceae bacterium
GTTGCGCCGCGTCGGTGACGATCTTGTAGGCTGCTTCGAGCGACGGCTTTGCCTTCGCGACTTCCGCGCCGGTGCTCAAGAACGTCTTCATCAGCTCGGCCTCCTCGTCGGGCGGCAGGCTGATCAGCTCGCCGCCTGAGTCGGTCCAGCCTTTGCGCGCCTTGGCGACGATGTCGCTGGCCACCGGGCCGATCGCCACTTGGGCCGCGGCGGCGTCGCTGTCGACGATCTTCTGCAAATCCGCAGGCAGCGCGTCGTACCAGCTCTTGCTGACCTCAGCGACGACGAAGACAGCGGGCTGGCCGGTCTCGGTGACGTATTTGGCCGCGTCCTGAAAGTGCATCGGCGTCCATACCACGATGCCACCGACGGCGCCGTCGACCGCGCCCTGCTGAATGGCCGGCACGACGTCGCCCAGCGTCATTGCCACCGGCGTGGCGCCGAGCCGCTCGATCGGCAGCGTCTGGAATTTCGACGCCATGACGCGCATCTTCTTGCCCTTGAAATCGGCGAGATGGCGGATCGGCGTTTTCGAGATCAGCGAGGACGGCGCGTTCATGAACAGCGCGACGCCGTGCAGGCCCTTGTCGGCGCCGAGCCCGAGCATCAACTTGAGCACCTCGGGGTCGGCGGCGAGGCGCTGGCCTTGCTCCATGGTGCTGACCAGCCCCGGCGCCGCCATCAGCTCGAAGCGCTCATCGACGCCGACGAAGAATTCGGGCGGAATGATCGCGCATTGGATGGCGCCGAATTGCGTACCCTCGATCTGCCGCGGGATCGCGCCGAGCTGGCTCGCCGGATAGATTTCGGGCTTGATGCGGCCGCCGGAATCCTTCTCCAGCGCCGCCGCGTAGCTCTTGGCGAAGAAATAGCTCGGGTCGTTCAACGTCGGCAGTGATATCTTCATGGTGTAGATTTTGTCCTGCGCCGATGCCGCTCCGAGCGACAGCGTCAGAACCAAAGCGGCGGCGCCGGCCGTTGCAGCGGCCCGCACCACGAAATCCCGTTTTTCGATTGTCATGTTTTCCTCACCCGTGTTTTCAGCCGTTACTTCTGCGGCACCACCGCGATCGCTTCGATCTCGAACAGCGCGCCGTCGCGCGCCAGCTTCGCAATCTGGATGGCCGTCGAGGCCGGCGGCGCTTTGGTGTCGACATAGCGGTCGCGCACCTCGAAGTAGATCGGCAGGTGCGCCATGTCGACAAAATAATTGGTCACCCTCACCACGTGCTCGAAAGTAGCGCCGACCGCAGCCAGCGCGTGTTTGAGGTTTTCGAAGCATTGGGTGGCCTGGGCGTGGAAGTCGCCCGGCGCGCCCGCGAATTTGCCGTCCACTGTCATGCCGAGCTGGCCCGAAATATAGATCGTGCGGCACGGGCTCGTGCTCTCGACCACGTGGGTGTAGCCGCGGGTCGGCGGCATGGTCGAAGGATTTTCGAAGCGATGGATGGCCACGGGCGACTCCTCTGCGGCTGGGGCAAGTGATCGTCCTAGCCATAATGCAATCGCCGCGCGCCCATGGCAAAGTCCGGCCGCCATGCAAAGTCTTGCCACCCATGTCCGCCTCATCGCCTTGCTCGCCGTCGCGGTATCGCTGCCCGAGGCCGCCCA
Source organism: Xanthobacteraceae bacterium (assembly GCA_049584715.1). Classification (GTDB taxonomy): domain Bacteria; phylum Pseudomonadota; class Alphaproteobacteria; order Rhizobiales; family Xanthobacteraceae; genus BOG-931. The sequence goes on from JBAUYI010000553.1 coordinate 1,612, forward strand.
GGCCGCCGCGCTCGACGGCGCCACGTTGTCCTGGCTGTGGGAGCTGCCGTTCGTCGGCATTTTGCTGACCATTGCGTTCGCGCCGCTCGTCATCCGGCGCCTCTGGCATTACCATTACGGTAAATTCGCCTTCGTCTGGGCGGCGCTGACGCTCGCCCCGCTCGCGGCGCTCCGCGGCGTCGATACGGCGCTGGCCGCTTTGGCACATGCGCTGCTTGGCGACTATCTCGGCTTCATCGCCGTCCTGTTCGCGCTCTATGTGGTCGCCGGCGGCATCGTGGTTGCCGGCACGGTGCGCGGCACGCCGCTGGTCAATGCGCTGACGCTCCTCTTCGGCACGCTCATTGCCAGCGTCGTCGGCACCACCGGCGCCGCCATGATTTTGATCCGGCCGCTGATCCGGGCCAACGCGGCGCGGCTGCATAACGTCCATGTCGTGGTGTTCTTCATCTTCCTCGTCGGCAATATCGGCGGCGCGCTGTCGCCGCTCGGCGATCCGCCGCTGTTCATCGGCTTCCTCAACGGTGTCGATTTCTTCTGGCCGGCGAAAAACCTGTGGCAGCCGACCGCGTTCGTCGCCGGCTGCGTGCTGGCGATTTTCGTCATCATCGATCTATGGTTCTTCCGTCAAGACCGTCGCGTTGCGCCGATCGGCGAGGCGAGCGCGCCGATTCGCGTGCATGGGCTGGTGAACCTCGCGCTGCTCGCGGCCATCATTGGCGCCGTCATCGTCTCGGCGCTGTGGAAGCCCGGCATTGCATTCACGGTCTATGGCACAGCGCTGCCATTGCAGGATATCCTTCGCGACGCCGTGCTGTTTTTGACCGCGCTCGCCTCGCTCTGGCTGACGCCCGACGAGCACCGCGAAGCCAACGGGTTTTCCTGGGAGCCGATCCTCGAAGTGGCGATCCTGTTCGCCGGTATTTTTGTCTGCGCCGTGCCGATATTGGCGATGCTCGACGCCGGCCACGCCGGCGCGTTCGCCTGGCTGCTTGCCGCGGTGACGGCGAACGACGGCAGCCCGCATGTCGTCGCCTATTTCTGGCTCACCGGCGTGCTGTCCGCGATCCTCGACAATGCGCCGACCTATCTGGTGTTCTTCCAGCTCGCCGGCGGCAACGCTGCCGAGCTAATGGGGCCGCTCGCTCCGGCGCTGGTGGCGATCTCCATGGGCGCGGTCTACATGGGCGCGCTGACCTATATCGGCAACGCGCCGAATTTCATGATCTATGCCATTGCGTCCGAGCGCGGCATCAAAATGCCGAGCTTTTTCGGCTACTTGGCGTGGTCGATCGTGGTGCTGACGCCGGTGTTCGTGGCCGTGACGTATCTCTTTGTTCTGCAGCGCTGATTTATCCGCCCCCGCGATAGCGGGGGAGGGGGACCACCCGAAGGGTGGTGGAGGGGCGCTTGACTCGCCGCGTCGTTGCCGCCGCAAGGCAATCATCGTCGGCGCCGACATCTCCTTGAATCGCTAACATCGCGTCGAGTCCCGCGCCCCTTCCACCACCCTGCTGCGCAGGGTGGTCCCCCTTCCCCGCTATCGCGGGG
>JBAUYI010000554.1:0-8612 GCA_049584715.1 Xanthobacteraceae bacterium
CCCCACCCTCCCCACAAGGGGGAGGGAGTCGAACTTCGGAGATTTCGCATCGATGCCCAAACAAAAAATCACCGGCTCGTTCGTCGCGCTGATCACGCCGTTCAACAAGGACGGCTCGGTGGATTTCGCGGCGTTCCAGACTCTGCTGCGGTTCCAGGAGCAGCACGGCACCAAGGCGGTGCTGATCATGGGCTCGACCGGCGAGACCTCGATGCTCTCGGCCGAGGAGAAGAAAAAGATCATCGTCGAGACCGCGAAGATGAAGTCGGCAAACATGCCGATCTTCTACGGCTGCACCGGCAACAACACCGAATCGACCATCGCCAGCGTGCGCTTCGCCAAAGATAACGGGGGCGATGGCGCGATCCTGGCCGCACCGGCCTATATCTGCGCGCCGGAAGCCGACATCGAGCGATTCTTCCTCGACGTTGCCGATGCCACCGACTTGCCGCTCGGCATCTACAACAATCCGCCGCGGGTGAAGAGCGACCTCGCTTGCGACAATCTGATCCGCATCTTCAAGCATCCGAACTATGTGGTGCACAAAGAATCGACCGCCCGCGTCGGCCAGGTGGCCCAGGTGCTCGCCGCCAGGCCGGACGTTTCGGTGATGTGCTGCGACAGTCCCAATCTCGGGCTGGTGGTGCCGACCATGAGTCTCGGCGGCCACGGCACCGCGAACATGACCGGCAATATCGCGCCGGCCGAATTGGCGACAATCTCGACACCGTGGGCGAGCTATACCGAGGCCGAGGGTTTCAAGCGCGAATATCTGCGGCTGCTGCCGCTCTTGCACTTCACCTATTCGGCGATCAATCCGGTCGCGGTGAAGTCGCTGATGAAGGCGCTCGGCATGCCGTCAGGCGACCTGCGCAAGCCGCTCACCGGCCTTGACGCCGAAGCGCTCGGCAAGGGTTTGCGCATCATCGCCGATCTCGGCCTCGACAAGGCCTACGGCTATAAGCTCAAACCCATTTCGGCCGTGGCGGCCTGACGCGCGAAGTGGACCTCGGCATAAGAGGCAAAAACGCGCTGGTCTGCGGCGCGAGCCGCGGTTTCGGCAAGGCCTGCGCGTTCGCGCTGGCGCGCGAAGGCGTCAATCTCACGATTGTTGCTCGCACCCGCGACGTGCTTGAACGCACGGCTGCCCAGATTGCGCAGGCGACCGGTGTAAAAGTTGTCAGCGTCGCCGCCGACTTGACCACGGCTGCCGGCCGCGCGGCCGCGGTCGGCGCCTGTGCGGCCCCCGATATCCTGGTCAACAATTCGCAAGGGCCGCTGCCCGGCAATTTTCGCGACTGGTCGCGCGACGATTGGATCGCAGCCCTCGACGACATGATGCTGGGCCCCATCGAGATGATGCGGCTCACGGTCGACGGCATGACCGCGCGCGGGTTTGGCCGCATCGTCAACATCGTCTCGCGTAGCGTTAAAACCCCACAGGCCGAGCTTGGGTTGTCGAACGGCGCCCGTTCCGGCCTGGTCGGCTTTGCCGGCGGCCTCGCCCGGCAAACGGCGGCGCGCAACGTCACCATCAACAATCTTCTGCCGGGCATATTCGACAGCGACGCCCAGCACCGGCACATCCGCGGCATGCTCGAAGGCACCAACAAGACATTCGAGCAGGTTTTCCGCGAACGCGCCGAGGCAAGCACGGCCAAACGCTACGGCGATCCGGCCGAGCTCGGCGCGTTTTGCGCATTCCTGTGTTCGACCCACGCCGGCTATATCACCGGCCAGAACCTGCTGATCGATGGCGGAAGCTATCCGGGAGCGTTCTAGTTAGAAAGGGAATGGTCGTGAGACGTATCATCTCGGTTGCCGTGGCGTGTGCCGTTCTCGCGTTTGCGCCGGCGGTCTCGGCGCAGGATTACCCCACCCGTACCGTGACGGTGGTCGTGCCATTCCCGCCGGGCGGATCGGTCGACGGCGTGGCGCGCATCATCGTCGATCAGCTCAATCAGACCGTTGGGCCGCATTTCATCGTCGAAAACCGCGCCGGCGGTGCCTCGGGCAATGTCGGCGCCAATGTGGTCGCCAAGGCCGATCCGGACGGTTACACGCTTCTCCTCACCGCCTCACTCCACGTCGTCAATCCGTTTTTGTACAAAAGCGTGCCGTTCGACGTGGTGAAGGATTTCACGCCGGTGACGCTGATCGCCGCCGGCCCGCTGATCGTCTCGACGACGCCAAGCGTACCCGCCAACAATCTGAAAGATTTTTTCGACCTCGTCCGCAAAGACCCGCAGAAATACACGTTTGGCACCACCAGCATCGGCTCGGCCAGCCATCTGGTGATCGAGCTCTTAAAGCGCGAAGCCCACGTCGACACGCTGGTGATCGCCTATAAGGGCACCGGCCCGGCGCTGACCGATCTGATGAGCGGGCAGATCCAGCTGCTCGCCGATCCGATGCTGTCGTCGCTGCCGCAGGCGCAAGGCGGCCGCATCAAGGCGCTCGCTATCACAAGCCTCAAGCGACAAGCCGCGGCGCCGGACATTCCGACGGTCGAGGAATCCGGCTTGCCGGGTTTCGAGTTCGTGTCGTGGTATGGGCTGTGGGGTCCGAAGGATTTGCCAGCCGCCATCACCGCGAAGCTGCAAACCGGCGTCGCCAAAATTTTGGTCCAGCCCGACGTCAAGGCGCGTCTGACCGCGCTCGGTTTCGAGGCGATCGGCTCGACGCCGGATTATTTCGCCACATACATCGCCAGCGAAATGGAGAAATACGGCAAGATCATTCACGACGCCAACATAAAGGCCGAGTAGCTTTTGATAGTGCGGCGTTGATCCCGGAGGCGGCCCCGCGCTTTGTGAAGAAGAATCGCATCATAGATCCCAGCAGCGGAAACCCGTCTCTGGCTTGCTCCCGAACATTCGCTGCTCGTGGACCAATAGGACGAAGTCCGCAGGGTCTTGCGAATGCGCGCATACGGATTTGGCGATCTGTTTGTAGACTCTGGTTTCCGGATAGGGCAGCACGTTGAGGTTCTCGATCGCCCAGCGCTGGATGTTCAGAACATTGGTATTGGGTGAGGTATGGACCAAATAGGCCTTGATGCTTGCCGGTAGCGACTCTCTGCCTTCGTCACCGACGTAAATGGTTGCTTCGGTCAGATTGCCCGAATAAAGCGCCGACGACAGATAGGAATCCCATAGATTGAAGAAGCTAAAGAACGGCATGATCGCGAATATAATGAGCACGCAAACGTGATACGGATGTCGATTGCTCCAAAAAATATCGCGGACAGAGAACTTCTGATTGCCGGTGAAAAGCAGAAGATCGAGGCCAGCCATGGCGGCCGTCCACGGCCAGATAATGTTGTTCCAGTTGTGACCAAACGGACCGAACATCGCGAGAATAAACGCGTGCATGGAAACAGCAAGGATAAGCGAAACCCGTCGGAATTTCCTTGTCAGCAATCCCACGCCAAAACCGATTTGAATGAATGGAGCGGCTATTCCCAAGGCGTACAGGAGGTCACGAGCGGCAGGAAAAGCGTCGGTGATCGGCTCCGCGATCCATGGAAAATCATAGTCGATGAAATTGAGATTCAGCTTCTGGAGTCCTGAGAAAATATAGGTGGTGGCGACGATCAATCGCGCAATGTTGAGCGCCCGCTCCCGGCCTTCGACGTCGTCACTGTCCCAGGAGAACAGCGCCAGTGCGGCGAGCAGAAAGCCGTATTGATAGATCCACGGCTGCCACCGAGTCTGATCCAAGAGACAGAAGACGACGACGATGCCGAGAAACAAGAAAATGAACTTCTGGGGTCTCGCCGAAACCAAGGTTGCGCCTGCCAGGACAAATAGCGCCACATAAAGGAAAAGGTCGGCCGGATAGATGGACGACGGTAGAAAGCTCAGCGCGGGAGCCAGCGGATAGGTACGCGGCCCGATCCACAGGCGAGAGGACATGACCAGTCCGATGCAAAAGACCAGCGTGATCATTGCTTTCAGCCAAAAAACGCGGCTGGCCGCGCCAAACAGGAAGCGGCGGTTTCTCGCAACGATATTGTAACCGACGGGCAAGAGCGGTCGGACGATGGGAAGCCGTCCGATCGTGGCAAGCATCCGCAGGCAGGGATATTGGCCTGCGATCATCAGAATCGCCTGCGCGCCGCGATAGGTCTGGCCGTCTCGATCGACGACATGGATTTCCTTCTCGACGGCGTCGTGCGCGAACGGCATCGACTTCTGCTTGTGCATATCGCGCAAGTCGAACGCGTCTTGCCGGGTAGAACAGCGCACCGCGTTCGCGAGCGTCGCGCACATCGGGCATTTTCCGTCGTAAAATGCCGTGATCCGGCTTGCTGTTTGTTTGTTCGTCACAACTTAGGCTACCGACACCTGAGTGACATAGCAGTCCCAGAACAACGCGCAGCTCAAGAGATTGGCGAGTAACGGTTATCGTTACGTTGCCGGAACGAAGCTACGGGTTCAACGCAATCCGGCAAAATATACCGGCGTTTCGCTCGCGACGTCGAACGCCGTCGATACCGGTACGCCGTTACTCTGCCGGCTGTAACAACCTACATTTTCGTCACGCGCGCGTGCAGCAGCGCCGAGCGGCCGCCGCGGACTTCCTCGAGGCAGCGCGCGATCGCGCCCCGCACGTCGGCGGGGTCGCTGATCTCTTCGCCATAGGCGCCGAACGCCTCGCCGACCTTGGTAAAGGCGACCTTGGGCGCGAGCTCGGATTCGAACTCGCTCGCCGTCTTGGCCTCGCCTTCGGGAAACACCCGCAGCGTCGACTGCTTCACCGCGTTCCAGCCGGTATTGTCCATGACGATGGAAAAGATCGGCAGCTTGTATTGCTGCGACACCGCGAACACCGAGCTCGGATTGCCGAAATAAAACCCACCGTCGCCGGAGATTTGCACCATCATCCGGTCGGGCGCGGCAAGCTTGGCGCCAAGCGCCAGGCCGCCGGACCAGCCGAGCCCGCCACCGCCGGAGCGCATCGTGGTGTTGGGCCGCTTGCGCGGGATTTGCAACAACACCGCGCCGGCATTGGTGACGCCCTCGTTGAAGATGATGGCGTCGTCGTCGAGCACCTTGCCGAGCTCCGCCATCAGGTAATGCGGATTGATCGCGCCCGGCTTGCCTTTGTCCGCCGCCAGCTTTGCGGCGCGCGCAGTGCGCTCGTCGCGTAATGCCTTGATGCGCGTGAGGCGCTCCGCGGCGGCGGCCTTGAAGCGTGGCGTGGCCTTGGCTTTCAGTTCGTCGAGCACCTGCTCGAGGATGCGCCCTGAATCGCCCTGCATGCGCAGATTGCCCGGGAATGTCCACATCGGCGAGCCGGGCTTGAGCGTATCGATGTCGATATGCGCCCAGAACGACTTTTCGTAGGTCTTCACGTCACTCGGAAACCACGGCACGTCGACGTCGACCAGGATGCCGACGTCGGCATCCGGCACCGCCTTGTCGGGGGAAAAGCCGACGAAGCACGGGCTGTCGTGGGAGATATTGTTGGTCATATTGGCTTCGTACACCGCAATGCCGGCGAATTGCGCCAGCGCATCGATCGTCTTGGACGCATGGTCGTGGCGCCCGGCATAGCCGGTGATCAGGATCGGATTGTCCGCCGTCATGAGCTTGTCAGCGAGCGCGGCAACGAGTTTTGGATCGGCGCCGCCGCCGCCCGTTGCGGCAAATTGATCTTCGGAATAGCTGCGGATCTCGTCGGTCGCCCAGCGTTGCGTCAGCGTCTCGCGCTGCATCATCAGATAAACCGGCCCGCGCGGCTCGCTCTGCATGATCGAATGAGCGCGCCGCAGCGCTTCCTTGACGACGACTCCGGAGGGCAGCGTCCATTCCCATTTCAGATAGGGCCGCACCAGGCTCGCCTGGTCGAACGGCTCCTGGATGAAATGCACATAGGTGTCGCGTGAGCCGACCAGCTCGTCGTTGACCGTGTAGGGTGCCTTGCCGGCCATCAGCAGCACCGGCAGCCGGCTGCGATAAATGTTATGCATGGCGTTGGCGGTATTGGCGGTGCCGACATCGACATGGACCAGCACGCCCTGGCCGCGCCCGGTGACAAAGGCGTAGCCCGCCGCCATATGGGCTGCGGTGTTCTCGTGCGGACAGCGCACTACGCGGGGCATCACTTCGCCGCGCTGCTTGCGATGTGCCATCTCGTTGATGATCGGGGCGTGATCGGTGCCGAAATTGCAGAACAGATAATCGATGCCGATTTCGCTTAAGCCCTCGAGGAAATAATAGGCCGTGGTGTAATCGGGAACGTTGGTGCGGCGTGCGGCGGTCGTGGACATGGGGACGCTCGTTTCTGGGAGTTTGTCGGAGGATGTCGGGTGTCAGGCCACTTTACGCTCGACGGCGAGGCCGTCGAGATGGGCCAGGACCTCTTCGATATGCATCACGTCGGCATATTTGTGATGCAGGTCGAACAGATTGACCTTGTGGCTGATCGTCGAGCGGTCGTAGGTGCATTCCTCGACCACGACGTTGTGGAAGCCGTAGGAGAAAGCGTCCACCGTGGAGGCGCGCACGCAGCCCGACGTGCTCTCGCCGCAGATGATCAGCGAATTGATCCGCTGCTGCTGCAGGTGCGCGATCAGCGGCGTGCCGAAGAATCCGGAGGCGCGCTCCTTATAGATCACCAGTTCCCCCGGTTGCGGCGCCAGCTCCGCCTTGATGTCGTAGGTGTCGTCGCGCTGGCGGCCCATATTGCGGTTGGTCGATTGCACGCCGCCGGTATCGACATGGCGGGTGGTGTAGATTACCGGCACGCGGGCGCGCCGCGCCGCGGCGAACAGTTTTTGGGTCAGCGGCAGCGCCTTCCAGGCGTGCTCGCCGCAAGCACCGGAAAACTCGCGATCGACCTCGCGCACCGGGCGGTTTCCGCCCAGATAGGCCTTGTTGTAGAGGTCGATGGCGAGCACTGCGGGATTGTCGCCGACATAGGTTTTGCGCCGATAGGCCTGGTAGATCGCGATGGTGTCGGCGTCGATAACGTCTTTCCAGCAATGATCTTCGAAGTCCCGCGCCATGGTCGGTTCCCGCCTCCGCGTCCCTGATCGTTGGTTCCTTATAGCATCCCTTTGTGCCGCCGTCCGCGCATGGCCGCGAGCAGGCGTCCAGTTCCCGTAGGGAACCGAGCCGCGATGCAAAAAGAAACAGCAGAAAACCCTGCGATCGTTTTGCGAATAAACTTAACGTAACCTCGAAGTCTTGGCATAATACGACCGCAGGGGCGCGTGCGATTGAACGGGGAGAGGGTGACCGATGAAATGGCAGGTCGCTTTGGCCGGCGCGCTGGCGTCGGCAGTCGTAAGCTTTATGGCATCGTCCATCGCGGCACCTTCCGTGGCGTCGGCGGAGATTCGCATCGTCGGCGATCCGGGCGGCGAAGTCACTTCCTACATTCGCAAGTTCGAGGCGGCGCGCGCGTCCGGCGAGCATATCGTCATCGACGGTCCATGCCTGTCGGCCTGCACCTTGCTGACCGGGATCGTGCCGCGCGACCATGTCTGCGTCACCCAGCGCGCGGTGCTCGGGTTCCATGCCGCTTCCTATTACGATGACGCGTCGCGCGAGCTGGTGCCGACCCGCGAGGGTAGCGCCCTGGTGATGCGGCATTATCCGGCGCAAATCCGCGCCTGGATCGGTCATCACGGTGGCCTGACGCCAAAAATCATTGAGCTGCGCGGCCACGAGCTTACGGCGCTTTATCACCCCTGCCAGTAAGCGGAAGGCGGCCGGGGGCGACACCGGCCGCAGTTGTCGCTCGTCCGGTTCCGGCATATGTACGGGCTAACCGGAACCTTACCGATGCCCGAGACCGTCGCACCCCGTTCACCTTCGATGTCGCGGCCGTTATGGCTGGCCGGCGCGGTGGTTGCGCTTGCGCTTGTGGGCACGGTTATGCTCTGGGCGCATTACGGGGCGACGGTCTTTTTCGAAACCATCCGGGCCGGCTTTGCCGCATGCTTCGGATGAGTGGAGAATGCCGGTGAACGACAAGACCTCCCGCGTCGCGCTGCTGCTCGCCGCCTTCCTCAGCGGCCTCGTGCTGTTCTTCGGCGCCATCCTGGTTTTCAGCAAACACGTGCCGTCGCCGATCGGCCAGGCGGTCGCCGGCGTCGGCGGGCCGTTTCATCTCGAGGACCAGAACGGCAAGCCGGTGACCGACCAGGACATGAAGGGCCGTCCGTTCCTGGTGTTCTTCGGCTTCACCCACTGCCCGGATATTTGCCCGACCACCCTGTTCGATGTGTCGCAGGTTCTGAAAAAGCTCGGGCCCGATGCGGATCGTGCCGGTGCTTTGTTCATCACCGTCGATCCGGGCCGCGACACGCCGGCCGTGCTCAAGGACTATCTGTCCAATTTCGATCCGCATCTGCGCGCGCTGACCGGCGATCAGGCGTCGATAGACGCGGCGATCAGGGCGTACCGGGTCTACGCCAAGAAAGTTCCGCTCGACGGTGGCGATTACACGATGGATCACACCGCCATCGTTTATCTCATGGACAAGAACGGCCAGTTCGTCGCGCCCTTCGACTTGAAGCGAACCGCTGACGCCGCCGCCGCAGATTTGCGCCGCTACCTTTAGAGCATGATCCCGAAAAGTGGATGCCAGTTTTCGGA
>JBAUYI010000555.1:0-12956 GCA_049584715.1 Xanthobacteraceae bacterium
GGCAGGTGGCGGCGAATATTGCGCGCTCGGGCGCGGCGGCGGCGGCTGCGGTTGAGGCGACGCCGGCGGCCGGGCGCCGGTCTGGCTGGCGTCCTGCAGCGCGCGGAGCTGCTGCTCGAGCTGCTGATTGCGGTATTGCAACTGCTCCACCGTGCCGGTGAGCTCGCGCAGCGCCGCCTCGAGGCGATCGATGCGGGTCAAAAGGTCGGCTTGGGACATTTGCGCGCGCGCGGCACCGCCCCACAACGCACATAGGAGTGCGGCCACGATGAAGGAAATGGAGCGGTTCATCGACATTTCGCTGGATTAACGCCGCCTAACATAGCGCAACGTGCGACCAAATTGTGACTGTCTGCCGCATTCGGCCGCATCATTCCGCCGGCTGGATGCGCGGATGCTTGCGCGCGGCGAGCCATTCCTCGAAGCGCTGGATCACCACGAACAGCGACGGCACGAACAGGACGGCGAGACAGGTCGAGGCGATCATGCCGGAGAACACGGTAATGCCGATCGATTTGCGGGCGCTGGCCCCTGCCCCGCTGGCGACCACCAGCGGCGCGACGCCCAGGATGAAGGCAAACGATGTCATCAGGATCGGCCGGAACCGGGCGCGGGCGGCATCGATGGCCGCATCGACGATCGACCGGTTGTCGCGCACGCGATGCTCGCGCGCCACCTCGACGATCAGGATGGCGTTCTTGGCTGAGAGCGCGATCAACAGGATCAGGCCGATCTGGGTATAGAGATTGTTGTCGATGCGAAGCCCTTTGAGCACCAGCACCGGCCCGACCAGCGCCAGCGGCACCGAGAGGATGACGGAGAGCGGCGCGTACCAGCTTTCATATTGCCCGGCCAGCACCAGATAAACCAAGAGCAGCGCCATGGCGAACACGAAGTACATCTGGTTGCCGACGATCTTCTCCTGGTACGACATCGCGGTCCATTCGGTGCCGGCGCCCGGCGGCAAGGTTTTCGCCGCATTCTCCTCCATCAGCCGGATCGCCTCGCCGGAGGAAAAACCTGCCGCCGGCAGGCCGATGATGCTCGATGACGGATAGAGATTGTAGAGTGAGATCAGCGGCGCGCCGACCGCCGGCGTGATCGCGGCGACCGTGCCGAGCGGCACCATGTTGCCTTGCTGGTTACGCACCGACAGGTTCTCGATGTCGCGTGGCCGCAACCGGAACGTGGCGTCGGCCTGGGCATAGACCTGAAAGACGCGGCCGAACTTGTTGAACTGCACCACATAGGACGAGCCCAGATAGATCGCCAGCGTGGCAAAGACCTGATCGACCGAGACGTGCAGCGTCTGCGCCTTGACCCTGTCGACCTCGACGCGCAATTGCGGCGCGGTGGCGCGGAACGAGGTCGAGACGCGCTGCAGCGCGCTTTGCGACTGCGCATTGGCGACCATCGTGTTGGTGATGCTCTGCAGCTTGGTGAAATCGGTGCTGCCGTCGCGCAGCTCCACCTGGAGCGTGAAGCCGCCGGCATTGCCGATGCCCTGGATCGGCGGCGGCGGCAGCGTAATCACTCGCGCATCGATATCGGCGAGCGCCGCCGACAGGCGCGGGAAGAGCGTGCGCAGATCGTCGCGCTCGCTCCAATCCTTGAGCACCACATAGGCGACGCCGGCATTGGCCAGCGTCGCATTATTGTCGAGCGCGGAGACGCCCGAGATGGCGATCACTTGGGCGACGCTCGGATCTTTTTTCGCGATCTCCGAGACCTGTTCGAGCACCCTTTGGGTGCGCGCGAGCGCCGCACCATCGGGCAACTGCACGGCGACCAGGAGATAGCCCTGGTCCTCGATCGGCAAGAAGCCGGTCGGCACGCGGGACAGTCCGAAAAACGCAAAACCCATGATGACGAAGGCGATGATGGTCATCAGGCCGCCATGGGATGCCATGCGGCCGATCACGCCGGCATAGTGGTGTTCGATGCGGCCATAGACGGCGTTGAAGCCGCGATAAAATGCATTGCGTTGTTCGGGAGGGATGGGCGGGCGCAGCCACAGCGCCGCTTGCGTCGGCTTGAGCGTCACCGCGTTGATCGCGCTCAACATTGCCGTCGCCGCGATCACCAGAGCGAATTGCGCGTACATGCGGCCGGTCAGGCCGGGCAGGAACGCCGCCGGCAGGAACACCGACATCAGCACCAGCGTGATGCCGATGATCGGTCCCAACAGCTCGTCCATGGCGCGGATCGCCGCATCGTGGCCGCTCATGCCCTTCTCGACATTGTGCGCGGCGCCCTCGACCACGACGATGGCGTCGTCGACCACGATGCCGATCGACAGCAAGATGGCGAACAGCGTCGAAAAATTCACGGTGAAGCCGAGCGCATACATGGCGGCAAAGGCGCCGATGATGGTCACCGGCACGGTGGTCGCCGGGATCAGCATGGCGCGCCAGTCCTGCAGGAACACCATGATGACGATCAGCACCAGGACGCCGGCCTCGATCAGCGTCTTGTAAACTTCGTGGATCGACGCATTGACGAAGATCGTGGTGTCGAATGGGACGGCGTAGACCAGCCCCTGCGGAAAATCGCGCGACAGGGTTTCCATTTTGGCCTTGACCGCGTGCTCGACGTCAAGCGCGTTGGCGCCGGGCGACTGATAGATGCCGATGCCGGCGGCCTGCTTGCCGTCGAGGTTGAAATACTGGCTGTAGGTCTGGGCGCCGAGCTCGACCCGGCCGACGTCGCTGATGCGGGTGATCTGACCGTTATCGCCGGTCTTGACGATGACGTTCTCGAACTGCCGCACATCGGTGAGGCGGCCGGACAGATCGATGGTGTATTGGAAATTGACGCCCGGCGGCGTCGGCGGCATGCCGACCTGGCCGGCGGTGACCTCTTGGCTCTGCTGCTGCAGCGCCACCACCACGTCCTGGGCGTTGAGGCTGCGCGCCTTGAGCTTCTCCGGATCGAGCCAGATGCGCATGGAATATTGTCCGGCGCCGAACACGTTGACGTTGCCGACGCCCGGCAGCCGCGCCAATTCGTCCTTGAGCCTGATGGTGGCGTAATTGGCCAGATAAAGGCTGTCGTAGCGGCCGTCCGGCGCGGTCAAGGTGACGAACAGCAGGATCGCGGTCGAGCGCTTCTGCACCGTGACGCCCTGGGCCTGAACCGGGGTCGGCAGCTGCGCCAGCGCGCTGGCGACACGGTTCTGCACCAGGACCTGCGCGTTATCGAGATCGGTGCCGATCTTGAACGTAACGGTGAGCGTGTAGCTGCCGTCGCTGGCGCTGGTCGATTGCATGTAGATCATGTCCTCGACGCCGTTGACCTGCTGCTCGATCGGCAGCGCCACGGTGTCGAGCAGCGTCAGCGCGCTGGCGCCGGGATAGCGCGTCGTCACCTGCACGGTCGGCGGCACCACGTCGGGATATTGCGCCACCGGCAAGGCGTAGAGCGCGACGGCGCCGATCAGAATCATCAGGATGGCGAGCACATTCGCCAGCACCGGACGCTCGATGAAGAATTTGGAGATCATTGCCGAGTCTCCAGGCGCTAGTTCTTGACCGCAGGCGGGCTCAGCTCGGCATCGACCTTCTGGCCCGGGATCGCGCGCATGATGCCGCCGATGACGACGCGATCGTCCTTGGTCAGGCCTTTGTCGATGACGCGCAGATCGCCGACCAACTGGCCGGCCTCGACCTGGCGCTGTTCGACCACGTTATCCTTGTTGACGACCAGCACGTAGCGGCCGCCCTGATCGCTGCCGAGCGCGACGTCGGGCACCAGCAGCGCCGGGATCGGCTTCGATGGCACGCGCACGCGCACGAAATAGCCGGGCACCAGGGCACGGTTGGGATTCGGCAGGATCGCGCGCGCGGCCTGCGTTCCGGTCGAAGGATCGACGAACGGCGCGACGTAGTCGAGCTTGCCCTCGTGCGGAAAATCGGTCTCGTTTTGCAGGGCGACCTCGACAGGATCGCCGATGAGATCGGCGGTGGTGCGGCCCGAGCGCGCGAGATTGGCGCGCACCTGCAGCGCGTCGCTCTCGCTCGCAGTGAAATTCACCCAGATCGGATCGAGCTGCACGATGGTGGCGAGCACGGTCGGCGAGTTTGCTCCGACCAATTGACCGATCGACACCTGACGGGCGGAGACAAAACCGTCGAACGGCGCGGTGACGTCGGTATAGCTGAGATTGATCTCGGCCTGCCGCTCGTTGGCCTGCGCCGATTGCAGGTCGGCTTGCGACGAATCGCGCTGCGCCAGCGCCTTGTCGTAATTGGCCTGGGTCGAGACCTGCTTCTGAATCAGGTCGGCCTGGCGCTGATATTCGGCCTGCGCTTGCGTCAGCGTCGCTTGCGCGCTGGTGACGGCCGCCTTGGCGGCCTCAACTTTGAGCCGATAAGGCTCGGGCTCGATGGTGAACAGCGACGTGCCTTTCTTGACGAATTGGCCGTCGGTATATCCGATGGCCTGGACGAAACCCTGCACGCGCGCGACGAGATCGACCGAGTTGACCGCGGCTGCGTTTCCAGTGGCGTCGAAATAGCGCGTGACGTCCTGGGCGACGGGCAAGGCAACGGTAACCTTCGGCGGCGGCGGCGCGGCGTATTGGTTGTTCTGACCGCAGCCGGCAAGGAAAGCGGCCAGGGCCAGCGTCGTGGTCGCGAGCGCCCGATGGGTCATGACGAAAGCCCTTGCGGATGCGAATGGTCGCTACGAGGCGATCTTAAGCGAATTGCCGGGAAATGGGACGGTTAGTTTGGCGCCGCCAAGATAGATGAAATTGCGGCGGCAGGGCACTCGGCTTCGCTTCTACCGCTAATCCTGCTTGCCGGCGGCAGCCGTATCCATCCCGTCAGTCCCCTCACGCATCCATGCCACCAGCAACTGCCAGGCGATGGACAGCACGATCGGGCCGATGAATAGGCCGATGAGCCCGTGCGCGAGCGCACCGCCAATGACGCCGATCAATATCACCGGCATCGGTGTCGAAAGCCCACGCGCCATCACCAACGGGCGCAGCACGTTGTCCAACACCATTATCGGCACCGTATAGATGGTGAATATCACCGCTGCCGTTTTTGCCAGCGCAAACCAGCTCCAAATGATCACCGGCACCAAAATGACCCACGGGCCGACTTGAATGATACCGAACAGCAGAACCAAAAAGCTGAGCAGGCCGGCGGCGGGCGCACCGGCCACCAGCAAGCCGATGCCGGCGAGCAGCGCCTGCAGGGCCGAAATTCCGATGATGCCGCGCGACACGTTGCGGATCGTCGCGCCGGTCAATTCGACAAACTCTTCGGCGCGGTCCGTCGAAATATGGCGCACGGCGTTCTTGACCGACAGCACCAACGCCGGCCCTGGCACGAACAGAAATCCCGAAACGAAAATGCCGATGATGAACTTGACCAGATCCAGGCCGGCTGTGCCGGCAATGGCCAGCACGCTCGAGCCGATCACTTTGAGTTGTTCCACCCACTCGCCGAGCAGCTCCTTGATGTTGGTCGAAGCGAGGTACCAGATTTGATAGACCTCCGCGCCAACGACCGGCCAGGCCTGGACCGACTCGTAGGGCGGCGGAATGGTCAGGCTGCCGTCGGCGAGCCGCGCATAAAGCGTTCGCAGATTGTCGCCCAGGCTGACGCCGAGCCAGGTGACTGGGCCGAAGATGAGGACAAGGCTGAAAATCGTGATCGTCGCCGCAGCCACGCCGCGATGCCCGCCCAGCCTTCCGGCCAGCCAGTCGAACACCGGATAAAGCGCGACCGCGAAGATGACGCTCCAGACGATGATCGACAGGAACGGTTGCAGCAACAGCCACGACCAGTAGGCCAAGAGCGCCACGCATCCGATGCGGATGGCGGCAACAATAAATGTGGTATCCGCTCCGTCGGCCGCGGCGATTTTGTTGGCGTCTTCCGGCACGGGCGGTGTCATTGTGATGTTACCAAATCGGGCGTTCCGCGCTGCAGAACGCTCAATACCTGCTGGCGACGAAATGCCGATCCTTGATGGATGTCACGTCGTCGTAGCGATGCTTGTTGGAACGCTTGGGAAGCTTGACCTGCTCCCGTTTGACTTTCTTATAGGGCAAGAGCGAGAGGATATGGGAAATGCAGTTGAGCCGGGCGCGGCGTTTGTCGTCGGAGCGCACGATGTGCCACGGGGTGTGCTTACTGTCGGTCGCCGCGAGCATCAGGTCGCGCGCCCTCGAGTAGTCGTACCAGCGCCGGTACGATTCCAGATCCATCGGGCTCAGCTTCCATTGGCGCATCGGATCGCTGATACGCTTCAAGAAGCGCTTTTCCTGTTCCTCCTGCCCGACCTCGAGCCAGATCTTGATCAAGGTGATACCGCCGTCGATGACGTATTGCTCGATTTGCGGACAAAGTTTCAGGAAGCGCTTGTGCTGCTCCTCGGTGGCAAAGCCCATGACATATTCGACGCCGGCGCGATTATACCAGCTGCGATCGAAGATGATGATTTCGCCGCCGGCCGGAAAGCGCTCGATGTAGCGTTGCATGTACATTTGGCTCTTTTCGCGATCCGACGGCGCCGGCAGCACCGTGACGCGAAAAACGCGTGGACTGACCCGCTCGGTCAGCGCCTTGATGGTGCCGCCCTTGCCGGCGGCGTCGCGGCCTTCGAACACGATGATGACGCGCGCGCCGGTTGCCTTCACCCAGTCCTGCAGATGGCACAGCTCGACCTGAAGCTTGCGCAGCTCCTTTTCATAGGCCTTGCGTTTCATTTTCTCGCCTTGGCCATTGGCGGCGGTCTTGTGTTTCGCGGTCTTGGGTTTCTTCGCCATGTCAAAACTCCGCGTTAGACGCCACTTCGCTCCGGTGCCGGTTTTTCCTGCGGCCGCGATGATGGCCGCAGCCGTTCGCGGATCGCCTGGAAGAAGACGTAGAGCGGAGGAATAGCGAATATGCCGATGAAGGACGCCAGAATCATGCCGCCGAACACCGGCGTGCCGACGTCGCGCCGCGCCAGTTGCGAGGCGCCGCTGGCGACCACCAGCGGCAGGAGACCGAGGATGAAGGCAAACGACGTCATCATCACCGGCCGGAAGCGCAGCCGCGAGCCTTCGGTCGCGGCTTCGAGCAGATGAACGCCTTTCTCGCGCTGCTCCTTGGCAAATTCGACGATCAGAATGCCGTTCTTGGCGGCAAGGCCGATCAGCACGACCATGCCGATCTGGGCATACAGATCGAGCGTCAACCCGCCGATCAGCATGGCGGCGAACGCGCCCAAGACGCCGACCGACACCGACAGCAGCACCGGCACCGGAATGGTCCAGCTTTCATACAGCGCGACCAGGAACAAGTAGGCGAACAGCACGGCAAAGCCGAGAATGATCGCAGTCTTGCCCTCGGCGCGCTTTTCCTGGAACGCGGTATCGGTCCACTCGCCGGCATAGCCCTGCGGCAGCGTTTTCGCGGCGACGGCTTCCATCGCATTCAACGCCTGACCGGACGAAATACCAGGCGCCGGCGAGCCTTGCACGGTCACAGCGCGCAGATTGTTGTAGCGGATCAGGGCCGGTGGACCGACGACGAGGCGGACCTCGGCGAGGCTGCGCAACGGGATCATCTTGCCGTCGTTGTTGCGCACGTTGATGCGGTAGATGTCGTCGACGCTCGAGCGATCGGCGGCCTCGGCCTGCACCTGGACCTGCCAGGTGCGGCCAAAAAGATTAAAGTTGTTGACGAAGTAGCCGCCGAGCGACGCCTGCAGCGCCTGGAATACCGCGCTCAAAGGCACGCCGATGATTTGGGCCTTGTCGCGATCGATATCGAGATAGATCGAAGGATTGGTCGCCGAGAACGTGCTGAACACGCGGCTGAGCAACGGGTCCTGGTTCGCAGCGACTGTGAGCCCGCGCAGCGCCTGCGCCATGGCCTTGGCATCGCCGCCACGCAAGTCCTCCATCACGTAGGCGAAACCGCCGCCGGTGCCGAGGCCGAGGATCGGCGGCGGTGCCAGCGGTACCACCCTGCCGCCCTGGATCTGGCCGAATTTTTCGTTGAGCCGCCCGATCAAGGCGTTGACGCCGAACGATTTGTCCTTGCGCTCCTCGAACGGCTTGAGCGTGACCACCATGAAGCCGGCATTGGCCTGCGAAAAGTTGTCGATGAAGTTCAAGCCGATGACGGAAGTGACGTCTTCGACGGCATGCTCGTCCTTGAGGATCGCCTCGGCGCGCTCGATGACGTCAGTGGTGCGCGCCACCGAGGCGCCGCCGGGCAATTGCACGACGACGAACAGCGCGCCCTGGTCGTCCTCGGGCAAAAAACCCGTCGGCGTGAATTTGGCCAGCCCGACGATGCCGGCGGTGGCGACCGCCACCATGGCAAGCCCGATGATCGAAAAGCGCACGATGCGCGCGACCGCGGCACCGTAACCATCGCGGACGCGATCAATCGAGCGCATCACATAACCCATGACGCCGCGGCGCGGCCCGTGATGCGGCCGCAGCAATACGCCGCACAGCGCCGGCGACAATGTCAGCGCATTGATCGCCGACAGGAACATTGATACCGCCACCGTCACTGCGAACTGCCGGAACAATTCGCCGGAGATTCCGGGAATGAACGCCACCGGCACGAACACCGACAGCAGCACCAGCGTGATGGCGATGATCGGCGCGGTGATCTCGGCCATGGCGCGCTTGGTCGCCTCGGCCGGCGTCAGCTCCGGATGCTCTTCCATCACCCGTTCGACGTTTTCCACCACCACGATCGCGTCGTCGACGACGATGCCGATCGCCAGCACGATGGCGAGCAACGACACGGTGTTGGCCGAATAGCCGACCGCCAATAGCGCGATGAACGTTCCGATCAGACTGACCGGCACCGCCAAGGTCGGGATGAGAGTCGCGCGAACGCTGCCGAGGAAAAGGAAGACCACGATGACGACGAGGATGAAAGCCTCGATCAGGGTTTTTTGCACCTCGTGGATAGTGTCGGTGACGAACACTGTGGGGTCGTAAGTGATTTTCCAGGTCAAATCGTCGGGAAACCGCTTCTCCGCCTCGGCGATGCGATCCTTCACCGCCTTCAAGGTGTTGATCGCATTGGCGCCGGGCGATTGATAGATCGCAATGGCCGACGCCGGGCCGCCGTTGAGCCTGGTGTCGCGATCGAGATTGGCGGCGCCAAGCTCGAGCCGCGCGACATCGCCGAGGCGAAGCACCGAGCCGTCGGGATTGGTCCGGATCACGATATTGGCGAATTCCTCCACCGTGGCGAGGCGGCCCTTGGTCTGGATATTGAGCTGCAGCTGCTGATCGTCGGAGATCGGCCGGGCGCCGATGCGGCCGACCGCGGCCTGGACGTTCTGCGACTGGATCGCGTTGATGACGTCGCCGGTGGTCAGGTTGAGCCCGGTCAGCCGATCGGTGCGCACCCAGGCGCGCATGGCGTAATCCTGCGGGCCCCAGATCGTGGCGTCGCCGACGCCGGGCGTGCTTTTGATCCGGTCGAGCAGATTGATGGTGACGTAATTGGAGAGGAACAGCGGATCGTAGGTGTGCTTGGGCGAATAGACCGCGATGACGCCGAGCAGCGCCGAGGATTTCTTTTTGACCGTGACGCCCTGACGCTGCACGTCCGGCGGCAGTTGCGCCAGCGCCACCTGGACCCGGTTGTTGACGTTGACGGTGTTGATGTCGGGATTGGTGCCGAGCTCGAACGAAGCGGTCAGCGCGTAGCTGCCGTCGTCGCCGCTCGTGCTCTTCATGTAGATCATCTTGTCGACGCCGACGACTTGCGCCTCGATGACCTGGGCGACAGTCGCTTCCACCACCGCCGCATTGGCGCCGGGATAAAGCGTCGTCACCGCGACCTGCGGCGGCACGATATCCGGATACTGCGCCAGCGGGATGGCGTAGAGCGCCAGCAAGCCGGCGATCGTGGTGACGACGGCGATGACGATGGCGAGCCGCGGACGGTCGACGAAGATTGAGGACAACATCGGATTTAGGACCGGTTCAGGCTGGTCGCCGCCGGCGAGGCCTGAACCGCCTGCCCGGGACGAATGCTCTGCAGCCCTTCGACGATGATCTGTTCGCCGCCTTTCAAGCCTTCATTGACGACGGTGTTGGCACCGCTTTCGCCGCCGGTCTTGATCCGCTTGACAACCGCCTTGCCGTCCTCGACCGCAAACACATAGACGCCTTGCTGATCGGCGATCAGCGCCGCCTGCGGCACCACCACCTTGTCCTGCGGCGCGCCGGCTTCCACCGCGACGCTGACCAATTGGCCGTCGATCAAGGCGCCGTCGGGATTCGGCATGATCGCGCGCGCCAGCACCGTATCGGTTGAGCGATCGACCGAGACGTCGACGAAATTGACCGTGCCTTCGTGCTTGTAGGTCGAGCCGTCGGCAAAACGGATCTTGATCTTGATGCCGGCGATATCCCCCATGCGTCCGCTCAACTGCGCCTGCAAGAGTTCGCGCTGGCTGACCGGGAAACTGATGTACATCGGATCCTGGCTGACGATCAGCGTCAGGATACCGCTATCGGGCCCGACGACGTTGCCGGCCGTGACATTGGTCTTGCTGACTTTGCCCGCGATCGGCGAGGCGATGTCGGTATAGCCGAGGTTGATATTGGCGGTGTCGAGATTGGCCTGGTCGGCCAGGACCTGGCCCTGCGCCTGCTGATCTGCGGCCAGCGCCTGATCGCGCGCGACCGCGGTGCCGGCGTTTTTCTCCAACAATTCCTGGGCGCGTTGCAACTGGATCGCGGTCAGCGTCTTCGCCGCCTTGCTGCGCTCCAACGCGCCCTTGGCTGCCTCGACGGCGGCCTGAAACAAGCCTTTTTCGATCTGGTAGAGCTGGTCGCCCTTCTTGACGATGTCGCCCTCTTTGAACAGCACCTGCTCCAGATAGCCTTGCACGCGGGCGCGGATGTCGACGCGGCCGGTGGCTTCGACGCGTCCGACAAAATCGCGGATGTTCGAGATCGGCTGCCGCTCGGCATAGACCGTGCCGACTGGAACCGCGGTCGGCTGGGCCTGTTGCGCGGTGGCCGGAACGGCGGCTGCGACATTTAGCGCCAGCACCGCGACAGCAAGGGCGCACGAGCGCGAATTTTTCC
Organism: Xanthobacteraceae bacterium; assembly: GCA_049584715.1. Classification (GTDB taxonomy): domain Bacteria; phylum Pseudomonadota; class Alphaproteobacteria; order Rhizobiales; family Xanthobacteraceae; genus BOG-931. The sequence continues at coordinate 11,081 of JBAUYI010000555.1, forward strand.
GCACCGCAAAGCCGCGATCGCTCATGCGCTTACGCAAAGCCGAAAGATCGCCGAACCGCATGGAACGCTCCTATGGCTTGCCCCGCCATCGTCTTGAGCCTGGCAGCGTCGGTGCATCATCCCGCATTGCGCGCAGTGCTACAATAGCCTAGCCTTTCGCATTGGCGGCGGTGCCTAAAATGCATCGTTCGCTGTTTAAGTAATTGCGATAGATCAAAGAACGCCGGCATCGGTTTGACGACTGATACGGCACTGAATTTCGAATGCGACAGTTCGCCCGATGAGGAGCACGGCGATGGCTGAGACAAAGCAGGCAAAGAGCGGCAACCCGCTGGACGCGTTGCCGACAGCCAAAGATCTGATGAAGCAGATTGCCTTGCGCGAGGCCGAAAAAGCGTCCACGGCTCTGAAGGCTCAGACTGCCGAGGAAGCCGAAAAGCAGGCTTTGATGGAAAGGTTCGCAAAACCGTCCGGCGTTTCCGACGAGGAGCGAATGAAGCGCGCGGCGGCGATCATCCAACGCGCCGCCAATAACGGCCTGACCGAGGTTTTCATCACGCGCTTTCCCAATAAGCTTTGCACCGATCGCGGCCGCGCCATCAATCAGCAGGAAGCCGGCTGGGAAAGCACGCTCACCGGATTGCCCAAGGAGCTCTATGAATTCTGGCAGAAACACCTCAAGCCGCGCGGCTACAAACTGAGGTTCCAGATCGTCGACTTTCCCGGCGGCATACCGGGAGACGTCGGCGTGACGTTGAGCTGGCAATGACGGCGAGCCTTCTGCAATAGCGCAAAGAATCGCCGCTATACGACGAGAAGAAGCCTAAGGCGACGCGGACGCGTCGAATGTGTAAGCAGTAAGGGAGGCGTACATGGTTTTGTCGACCATCCGATGGCTGGCACTGGCAGCAATCATCCTCGCACCGACCTGCACGATGGCGCAAACCTCCGCGCCGCCAGCGGCCGCATCCACCGCGCAACTGCTGAAACCCGCCGAGCTCGATCAGCTGGTCGCGCCGATCGCGCTCTATCCCGATCCTCTGCTCGCCCAAGTGTTGATGGCGTCGGCCTATCCGCTCGACATCGTGCAAGCCGAGCGTTGGCTCGAAGCGAACAAGAATCTCAAAGGCGACGCGTTGAAGGCGGCGGTCGACAAACAATCGTGGGATGACAGCATCAAGTCGCTGGTGGCGACGCCGGACGTGCTGCAGATGATGAGCGGCAAGCTCGACTGGACGGAAAAGCTCGGCGATGCGGTGGTCGCCCAGCAGGCCGATGTGATGGACGCCATCCAGCGCCTGCGCACCAAGGCGCAAGCGAACAACAAGCTGCAATCGACCAAGCAACAGAAAGTCACAGTCCAGCAGGTCCAGAACAGGCAGGTCATCGCCATCGAGCCGACTGACCCCGACATGGTCTATGTGCCCTATTACGACCCCGGCGTCGTCTATGGCGATTGGCCGTATCCGGATTATCCGCCGGATTACTGGCCCGCGCCCGGCTATATCGGCGCCGGCATCATCGCCGCTGGGATTGGCTTCGGCGCCGGCTACGCGCTCGGGCGCTGGCACGGCGGAAATTACTGGGGCGGCGGGGTCAACTGGAACAACAACAATATCAATGTCCGGCCCGGCGGCGGCGGCGCCGGCACGGCCTGGCAGCCCCGCGTCGACCATCGCCAAGGCGCCGGCAATCGCGGCAATCGCTCGCAGCTGAATTTCCGCGGCAGCGGCGGTCAGCAGGTGATCAGGCCGGGCGGCGCTGGCAACCGCGGCAACGCCGGTCAAAATCGTCCGGCCAACCGCCCCAGTGCCGGCGCCGGTAACCGGGCAAACGCCGGAACGCGTCCGTCAGGCGGCGGTCAGCGCCATCAGGC
>JBAUYI010000556.1:0-7602 GCA_049584715.1 Xanthobacteraceae bacterium
GCTGATCATCTGGCTCCTCGGCGCCGGCTCGACCTCGATCGAGACCACGCTCGGGCCGCAGGCGCACTGGCCGGCGAGCGCGCTGGCTTGGCTGCTCTCGGTCGCCGCCAGCCTCGGCATCATCGTCGGCAGCGTCTTCCTGATGCCGGCGGTGACGGCGTTTGTGGCGAGCTTCTTCGCCGATCAGATCGCCGACGAAGTCGAGCGCGAGCATTATCCCGCCGATCCACCCGGCAAGGCGCTGCCGCCGTGGCGCGCAATCATCCAAGGCGGCAGGACGGCGCTGCTCGCGGTTCTGGTCTACCTGATCGCGACGCCGTTTTTGCTGTTCGCCGGCTTTGGCGCGGTGCTCTTCTTTCTCGCCACGGCCTGGCTGCTCAGCCGCGAATATTTCGAGCTCGCCGCCATGCGCTTCCGCCCGCCCGAAGAGGCGAAGGCGCTGCGCAAGCGCAACGCGGTGCGGGTTTTCATCGCCGGCCTGTTCATCGCCGCCTTCGTCTCGATCCCGGTGGTCAATCTGGCGACGCCGCTGTTCGCCATGGCGCTGATGGTGCACGTTTACAAGAGGCTCGGCGGGCCAAGGCTCGTCGCCCGCTAAGAACCGTTATCCGACAACCCGCAATCGCCGCAGCAGTTCGTGGAAATTAATAGTCCAGCCGATGCCGACGCGCTTGGGTGGGAACAGGCGGTGATCGTCCGTATTCCACACCCCTTTGTTCCAGTTCTTCCAGTCCCAAGTGACGGGCATCCCCATCCAGGTCCGTTGCGGAACTTTGTTCGGGTCTTTTTCCAGATCGCTCATGACGATGCTCCAGCAAATTCACTGATCGCACGTTAGTCCTGAGAGCAGGGCGATGGTTCAAATCCTGTTGCGCAATAAAAGCGATCATTGCTTCGCTTGCGCGCCGCCGTCGGCCGGCGCCGCCGGGCTGCGGTCGAGCCACAGCACGGCGCGATAGGCGCTCACCAGGCCGGCGCCAAAGTCCGAATCCGGGCGCGGCGGCCCGAGCGGCTGGGCCGTGGCCGTCAAGGCGGCGCGAATATCGCCCGGCGTGAGCGACGGTTTGTGCTCGAGCAACAGCGCCACGATGCCGCTGACATGCGCAGCCGCAATCGAGGTTCCGGTGGTGAAGACATATCCGTCCCCCGGCGCGAGCGTGAAAATATCGACCCCCGGCGCGGCAACCGCGATATGGCGGCCGCGATTGGCCATTGGGAACAAGTGGTCATCGCTGTCGGTCGCCGTAACCGCAATGACATTGGGATTGGCTGCCGGGTAGAGCGGGTCCGATTTGGGTCCGGCATTGCCGGCGGCCGCGATCAGCACGATGCCTTTGTCGTAGGCCGCCGCCAGCATGCGCTGCAGCGCCGGATCGGCGGGGCCGGCGAAGCTCATATTGACGACGCGCGCACCATTATCCGCCGCCCATTGCAAACCCCTGTAAATGGCAAACGAGCTGCCGTGCGCGGCGCCGGGATTATCGTCGAACGCGTGAATTGCCAAAACTTGCGCGCCCGGCGCGATACCCAACAGCTTGCCGTGCGCCGCAATGGCGCCGGCAATCGACGTTCCGTGCGCATGCGGTTTTTCGCTGCCGCCCAGCGCGTCGAAGCTTTTCACGACGGTTCGGTCGAGATCCGGATGTTTTGCATCGATTTCCGAATCGATCACGGCAACCAAGACGTCCTTACCCGTTGCGATTTGCTGCGCTTGTTCGCTTTGCAGCTTGGCCAGAACGTATTGCGCCGCATCACCATGCGGGCCGGCGGCAATCTTGGCGGTCTCTTCCTGCAATGTGAAAACGTAGTTCGGCTGCACGCTAGCGACGATGCGTTCACCGCCCAGCGCGCGGACCGTGTTGGCCACCGTACGGCCGCCGCCGAGACGCCAGCGATACAGGCTCGTCCCGAGCAACGGAAAACTTTGCGAATCCAGTTGCGTCAATTCGTACTGCCGCGCGATCAGACCGATCGCCTGCGGCGTCGCGCCCGGCGCAAACGCGGTAATGACTTCGTTGGGAACGAAATTTTGATTGCCTTGTTGCGGCGCCCCGCCGCCACCGTTGTTGCGGTTACCGCCGCCGTTGCCGGGGCCAACCGGACCGCCGTTGCCGACATATCCGCCGCCGCCGCCGCCACCGCCGACAAAGGGAGGATGTCTTGCTGGCCATCCCCCCATGCCAGGAGGCCGGCCAACGGGCATGCCGCCGCCAGGACGCGGCCCTACCATTCCCGCGCCGGGACGCGGACCCATCATCGGGCCGCCCATCATCGGCCGGCCGCCGAAACCGCCCATGCCGAACGCCGCCGCCGGATGCGAGCCGGCGATACAGCAGGCTGTCACGAGCAAACCGCCGAGCAACAGCGCCGGAATTGGCCGCAAACTCATTGCGCTCTTTCGCATGGCAAACTCCCGATGTGGCGCCGCGCCATCACTCGGTCACGGCGATGAAGCCTACGACCTTATTGTCCTGCAGCGTATGCACGATCCGCATGAGGTCCGCCTTGCCAAGTTTGGTTGGCGCGACGCGCACCCGGTATAATCCGCCCGCCGACGGCCCGCCGACAATGCTCAGCTTGTTGGTTGCCAAAAAGTTGGCAACGTCTGCGGCCGTGGCCTGCGGCTGGAAGCGCAGCAGCACATAGGAGCCTTCGCCGGGAATGTTTGCCGGCGCCGAGGCGGTTTCATAGCCGCCCGCGCTCCTGTCCTTGAGCACGATGCCGGCCAAAATTCCCGCCTGCAGCATGATGGCGAGCGCCGCCGCCATCGCCGACCAGGCCAAGGTGCGCGGCGAAAGCGCGGCAAGAAATTCGGCGATGCGGCCGCCGAGATCGATCGATAAACGAGACTTTTGCGCCGGCAACGCGTCGATCTTGGCGAACAGTGTTTTTACATCGCGGCCCGATGGCTCGCCCGCGGCCTCGCTGACATGGGTCTCCTGCTCGAGCTCCGCGCGCACCCACTCGTAGCGGGCTGCGAGCTCCGGATCATTGGCAAGGGCTCTTTCCACCTGTTGCGATTCGCGTGCGTCCAGCGTGCCCGCCGCATACCAGGGCAGCAGGAGCTCGATCTCGCTCGGTTCGCTTTGCTTTACCGTCGTCATGGCCAGCCTCGCTCAATGCCTTGCTCGGTGAGGAGCTCGGATAATTTCTTGCGCGCATAGAACATTCGCGTCTTCACGGTCGCCTCCGGGATGCCGACGATTCCGGCAACGTCTTCCACGGACTTGTGCTGGTAGTAGACGAGGTTGACGATCTCGCGGTGCTCCGCCGTGAGTTTGAGCAGACACGCCCGCAACACCGCGGCCTTGTCTTTCTTGGCCAGCGCGATTTCCGGATCGTCGGCCTGATCTTCGATGGCGCCGGCCTTCTCGTCATCCAGTTCCTCCGTCGGCCGCCGCTGCAGCGCGTTCAGCGCCTTGAAGCGGGCGATGCTGAAGATCCATGTCGAAACCGCGGAGCGCCCCTCGAACGTTCCGGCTTGCCGCCAGACGTCGAGGAACACATCGCTGTTCAGGTCCTCCGCCACGGTCGGGTTGCGCACCATGCGCAGCACGAACCGATAGACCGGAACACGATGGCGCCCGTACAGCTCCTCCATGGCGAGCCGGTCGCCCTTGGCGATCCTGGCGATCAGAACCTCGTCCGAAGTCGTCGGCATCGGCAGGGCTATCGACTCATCGGTTAGGCAGCCGGGGGGCGCGCAGGTTCAAGGCAGAAGGAAAAAACTCTGCGCGGCTGGTGCTGGCGCCGGGCGGCCGGGTGCTGGCCGCAAGTTTCGCCGTTCAGGCGCAGTTGAGCAAGCTCAAGGGCCGCCACCGGGCATTTTGCCGGGCATTTTGGGTTTTTTTCGCCCGGCCGCCCTGAGCCACCTTCTTCTGCCGAGGAATCGCGCCGATTCCGCCGATCGAAAAAATCGCTTGAACCTTTCTCCGACGCGCCTGTCCCACGGGTATTGGAACTCAAACCCTCGGAGAACGACCATGTCACGCAAAACGATCCTCACTCTCGCTTCTGCCGCTACGCTCGCGGTGGCGATGCTTGCTTCTCAATCGGCCGACGCCCGCGGCTTCGGCGGTGGCGGCGGTTTCGGTGGCGGCGGCGGCCGCGGCTTCGGTGGCGGCGGATTCGCTGGCCGCTCCATCGGTGGCGGCGGCATGGGAATGGCCCGCTTCCCCGGCCGCGTCGGCCGTCCGATCATTCCGATCCTCAACCCGGGCCGCCCCGGCCGTCCCGGTTTCCCCATTTGGGGCTTCCACCATCACGATCACGGCCACTGGGTGTTCCGTTTCGGCCGCTGGATCGTCGTCGACGACGTCGTCGAGGAAGCGCCTGCCGTCGTGACCGCGCCCACGCCCGGTCCGTGCACTTGCCTGACCAAGAACTACACGCCGAGCGGCCTCGTGGTGTTCGCCGATGTCTGCACCAAGGAATCGGCGAGCGCTTCGGTCTACTCAAGCTCCGACGCGTCGCAAGCGCCGACAACCCCGGTCGCGGCGACGGCAGTGCCGATGACCGTGGTGCCGACGACGCCGAACTATGCCGGCCGCACCTATGAAGACTATCTCGCGGCGAACCCGCAAGCCGCCAATCCGCCGGCGCCGCAGGCTCCGCAGAAGAACTGAAGATGCCGGTCAAAGCGCCGAGCATACATCGCGATCGAAAACTGAGATCGCCTGCGGCACCACCGCGGGCGATCTTTTTGGCGGAGAATTTTAGCTAGCGCGCGATGCTGCAGTGGCGGCTGTCTTCGCGTCGTTGCCGAAATTGCTGCTCAGCCCCACACTTCATCGGCGATCTCGACCACCATGCGCAGCTTCGCCCATTGCTCCTCCTCGGCGAGCACGTTGCCCTCTTCGGTGGAAGCAAAGCCGCATTGCGGCGAGAGACAGAGCTGATCGAGCGCGGCGAATTTGGTCGCCTCCTCGATGCGACGTTTGACGTCGTCCTTCTTTTCCAGCTTGCCGGATTTTGTCGTGATCAGCCCGAGCACAACAATCTTGTTGCCCTTGGGCAAAAAGCGCAGCGGCTCAAAGCCGCCGGCGCGCGCGGTGTCGTATTCGAGGAAATAGCCGTCGTAATTCAAATGCCCGAGCAAAATTTCGGCGACCGGTTCGTAGCCGCCTTCGGAAATCCAGGTCGAACGGAAATTGCCGCGGCAGATGTGCGTCGTGACCGTCATGTCGGCCGGCTTGCCTTCCAGCGAGCTGTTGATGACGCGGGCATAATCTTTGGCCAGATTGTCGGCGTCCAGCCCGCGGTCGCGCGCTTTTTTCAGCTCGGCCTGCGAGCACAAATAAGCCCAGGCGGTGTCGTCGATCTGCAGATAGCGGCAGCCGGCGTCATAGAAGCCGCGGATCGCCTGGCGATACGTCTTCGCCAGATCGTCGAAGATGGCGTCGCGGTCGGCGTATTCCTTGGTGGCGATCGCATTCGGCTCGAGGCGGAAATGCATGGTCGCCGCGGACGGGATGCACATTTTCGGCGTGACGCGCGTATGCGCCTTGAGGAACTTGAAATGCTCCAGCATCGGATGGCTGCCGGAGAAGCCGAGCTTGCCGGTGATGCGCGGGCTCAAATGCTTGGTCTGCACGCCCTGAAACTGGATGCCGTGATCGATCTCATGGATCTCCACGCCGTCAAGCATGCCGTAGAAATCGAAATGCCACCACGAGCGGCGGAATTCGCCGTCGGTGGCGCATTGCAGCCCGACCTCCTCCTGCTTCTTGATGATCGTCTCGATCTCGCGGTCCTCGACCTCCTTGAGTTGCGTGGCCGTGATCTCGCCCTTCTCGCGCTTGGCCCGCGCTTCCTTGAGCGGCGCGGTGCGCAAAATCGAGCCGACCACGTCGGCGCGGAACGGCGGCTTGTTTTTGGCCATCGGGCGATCCTCCTGAAAAACTGTTGGCGGGACACAAGCGGGGACGGCGCGTTTCGTCAACTGCTAAAAGCCGGATCGTCGGTAGCTTAGGAGGATGATGGGATGCAGCCCAATCACCTAGCTTGTCATCATCCGCGAAGGCGGATGATCCAGTATTCCGAAACGATGAGGCTGTTAGCGGAAGCGCCGGCGGCTACTGGATGCTCCGCCTTCGCGGAGCATGACAGAGAGGGTTCACACCTCGATCGTCACCTTCCCGTCCACGACCGTCGCCGGATAGGTCTTGATCGGCACCATGCAGGGCGGCGAGACCACTTCGCCAGTGCGGATATTGAACTGGCCGTTGTGGAAATTGCACTCCACCACGTCGTCCTCGATATAGCCTTCCGACAGCGAGCCGGGGCCGTGGGTGCAGGTGTCGTCAGTGACGTAGAACTGGCCGCCGACATTGAACACCGCCAGCGCCAAATCCTCGATCTCGACCTTGAGTGCCGCGCCAGGCGCCACCTCGTCGGTGCTGCAGAGCTCGATGCGCTTTCCGCCGGACATGGACGATGACCTCGCTGCGATTGTCCTTCGACCGGGCGCTTTATAGCCCACGCCACGCATAATGAAATATCCTCCGCCGTACGCTATATCTAGGGACGGCATAAGGAGAGCAGCGAATGCAAAGCGAATCGGCTCGGATGAGCTCGGCAGCGGAGGCCAAATTCCGCATCGATCGGCCGAATTCGCAGCCGCGCGCCGTCAAGGTAATCGCGCTCGACAGCCAGAGCGAGCGCATCGTCAAGGAGCTGGCGCTAGCGCCGTGGCAGCGGGCGAGCTTCCTCACCGCCTCGTCGTTCTCCGGCGCGCCGCGCCGCGGCGAGCCATTCTCGATGGGCGGCTGGCTCAACGACCTTGCCGGCCGCACCAAGGATCTGGTCGACGAGGTCAACGCCGCCGATCTTGTGGTCATGGTGGCGACCGCCGGCGAGAACGTCGCTGCGGCAGCCATCATCGGCGAGGCCTGCAGCGTCAAGCACGTGATGACGACGGCGCTCATTCTCGGCGGCGCGTCGTCGAGCGACGAGACGATCTCGAAAATGCTCGCGCAATTGCGGCCGCATGTCATGATGCTGGTGATTTCCAGCGCGGACGAATACATCAAGGACATGCTCACGGCGCTGCGCGCCTGAGCGGTGGCAGAATCGAGCGCCGATGAAATTTACCGGAGAGCTGACCGTCAAGGCGCCGCGTGCCGAAGTGTACAAGGCGGTGCGGGACGCGCGCTTTTTCGCCTCTTGCGTCGACGGCGTGCACGATCTGCAGGAGACCGCGCCGGATACTTACGCCGCGGTGTTCGAGACTAAGGTCGCCTACATGAAGTTCAGCTTCAAGGTGACGGTCGAAGTCGTGCGCGCGGAGGAGCCGCGCGAGATCGAGGCCAAGGTCGAAGGCACGCCGCTTGGCATCATCGGCCGCTTGACCGCAACGTCGCTGACCACGCTGACGGAAGCCGGCGACGAGACCAAGATCGCCTACGAAGTCGACGCCGCACTGACCGGCAAGCTCGGCAGCCTCGGCCAGCCGGTGCTGCGCTCCAAGGCAAAGGAGATGGAACGGCAATTCGCCGCAAAGCTCGCCGCCGCATTCGCGACGCAGCCGACGCCGTGAGCTTTCCAGCAATCGCGTGAGCCGGGCTTGCGCATGCGAACTCCATCTCCCCGAAGGGGAGAGGG
>JBAUYI010000557.1:0-5415 GCA_049584715.1 Xanthobacteraceae bacterium
CATCTAGGGAGTCAAATATCAAGCACACAACTTTATTGGACTCAAATAGATCGACCTCTTTCAAACCGAGGACAATTCGTTTGAAAGAAGTATCGACATTTTGTTCGTTCGCGGCCTTAACAATATAATGGCATGACGCTCCTTGACTCAGTAGCTTCGCTGCCGAAAAAGTCGTCTTACCAGAGCCTGCGATGTCGGAATAAATGAACAATTGTTGAGGCAAAGACCTTGCCCTTTTTCTATCTTTTCCAACCCTCACAAAGTTGCCAATGCGATTCCTATGCGGCGCAAGAAGGCGGATCGCGGAGTTAAGCTCAGAATCAATCTGCCGCGCAACATACAAAGCTTCAATTGTGTTATCTACATATCGGAGTCGGAAATTATCCGACTCAGATTCGCATAATGAAATTAAGGTGGCGTTCTTAGGTGATTGAACTTCAAAAAGACGCTTGAGTTTGGCGGCGTCTCTCTCAATCGGCGCAAAGTTTACAAAGATCGATATCGACAACAACTCCAGCACCTTGGAAAAACTGCCAATTTGCTGGGTGAGCTGAACGAGATCGGTTCCGGTAATGATAATATTCGGAAATGCCGACTTGTTTAGAAGTTCGCCAATTGCATAAATGTCTGATCCAAGATCGTATAACGAGAAAAATATTCCTATGCATCGCCCCGAACGTTTTCTCAGTTTAAGTTCGTAGTCTTCCCAATCTTGAGATCCGGGCGTAATCGAGGTTCTTTTAGCTTTGCATTCTCCCAAGAAAATATTTCCCCCAAAATCAAATACAACATCGAGTTGTTCGCTGTCAGAGTGGGAGGCTTTTCTGTCGAGCAACCGACCGGGACAAATCTGTCTAATAAAATTCTCAAACTCATACCCGCGCTGTCGATCATCCACCATCTTTTTGAGAACGTCGATTTGCTCTCGAATTTCGTTGGCTTCCGACATCAATTCTGGCTTTCCTCGTCCTAAACGAGCACTGATCCTGGTCAACTCGTCAAATTTGCAGAATAAATTGTCAAATTTGTCCTCTCAAGTACTAAAAGGTAGCTATCGGGCAAGCCCGAAGCGTATTCGTCTGTGACGCGGGCTCGGCGTATCCGGGAGCAGGCTAAGCACCCGTGACGCTGCCCCGGATTTCGCTTATACTTTCGCGCTTCCGCAGACTCATACCCTCCGTAACTGGCCGAGTTAGCGTAGGACGGTCGGTCAACCCGGGCTACTAACCTAGACACTCGAACCCATCACGCCCGCTGCCGGTCGTTGTCGATCGGCAGCACCTGGCCGCTGATCGACTTCCCCGCGTCGGAGGCGAGGAACACCGCGAGCGCCGCGATGTCCGTAGGCTTGATCATCGCCTTGATCGACTGCGCGGCCATCGCCTCGGCGCGCACCTCCTCGACCGACCGGCCGCCGATCTGGGCGCGGCCGGCGAAGACGCGCTCGATGCGGTCGCCCTCGACGGCGCCGGGCGCGATGGCGTTGGCGCGGATGCCCCACTCGCCGAGCTCCATCGCCAGCGTCTTGGTGAAGCCGATCACGGCCCATTTGGTGGCGGCGTAGGGGCTGCGGTTGGCAAAACCGAAGCGGCCGGCGACCGAGGACATGTTGATGATGACGCCGGCTTTTGATTGTTTGAGATGCGGAATCGCCAGCCTGGTGACGTCGAACATGGCGGTGAGATTGACCGCGACCACCTTATCCCAGTCGTCCGGCGGATAATCGGCGACCGGCAGCGTCATCCCCGAAATGCCGGCATTGTTGATCAGCACGTCGAGCCCGCCGAGATGAGCGACCGCAACCGGCACCATGTGCTCGATCTCGATGCGGCGCGCCATGTCGTAGCGCCGCGCGATCACGCCGGGGATGTCCTGCGCAATCGCCTCGATCGCCTTGGTGTCGATGTCGCAAACGAACACGCTGGCGCCGGTCGCGGCAAACGCGCGCGCGAATTCGCGGCCGATGCCGGCGGCGCCGGCGGTGATCAAAACCCGTTGCGGCATTGTCGCTCCCTTCAGTTGTTGCATCTTAATACGCTTCGCTATTGCCCCCTACTTCGAGTATAATAGTGCCATGAAAACAGAGCTGCTGAGCAAAGCCTTGGAGCGCATCGAGAACTGGCCGGCGGACGCGCAGGATCAATTGGCCGAGATTGCGTTCGACATCGATGCCGGCCTCAAGGATGTCCTCTATGAGCCGACCGACGAGGAGAGCGCCGGCATCGAACGCGGCTTGCGTGATGCGGCCGTAGGACGCTTCGCAACCGATGCGGAGGTCGCGGCGGCATTTGCCAAATTTCGCCGCCGATGAAGGTTGTCTATACCGCCGGTGCGCTCAGAGACCTGGACGAGATTGGCGACTGGCTTTCGGACCATTACCCGACGATTGCTCCGGCCGTTGAGCGGCGCATCCACAACGTTATCGCGCGCATCGCGCAATGGCCGCAGAGCGCGCGCCGCTCGGCAAAATACCCCGGCGTCCGTGTTGTCCCAGTCGGGCAGTACCCATATAGGATTTTCTACAAAGTGACCGCAGATACTGTAGAAATCCTGCACATTCACCACTCAGCACGACAGCCTTGGGACGAGCAGGAATGACGCCATGACCATTTCGGCGACGGCCGTCCGCTTTGACGAGCACACAATGTGGGTCGATTTGACCGACGGCCGCACTTTGGGTGTGCCGCTGGCGTGGTTTCCGCGCCTTTTGCATGCCACGCCCCGATGCGCGTGCGCGCGTCGAGATCAGCCGGGGCGGGCTGCATTGGGAAGACCTCGACGAGGATATTTCGATCGCGGGCCTGCTCGCGGGCCGCAGCGACATGACGAGGCAATCCGAACGCGCCGTGTAGCGCACCGCCTGTTAGCACGCCATCGCCGCGATATGCCCCGCCTCACCGTATTCGAGCAGCGCACGATCGCGGGTGATGAGCGTGGCGCCGAGCTCGCGCGCGGTCGCGGCAATGATGCGATCGGTCGGGTCGCGCGGCGGCTTGCCGGGCAGCTGGGATGACGCGATCAGCAAATCCGGCGACATCTCGGCCAGCCGGACGCCCGGCACATCGAAGAGGTTGGCGAACCAGCGCTCCGGCCTGATCAGCAACTGCAGCCGCCCGCGCGCGGCCAGCATGCCAATCTCCCAGGCGGTGATCGGCGAGATATACGTTGCGCCGGCATTCACACGCAACATCTCGACGGCCGCGGGCCTCAAACTCGCTTTTTCGGTCATCCAAATGACGGCGCAGGTATCGAGAAGGAGCGGCTGCACTTACTGCTCCCGCCTCTCCTTGCCGTACGCTGCGTCGAGCTGGTCCGCCCATTCGGGATCGGCCGGTTGCGTGAGATCGGTGCCGGGCATGATACGGACCAGACCATGCATTGCACCGTAAAGCGGATGAAACGGCTTGTCGCCGGCGGCTGGCGCGGCTGCGTCCGCGGCTTGCGGCTGGCGTACCCGGCGAAATACGAGCTTGTGCTTTGCCATATCGACCTCCTCGCTCTTGAAGCCGGCTTCGAGCCAAACCTTCGTCAGCACGCTGTTGAAATCGTTGTTGCTCCACCACGCGCGATAGCGCGCAGAGGCGGGCAGCTTGCCACCGATGATTTTTTCGATTTCGGCAAACTTCATCGGCACGACATCGCGGCGCTGCTGCCGCAGATAGACGCCCAGGGGGCTGTATTTCGACATCGGAATATGTACTCCATATAGTACATATTTTAGTACCTATATCGTTAGGTCCTGTCAAGGAGCTCGCCGGGACACGCCAACCCTTGCATTGCGCGCGCGGTCAGGCCAAGCAGTCCCCGCTTGGCGCGACCGACCTCAAGGAGAGATAGGGATGCGACTTCTCACGCGTCGTGACGCGCTGGCTGCGGTCCCGGCTATCGCAGCAACCGTTACCGCCACCCTCAAACCCGCAAGAGCCCAACCCGTCATGACCACGCCCTCCGGACTGAAAATCATCGACACCCAACCCGGCACCGGCGCCTCGCCGAAAACCGGCCAGACCTGCGTCATGCATTACACCGGCTGGCTCTACGACAACGCCACCAAGGGCAAGAAATTCGACTCCTCGGTCGATCGCAACGAGCCGTTCGAGTTCAAGATCGGCCTGCACCAGGTCATCGCCGGCTGGGACGAAGGCGTCTCGACCATGAAGGTCGGCGGCAAGCGCACGCTGATCATTCCGCCCGAGCTCGGCTACGGCGCCCGCGGCGCCGGCGGCGTCATTCCGCCAAACGCCACCTTGATCTTCGACGTCGAGCTCCTCGGCATCAAATAGCGTCGCGACGGCCGCACGATCGGTTCGAACGGCGCCGACCGCAGCGCGCGGCCCTGGCTTGCGCGCCGCGCCGTGCGTGCCGCGTTGCGGCGATTCTCCATAAACCCGCTGAAAACGCGCCTTTCACGCGCTTACGGCCGCGCAATACCGCCCCGGAATTTTCTTACGTCCGGTTTGAACCTCGGAGCCGGCCGGCTGTCTTACAGGTGTAGGCCAAGACAGAAACGTCCCAGGAGGTCGACATGACCCGGCGCGATCAGGAGCTTTTGGACCGGCAACTTCGCGGACTTCAGATCCCCGAGCGCCATGACGGCACCATGATACTGGCGATCGTCGTAATATTTTTGGCCGGCATGGTCCTCGGCAATTTGCGCTCCGAGGCCGGCCAACCGGTGCACTTCAACACCATCGAAATGGCGTTCTCCGCTGCGGACGGATCGAACCCGGCGGTATTGCGGTAAGGGTCACTCTTCCGAGGGCGGCGGGATGCGGGTCTCGTGGAAGCCCTGGGCGTGCATGGCATAGACCTCGCGCACCAGGATATGGGTCGCCACCTCGTTCTCGGTGCGGCCGAGCTTGCCGAGCGTTGCCAATAAAGCCAGGTAATTGAAGGTTTCTATCGGCAGCGTCAGGCTGAGCGCCCTCGCCTCCGAGCGGTTTTCGGGTCGCGCCATGGTCGGAAACGCCTCAGGTTAAAACAGGGTTATAATATCGTTAAAACTCTTGGCAGGCGAATCGAATCATGCAAGTTTGATTCGTGGCGAGGGTTTTCGCGCAACAAGCTTAAAGCGGCCGCGGTCCGTCTCGACGGACCGCGGTCAGGCAAAAAACAGCGGGCTGGCAATCCCTTGGGTGCGGATGCGGCTCGGTGATCGCGGCGCCGTGGGCTGGAGTCCACGGGACTGACAAAGCAGCCGCCGCGCACCGAATTTGCGCTTCTGGGGGACTTTTGACGTCTCGCGGTGCCGGTTGCGCGCGGTTCTCGCCCTGTCGGCGGCCCAGAACGGCCGCCGCAACCGCGAGGCCGTTTGATGAGCATCGAACCATGAGCATCGAGACATGAGTATCGAGACTTTGACTGCGGAGCGTATCGAGCAGCTCCGGCACTGCGTCGGCTCCGGCCTGACCTGCA
>JBAUYI010000558.1:0-1886 GCA_049584715.1 Xanthobacteraceae bacterium
GGATCGGAGAACCTATCGCACGTGCCCGTCTTGCTGGCCGGAATGTCGAACATGCTCTCCAGTATCGTAACCGCGGCGCTTGCCGAAGCGCCGGACATGGTGGTGGCGGGCAACAGCACCGCCGCCGACGAAGACCTGGTTTCCCAAATCCGCTTGACCAAGGCGGATGCGGTCATCGTCCAGACCAGCCGGCCCGGCGCCGCCGCGACTTTCATCGAGCTGCTCCGCACCTTCCCCGCACTAAAGGTTGTGGCGCTCAACGCCGCCGGCAGCCGCGGCGTGCTGCATCAGCTGCGTCCCTATTCGATCCGCTTCGCCGAGGTTTGCGTCAGCGCCTTGCTGTCCGCGCTGCGCGCCCCCTCGACCCCAATTCGGCGGATGGCGGCGCCATGAGATCAAAACGTTTGACGCGCAACGCAGCGGGTTCGGCCGCGAGCGGGCGATCCGCCGCAATATTGGACACCCGAGCCTGTTTTGAGACGGGGCAGCCAAGTCTGGCCAGTCGGGTCCCAGCTGGACCGGCCGATTGGGCCATCCCACCGCAGCGTCGGTCAGTTCGATTAATCGGAGGAAGGCATAATGCCGAGTTTTGGCAATTATGCACTTGACGTACCGGGCGCAATCGGCTAGAAATATGCCAACAGAAGGTGGTTGGCGTGACTGTAAATCTTACCGATCCAATCTTCACCGACGAAGGTGCCGCCCGGCAGCATTTCGAGGCGATTCGCTGGCCTGACGGTCCGATTTGTCCGCATTGCGGTGTCATCGGTAACGCGACCGAGTTGAAGGGCAAGAGCACACGCCCAGGTGTGTACAAATGCCGTGAGTGCGAGAAGCCGTTTACCGCGATGATCGGCACCGTTTACGAACGATCGCATATCCCACTGCACAAATGGTTGCTCGCGACGCACCTGCTCTGCTCCAGCAAGAAGGGGATCTCGGCTCACCAACTCTGGCGGATGCTAGGATTTGGCTCTTACCGTACCGCTTGGTTCATGGCGCACCGTATCCGCGAAGGGATGCGCGAGGCGCATCTACCGGAGCCGATGGGTGGCGTCGGCAAATTCGTTGAGGCAGACGAAACCTACGTGGGCGGGAAAGCCAAGAATCGCGCCTACAAAGATCCGCCGCCGAAGGAAGCCGTCATGTCGCTGGTCGAGCGCGGCGGCAAGGTGCGGTCACACCACGTCCCGGAGGTTACGGCAGTAACCCTGAAGCCGACCCTCATCGATGCTATCGCCAAGGATACGCACTTCCGCACCGACGAAAGCCCGGTCTATTACAAAGTCGGCGAGGGCTTCGCAAGCCATCGTACTGTCAACCACTCGATCAATAGAGTATGTGCGAGGCGATGCCTATACCAACACGGTTGAGGGTTATTTTTCGATCTTCAAGCGCGGTATTTATGGCGTCTATCACCACGTCAGCCCGACCCATTTGAAGCGATATCTCGGCGAATTCGATTTTCGGTATAACCACCGAATCGCGCTTGGCTATGACGATACGACCCGCGCCGCGCTCGCGGTCAAGGGCATCGCTGGCAAGCGGTTGACGTATCGAGGTCTTAACGGCCAAAGCAGGCAGACCGCGAGCGCCTGAGCCGCCGAAGCTGACGCCAAGCGCACGGGCGCCGGAGCAGTTGGAATTTGATTTCTAGACAGCCGGCGCCCGCAATTTTTGATCGCTCCCCCGATTCGCTCGCGATCAATGCCGCGAGTCGATTTGTCGCGGCTGGTAGGGCGTTGTTATGGTTTGTCAACCCAAGAAACCGTTGTGTGGGTGCGCTGCGGGGCGCTACATTTAGACGTGAGCCCTAGCCGCGCGAAGCCCAAAGTTCCACTTCGGGCACGTCGAAAGGCATAGCGCGTTTGGGGCTCACCTTGACC
>JBAUYI010000559.1:0-8074 GCA_049584715.1 Xanthobacteraceae bacterium
ATCTTGTCAAGGACGGCGCCATCAGCGCGGTTACGCGCGTCTTCGACGCGCTATGGCGCCGCCGCCTTCGGCGGTCTTCGATCCTTGACAAGATCGCCAACACGAACAGAGTGCTGTCCAAGCGATCAAGGCCGCTTCCTGGGCCTTCTCACATGCATCTACCCAGACATACGGAATGAGCAAGCGACACGCCGAGATCGTCGGTGCCGGCTTTGCCGGCCTTACCGCGGCCTGCGCCCTGGCCCAGCGCGGCTGGGGCGTGCGCGTGCATGAGCGTGGCGATCGGCTGCGCACCACTGGCGCGGGGATTTATATCTACGAAAACGGCTTGCGCGTGCTCGAGGCGGTCGGCGCCTACGACGCCGCGGTGAAGGGCGCGCCGTTCGCCCATACCCGCGAAGTCCGCGACGGCGACGACCGGCTGATTTCGGTGCACAGGTGGCAAGGCAGCCGCGTGTTCAGCATCGTGCGGCAGAACGTCATCAATGCGCTCGCCGCCGCGGCCACGCGCGCCGGGGTCGAGATCGTCGTCAATTCGGCGGCGTTGAGCGCGACGCCCGATGGCGAACTCCTGCTCGAGGACGGCAGCCGCATCCAAGCCGACCTGGTCGTCGGCGCCGACGGCAGCAATTCGCGGCTGCGCGACGGGCTCGGGCTGTTGGCGAAGCGCAAATATCTGGTCGACGGCTGCACGCGGCTGCTGATGGACAAGACCGCGGCGGAGCGCGCGCAAACAGACGGCGCCAAGACGATCGAATACTGGTCGGGCACACGCCGCTTGCTCTACACGCCGTGCAGCGAGACCGACATCTATATTGCGCTGACCATGCTGGACACCGACGAGATCGCCAAGGCGGTGCCGGTGCGCAAGGACGAATGGAAGCGCGCGTTTCCGCATCTCGAAGTGCTGATCGACCGCATCGGCGAGCAGGGCCGCTACGATCGCTTCGACCTGATCAAGCTGAAGCGCTGGTCGGCAGGCAAGGTCGCTATCATCGGCGATGCCGCCCATGCCTTGCCGCCGAATATCGGCCAGGGCGGCGGCTGCGCCATGATGAACGCGCTGTCGCTCGCGGTTTATCTGGCGCGTGAAGACGACGTCGCCGCGGCGCTGCAAACCTGGGAGCGCAGCGAGCGGCCGATGACCGAGCACACCCAGCGCATCTCGTATTTTCTCGGCTTGCCGACCACCTGGCCGCCGGCACTGCGCGCTTTCACGCTCGGCATGGTGGGCCGCTCGAAATGGCTCACCGCGCAACGCACCCGCACCGCCTTGCACCGGCCGACGGGGACGTAAATCTTTACCCTCCCCTGCAGGGGGAGAGTGATCCGCGCGAAGCGCGGATCGGGTGGGGCAGTGACAAGCCTTGCACAGCCCCACCCGCTTGCTTCGCTCGCACCCCTCCCCCTGCAGGGGAGGGTGAAGATCAATCAAAACGGAATCGTAATGCCATCCAGCGGCGCGTCGCAATTGACGAGATCGACGCGCTTCCAGGCGATCATGATACGGCCGTCTGCCCGTACTAGGCGGTGCAGCGCGGTGCCACCGAACAGCCGTTGTTGCTCGCGGCGGTATTCGATCATGACGAATTTGGAGCGCACCGTGCAGGCGTGCTTACCGCTTTCCTCGATCGTGACATTGCCGATCATCCGGCTGGTGCGCGAGCGCGGCTCCTGTGAATACATGCGCGGGCTGGCGAGGCGCCGCACGCGGGTCTCCAGCAGCCGGCGGTCATCGTAGATCAGCGAGACGGTCTCGACCGGGTCGGCCTGATCGGGCTCGCTTGGTACCCAGTACCAGGCTTCGGGCGTGAACAGAGCGAGCCAAGCGTCGAACTTGCCGTCGTCGAGCAGCCGCGCCTCGTGCAGCAAAAATTGCTCGCAGTGCTGCAGGTCGAGCGATTGGCGTGCGGGAAGCCGCGCGGTCCGGCCGCGCGATGCGATCGGTCGTCGTGCGCGTACCGCAGGCCTTGAAGCGCGTCTCGGCTTTCTTGCCATCGGCCGGCGTTACGATGCCGCTCGCATCGCGGCGTGGCTGTTGGTCATGTAGCCGAGCCAGGCATCGAGCATGTTGCGAATATAGACTTCGCTGGTTGAATTCTGGCCGCGCCGGCCACCGTGGGCGTCGGGCACGTCGCTCTCGAAGCCGCGCCCGATCTCGATCCATTCGGCCCCCGCGCTCGATAATCCCATGCCGATGCGATTGTAGATTTCCAGATCGTCGGTCAGCACCAGCGAGCCGGTGCCGTTGACCGTGTTGGCGAAGCTGATGGTGTTGCGGAACATCTGTTCCGGCGCGCCTTTGAGGCGGAAATTGTAGGTGTACACGACGGTGCGGTTGACGGCGACCGGATGCACCACGCGCAATTGCTGGAACTGGCTCATGAAGGAGAGGTTCGGATAGACGTTGCTGTTCCAGCGCCGCACTTCGAGCACGCGCCGGGTCTCCGCCTTGCCTTTCTTGTGCTCCATCGCGGCGATGTAGTCGCGGAACACCGGGTCTTTCAGCGCCGCGACCAGCTTGGCGTCGTCGTGATAATCGCCGAGATAGGAGTGGCCGTTCGGATAAGTCCAGATGCCGACCTGGGATTCCCAGAAACTATAGGGCGCGCCGTTCTGGCGCATCTGGCGGATGGCGATCTCGCCGGAGCCGTCGGAGTGGACGTCGTCGGGCTGCGCCAGCGCGGCGTCGATCGACGAGCGGTGGGTGAAGATCGGATGCGCCGCGTCGCACAGGTTTTCAAGATAGAGCTTCCAGTTGGCGTCATAGGCGTGCCGAAACACGCCGCCTGCGATCTCGACCTCGCCGTCGGGCGCGCGATCGATCATGTCGTCGAGCGACGTCGTCATGTGGCCGAGAAAGTCCTCCAGGCTCGGGCCGTCTTCTGCCTCGCTGGCGAAGACAAAACCGCGATAGCTCTTGACCCGTGCCATCGGCGTCATCGCGGTCCTGGGATTATTAGGATCGAAATCGCACGGATAGCCGTGCTGCAGCGGCACCGCCTTGAGTCGGCCGTCGAGATGATAGGTCCAGCCGTGATAGCAGCACTGGAATTCCGACGCGTTGCCCTTGTCGTTGGCGACCACCATGGAGCCGCGATGGGCGCATTGATTGTGAATGACGCGGATGGCGCCGCCGGCGTCGCGCACCAGCACTACCGGTTTGCGGCCGATGAAGGTACGGAAATAATCGCCGGGATTTTTCACCTGGCTTTCATGGCCGACATAGATCCAGGCGACGCCGAAAATGCGTTCCAGCTCGAGCTCGAAGATCGCCGGATCAGTATAGATCTGCCGGTGCACGCGGCCGGGCTGGATGAACGCGGCTAGGTTTTGAGTCATGGCGTATTTTACGCGGTTCATTACGTACGGGCAATTCTTCGTTCGTGATCAGAACATTACTGATCAAGGCCGCTTTCTCGGCCGGCTTCTGTTTTATCGGTCAAACATCAATACCAATACCCTCGGGTAATCCGAAGCAAGTGGTGCAACTATCGTCATCTGCAAACCGCGAATCCAATCGATCATCCGGATTTTTCTAGTTATTGCTGGACGATTTTCTTCTTCGTTCTGCTCGTCTCGAAATGCCTCTTGAGTGACGCCCCACGGTCCTGCTCGGGTTCTTGCCATGACCAGCCCCATCAGTACATAGCGTTGCGGCGGTAGCGTCTGCCCTAATTGCCGAAATTCGCCGCCAGATAATCGCTGATGGTTTTAGCTTCGTCCGGCGTGGCGGTGGCGCCGCGCTCGACCATGTTGGCGACGATGACCGGCCAGGCGTTGTTGCTGCGCTTGATGGCGGCGACCCGTTCGAGGTCGTGGCATAGGCCGCAGCGCGTCTCGATCAGATCCTTGCCGTGGCCGTCCGGCAGTTTCACCGGCTTTGCCGGCGGCAGATTGGCGCCCGGGCCGAGATTGAGTGCGAGGTAATTCACCACGGTCTCGATTTCGGGCGGCGTCAATTGTGCGCCGCGCAGCACCATGTTGTTGACGTAAAACCGCCAGCCCGCGGCACCGTCGCGGATTTTTGCGATGGTGCCGAGATAGTGGCATTGCGAGCACGCCACCGAAACGATGTCGCGTCCGTCGCCCGCCGGCAATGGATTGGCGTTTTGCGCAAAACTCGGCGCCGCGGCGGTGACGGCAATGAGCGCGAGAAAACCCGACAACGCGATCCGCATGATCACACCTTCCGGGTGCGCTGGTCGGCGAGCGAATAGGGCGGATGCCATTCCGACACCGCGCCAAGGCCTTCGCGCTTGATGTGAATGTCGAGGAGGTACGGCCGGCCTTCGACCGTCGCGGTCCTGGCGCGCGCGAACGCGCCCTTAAGCTCGTCCGGCTCCTTGACCGTCTCGCCCTCGACGCCGAACGCGCTCGCTGCCTTGGTGAAATCCACGTCGGGATCGCCGTTGTAGCAGGTCATGTCGCGGGCGGCCTCGAACTGCCGGCCGGCCGAGTTCCAGATGCGATTGCGCTCGTTGTTGTAGCTGTGATTGTTGAGCACGATGACGGTGACCGGCGCCTTGTAGCGCGCCATGCTCCACAACGGCTGCGGGCCGGAGAAACAGAAACTGCCGTCGCCGACCACGGACACCACCGGAACGTCGGGCCGCGCCAGCTTGACGCCGAACGCCGCCGCCATGCCCCAGCCCAAGACGTTCGGGCCGGTGCCAAAATATTGCTTGTCGTCGCCGCCGAACGCCATCAGCGGGTCCATGGTCTTGCCGGAATCGACGTCGGCGACGTAGCAGGTGTCGCGGTCGAGATTGGTTTCGAGCTCGAGCCCGAGCCGCTCCATGCTGATCGGCGAAGAATCCGCCAAGCCGCGCGCGATCGCTTGCCGCGCATCCGCCATCTGCGCCGAATAGGCCCGCGTCTTGGCAGCGCGCTGCTCGGCGATGTCTTTCAGTTTCGACGCGGTCGCCATGCTGCGGATTGCCGCGGTGAGATCGGCGACGGCGAGCCGCAGGTCGGCCACCATGGCGAGATCGACCGGCGCGCCGCGGGCGAGGCTCGTCGGATCGAGCCGGATCGAAATCAGTTTGGTGCCGGGCGCCGCCAGCTCACCCCAGCGATTGCCGAGGTTGAGCAACACGTCGGGTTTTCCCGGATAGCGCATGGTGCGCAGATGCGTGCCGATGAAAAGCGGATGCCGGGTCGGGAACGGTTTCGACCAATAGCCGAGATTGCCCATCTCGCCGGCGACCGGCGCGCCGAGGAGCTCGGCGAGCTCGATCAGTTCCTTCTGGCCGCGGCTCCAGGTGACTTCGTCGCCGACGCTGATCAGCGGATTCTGCGCCTCGATCAGCATGCGCGCGGCTTTCTCGACGTCGTCCTTGTCGGGACGAATACGCATCGGGACGTCGAATTTGCTGCGCTCCCAGATTTGCGCCTTGGCGCGGCCATCCAGCGTATTGGTCGGCAGCGACAGGAACACCGGGCCGCACGGCGGGGTGGACGCGAATTTCATTCCGCGCCGCGTGGTCTCGGCGATCGCGGCCGTCGATTGCGCCTGCCAGAACCATTTGGTGATCGGCTCCGTCATCAGCTCGTGATGGTCGGTCTCCTGCCACTGGTCGCGGCCGAGCGCGTCCTGATCGACGGAGGCCACCGCGACCAGCATCGGAATCTGGTCCTTCCAGGTATTGACCATCTGGGTCATGGCATTGGGCAGGCCGATATTGGCGACGACGACGACGCCGGTGCGGCCCGAGGCGCGGGCATAACCGTCGGCCATGGCGACTACGGCGCCTTCCTGAATGCCTTTGATCAAATTGATCTCCGGCACGTCGACCAGCGCATCGAAGATCGGATGATCGCCGGTCGAGGGATTGAAGAAAATGTGCTCGACGCCGGCCGCCTTGAGCTGCTCGACGAACAGTTTTCCGCCGTTGCCCTCGACCTCGCGGATCGCGGCGGGGGCCGCCTCGGTCGCCGGCGCCGCGCTTTGGGCGGCCGGGGCAAGATTTTGCGCCATCGCCTTGGCCGCCACGGTGCTCATGCCGAGCGCGCTCAATCCGGAGACAAGCTGCCGGCGCGATAGCCCTTGATCGAGGTACTGCTTGATCAGGTCCTTCATGAAACCCTCCCTGGCCGCGGCGCGCTCATGTCGGCGGCGGTCCTCGCCTTGTCGGCGCGTGTTGTGACAAGGTTAGCACCGGCCGGACCGCGGCCAAAGAGCACGGCGCGTAGGGCTTCAATGCGCGCGCGCCGAAATGTGTTGACGGCGGCCCGGAACTTGCATGGTTATTGCATAATTATTGGGCAAATCCAGGCGTAGCGCGTAACAGCATGTCGATCCTCGTCGGCCTCCATCACGCAACGCACTACACCTACAGCCGGCCGATCAGCCTCGGTCCGCAGATCGTACGGCTGCGGCCGGCGCCGCATTGCCGCACTCGCATCCCGAGTTACTCGCTTAGCGTGACGCCGGCCCAGCATTTCGTGAACTGGCAGCAGGACCCGCACGGCAACTGGCTGGCGCGTTTCGTATTTCCGGAAAAGACCACGGAATTTTCCATCACCGTCGATCTGCTCGCCGACATGGAAGTGATCAATCCGTTCGACTTTTTCGTCGAGCCCTACGCCGACAAGTGGCCGTTCAAATTCGCCACCGACCTGCGCGAGGATTTGGCGTCCTTCGTCGATCCGGAGCCGGCGGGCCCGCGGCTGAAGGAATTGGTGCAGTCGATTTCGCGCGAGCCGCGCAACACCGTCGATTTCCTGGTCGAGCTCAATCAGCGCTTGGCGCACATGATCCGCTACATCGTGCGCATGGAGCCGGGCGTGCAGACGCCGGAGGAGACGCTCGCCGCCGGTGCCGGCTCGTGCCGCGATACGGCGTGGCTCTTGGTGCAAATCCTCCGCCACATCGGATTGCCGTCGCGCTTCGTGTCCGGATATCTCATTCAACTGCGGCCAGATTTGAAACCGCTCGACGGGCCCGCCGGCACCGAGGTCGATTTCACCGATCTGCATGCCTGGACCGAAGTGTATATCCCCGGCGCCGGCTGGATCGGGCTGGACGCCACGTCGGGATTGCTGTGCGGCGAAGGCCACATTCCGCTCGCGGCGACGCCGCACTACCGCTCGGCGGCGCCGATCAGCGGCATGGTCGAACCTGCCGAGGTCTCGTTTGCCTACGACATGAGCGTCAAGCGGCTCGCCGAGCGGCCGCGCGTCACCGCGCCGTTCTCCGATGACGCCTGGCTTGCGCTCGATGCGCTCGGCGAAAAAGTCGATGCCGATCTTTCGGCGCACGACGTGCGGCTGACCATGGGCGGCGAGCCGACTTTCGTTTCGGTCGACGATTATCAAGCGGCGGAATGGAACACCGCGGCGCTCGGACCGAAAAAACGCGTCCACGCCGATGAGTTGATCCGGCGCTTGCGCGATCGCTTCGCGCCGGGCGGCTTCCTGCATTACGGCCAAGGCAAGTGGTATCCCGGCGAGCCACTGCCGCGCTGGGCATTTGCGCTGTACTGGCGCCGCGACGGCGTGCCGATCTGGCGCGACGACAGCTTGATCGCCAGCGAGACTGACGCCAGGCAGCCGTCGCGCGACGACGCCAAACGCTTCGCCGAGGGGATTGCCGCGCGCTTGGGAATCACGGCGGACTATGTGCAGCCCGCTTACGAGGACCCGGCCGACCGGATGCTCAAGCAAGGTCTCGTTCCCGACAACATCGATCCGAGCGATCCCCAGGTCGAAGATCCGGCCGAGCGCGCGCGCATTCTCAATCTGTTCGATCTGACCTTGTTCGATTCGCACCTCGGCCGGCCGGCGGGTTACGTGCTGCCGCTGCAGCGCTGGAGCGCGCAGGCAAAACCCGGATGGTTGAGCGAAATGTGGCGCACGCGCCGCGGCAAATTGTTCCTGACGCCGGGAGATTCGCCGCTCGGCTTCCGCCTGCCGCTGCAATCGCTGCCTTATCTGGCTCCCGCCGACTATCCGCATCTGGTGCCGGCCGATCCGTTCGCCGACCGCCTGCCGCTGCCGCCGGCCAACGACAAGGCAGCGCCGGCGGTCGCGCCGAAAGCGCCGGTCAAGCGTCAGGCGCCGGCGGCAACCG
>JBAUYI010000560.1:0-3166 GCA_049584715.1 Xanthobacteraceae bacterium
GGAGCCGCTGATTTTGACAATCCACTTGGCGTAGTCACCGAAATCGTACGTGCTGCACACCCGTAACGTGTCGCCGTTGAGTTGAATGCCGTCTGAAGGAACACATCTCTTGTCGAAATGAGGCGTCATCACAATCTCGGCCATATACAGGTGGCGTTGGATTGCGTCCTGACCAATATACCAGCCGCACATAACGACAATCGAAATAGAAAAAATAAGTGCGAGCGCCCTAAGGTAAGACTTCCGGACGAAGACAAAAAAGAGCGCGACCAATAATCCGAAGGGCACTAAAACGACGATCAGCAAATTTGTTGCGAATACGTCCCCCGTAAAGGCCCCTAGCGCTTTGAGCCCAATGTAAAGAGCTAGCGGGGCGAGGAAATAGCGCAAAGCTATCTTGGAGAAGTAGCGCATAGCTAGGATTAGCGAGTGGTTGTGGTTTCCGCGTCAGAGAGTCCATCGCTGGCTGATGAACATACCCATGCCCGACTAGAGTTGCGAGTAGCTTTCAATGTCCGCATCGGGTTCACACAACCAGGGTCATAGGCAGTCATTCCCGCAAATTTGCGCCAAGTCCGCTCTACCCTCAACAGCGACCGTACGCAGGCAAGCCAGCTAAGCCGGTGCATGAACCGTCGTGCCCCGTCGGGTTTGCTTTTCGCGACGACCCGAATATAAACAGCGGTTGGCGACAGTGTTTACAGCGAAGAAATGCCCATTAAATAAGGATAAGCTGCCGTAGCTCAGTGGTAGAGCACCCCCTTGGTAAGGGGGAGGTCGTAAGTTCAATCCTTACCGGCAGCACCAGCACTTTCTGAGAGATCAATGGACTGTGCGCACGCATCAGCGCGCTTCGCCCTCCCGATCTCGCGCGCCGTGCACAATCGAAAGTACGACTACCTCGCGACCATCATCACGCACTTGGTAGACGATGATGTAGGGATATTCGAGGAGCTCACGTGTCCCTTCGACCAGACCCGGCCGCCCCATGTGAGCGAGTTCGTCGGTTTCAAGAAAGCTTATTTGGTCGCGGATCGTCTTAACCATCCGGACGGCCGCGGAGGGGCTGTCTTGCGCAATCCACTCAGCAATACGATCGAGATCGGCCTCGGTCGCCTCTCGGATGATAACTTTCATACCCCGTAACGACGGCGAAGGCGCTCATTGAACTCGACAAGCGTAATTGCTTTCGGGCTTTTTTCGGCAAGCCGACGCCGCACCTCGGCCGCTTGCTCCTCGGAAAGCCGCAGGTCGCTCTTGTCCTGCTCCTCCATAATCTCGACGACATGCGCGACATCCGCCTGCCGCTCCGCTGGCCAGGTAAGAACCCGATCGAGGATTTCTTTCACTTGGTCTCTTGTCATGGGGCCAGTATAGCACAACCGCCCTGTTTGAGAACGGCCGAGGCGTGGAACGAGGTCGGTCTGAGGGCCACCGCACTGCGGATAACCGCGAGGCGTGGAACGAGGCCGGCTATCATCGATCCATTGCACGTCGGCACAATTATTTGCGATCCACCGCCCCCAGCCGAGCGGCAAAGACCACATTCTCGGCGGACATGTCCTGCGACACGCCGCTCAAAAAACCAAAGCCGAAATTCGACTGCAGCTTGCCCAACAGCGCAGTCTTGGCCAGAAAACCCACATTGTCTTTGAACAACACTTTTACCGAAACGTCGCCCACAAGGATGGCGCGGATGCGCTTGATGTCGGTGCGGCCGGTCATGGCCGCCAAGCACGATTGTACGAAATCCGGCGTCGGCGTCTTTTGCACGGAATATTCCTTGGGCGAAGCGATGCGGATCTCAACCTTGCGCAGCAGTTCGATCTCGTTCGGCTCAAGTTGCAAATCGGCTTTGGCCTTTTTCAGCCCCAGCGCGTGGCGAAGCGACAGGTCGAAATCATGGACGACGACCGTCGTGGTTCGTTGCTTGGGCTTGAAAAGCGACAGCGGCACGTTGATCGAACAATAATCCGACTTGCTGCTCCAGGACGCCGCCGCAAAGACGGTTCGCGGCTCGGTCAAGGTGAAAGCCGCGATATTGCCCGGCAAATATTCGTAGCGCGGTTCATTGGGCAGCGCTTCCGACGCTGGCAGCACCTGATCGTAGCCGGCGTAGTGCTGCGCCAGAACGTTGCGCAGCGTGGGAACCGGCGTGCAGCCTGCGACAGCGGCGAATGCCGCCAACAGCGCGGCTGCCGGGCGCCAACTGTTCGTGGCGCGCATTTTCTTGGGCCTATTTCAGCGGCAGCGGCTCGGCCCGAATGGCGAATATCTTCGGCCCTTCGGAAAATACGATCAGCGGATTGGCATCGGTTCCGCCGCGCACGGCCAGCGCATGGAGTTTCAGATTGAGCTTTATATGCTGGCCGATGTTGGCGGCGATCCCGCTATCGACGCCGGCCACAAAAGCGACAGTGATGGTCACGTCGCCGACCAACGTGCTGGTCAAGCCGTAGGCGAAGTTCGGGCCGCAGGCGGCGGTGGCGCTCCTGGTGGCGTTGATCAGATCGTTGCGCGGAAGATAGTAGCGTTTGACGTTGAGAATCTGGATGCCAAAGGAATTGACATATTTCGCGTCGAGCGCGGAGAGCTGGAAAATCACGTCGCTTGGGGTCGCTCCGGTGACGGTAAAGTCGCCGTTAAGTCCGACTTCGGATCGGTAAAGCCAGTTCTTGATTTGGGTCGTTCCGACGACAATCGGCGCGGGGCTCACCGGCGGCGGGCAGTAGACATCCGCATTGGTATATATAACGCCGCCGTTGCGGCCCTGAGCCGCTGCCAAATTCCATATTTGGCCGGGATACCCTTCGCCGCGTCTGTTCGGGTCGTCCGCCGGGCTCGTGATGTCGTCAAAGGGAACCATGGCGCCGTAACCCTCGCCATAGACGGCGCGCACGGCGTCTTCGAATTTCTCGTAGCCGAAATCCCTGGCAAAACTTTGGCTCGATAAAGCGGCCGAAACCAGCAACGTTGCCGCCGCTAACGCG
Organism: Xanthobacteraceae bacterium; assembly: GCA_049584715.1. Lineage (GTDB taxonomy): Bacteria > Pseudomonadota > Alphaproteobacteria > Rhizobiales > Xanthobacteraceae > BOG-931. Next base: position 2,991 of record JBAUYI010000560.1, read on the forward strand.
TGTCTCATTGTTAGCCCCTGTGACGTCCCCAGGTCGCGACCATAAACGAAGCGAGCCTTGGCTCAAAGGCCTGTGGGACGATTTTCTACTTTACGTTCAGCGCTACCAGGCGGCCGGGAAGCGAGAACCTCAGGCTCGTCCGATCCTCGGCGTATGACAAATTTTGCGCCCCTGCC
>JBAUYI010000561.1:0-4050 GCA_049584715.1 Xanthobacteraceae bacterium
CCAACGACCGCGCGCAATTCGCCGAGCTTGAGACTTTGGGCGAACTCACCAAAGTCGCCTGGGCCAAAGGCTGCCAGGTGATGATCGAAGGCCCCGGCCACGTGCCGCTGCACAAGATCAAGATCAATGTCGATAAGCAGCTCAAAGAGTGCGGCGAAGCGCCGTTCTACACCTTGGGCCCGCTCGTCACCGACATCGCGCCGGCCTACGACCACATCACGTCGGCGATCGGCGCCGCCATGATCGGCTGGTTCGGCACCGCCATGCTCTGCTACGTCACGCCGAAGGAGCATCTCGGCCTGCCCGACCGCAACGACGTCAAGGACGGCGTCATCGCCTACAAGATCGCGGCGCACGCGTCCGATTTGGCGAAGGGCCATCCCGCCGCGCAACTGCGCGACGACGCGCTCTCACGCGCGCGCTTCGACTTCCGCTGGATCGACCAGTTCCACCTGTCGCTCGACCCCGACACCGCGCTCAAATACCACGACGAAACGCTGCCCAAGGACGCCCACAAAGTGGCGCACTTCTGCTCCATGTGCGGGCCGAAATTCTGCTCGATGAAGATCACGCAAGATGTGCGCGATTACGCGGCGACGCTCAATGATCAACAGCAGGGCATGGCCGACATGTCGAAGAAGTTCATCGACATGGGGGCGCAGGTTTATGTCGAGGCGGACAAGGTGAAGGAGAGCAATCGGACACTGGGGTGAATCATGGCTAGCCTGCTGGACCGAATTACGGTCGATCCACAGACGTGCGGCGGCCGCCCGTGCATTCGCGGGCTGCGTGTCCGCGTCAAGGACATCCTCGACATGTTGGCAGGCGGCTCATCGCGGGCCGAGATACTTCGCGATTATCCGTATTTGGAAGATAGCGATATCACGGCGGCATTGGAGTTCGCGTCGCGCGCGACCAATTATCGGGATCAATCGTGAGCCGAACGCTGGATATTCAAAAGGTCGATATCGCTTTGAAACGGGCCGCGCGCCGAGCCGCGCATGGCACTCCCGAGGAGCGCTCTGGACGTTTCCTGGTGTCATCCACGATAACGTCTGTGGAATATGATGACGAAGCCCGCGAACTGGATGTCACGTTCACGAGCGGCAAGATGTATCGCTATTTCAACGTCCCACTTGAAATCTACGCCGAATTTTTGGACGCCGGCTCGAAGGGCAAGTTTTTCAACGACAATATCAAAGGCGCATTTGCTTTCGCTGAAGTTGTCCGAGGATAGGTCCGGTCGACCGGCAAGCAAGCAAGCGTAGCCCGGATTGAGTGAAACGAAATCCGGGACAAGCCTTGCCGTCATCCCAGATTTCGCTGACGCTCAATCCGGGCTACGCTCGCCATCTCAGCCGTCATGCCCGGGCTTGACCCGGGCATCCACGACTTTGTTTGCGCGCAAACAGGAAGTAAGACGTGGATGGCCGGGACGAGCCCGGCCATGACGGAGAAATGAAGGCCATGCGGATGAGAGTGGATCATGCGGCGGACGCGGTCTATCTCAACCTGACCGATCGGCCGATCGAAGACAGCGAAGAGGTCGCCGATGGCATCGTCGTGGACTACGACGAGGAGGGCCGCATTGTCGGCATCGAAATCCTGGACGCTCCAAGCGGACCGAAGACCCGACGGCGCTCAAGCAATTCAGCTTCGAGGAGGCGTAGCAGGCGTAGCCCGGATTGAGTGAAACGAAATCCGGGGTAGGCCTCGCGGTACGACCCCGGATTTCGCTGTGCTCAATCCGGGCTACTTCCGCGTTCCGACGATCAGCTGATAAGCCTCGATCCAGAATTGCGCGCTGGCGCGGTCGAGGTCGCGTTCGGCGAAGAAGGCGTGGAGCAGCGCTTCCGTGGGGGCCCTCGCGCCTAGATATTTGAGGAGCAACGTGCAGGCGTGGCGTGGATCGGCGGGACGTTTTGCCCGCCCGGCGAAAAGCTGCTGCGACAGCGGCGGGCTTTCCACCAAGGCGGCCGGCCTAGGTCTTTTTCGGGGCTTTGCCATCGTTCCGTGTGCCAACGGTGTTGCACGCGCCGTTTCTTCAATTCCCGATCGACAGTAAAATACCAATTTTCTGGGTACCAGGAAAGTCGTTTTATTGATTCGCCTCCCTACCCTGGGAGGCAGGATTGGTCCGTACCCTGGACTCGCCGCGTCACGAAGCCCTGCGGGCGTTTCTGGTCGAACGCCGCGACAAAGCCGGCTTGAGCCAGACCGACGTTGCCAAACGGTTGCGCCGTTCGCAGTCCTACGTCAGCTATGTCGAGACCGGCCAGAAGCTGGTAGATGTCGTTGAAATGATGGAATGGGCTGAAGCAATCGGCTTTGACGCGGGCGAGATCATCAAGCGGCTATCGAAGTTTCCCAGGAAATAAACGTAGCCCGGATTGAATAAAACGAAATCCAGGGCAGCCTCGCCGCTGTTCCGGATTTCGCTGGCGCTCAATCCGAGCTACGCACGCTATAATAAGGTGATCGAATCCGCTACGCCTCCGGCCGGCTGTCCCAAAGCTTCTGGACGTTGGCGTCGAAGCTGCGATCGTCCTTGCGCAGCGCGTCGAAAACCTCGCGCGAGCGCTGGTCGGCGAAAATATCGTCTGCGTCCGTCGCAATGGCTTCCATGACGCGGGCCGCGATATCGCAGCGCTCGATTTCGGCGCGTTGGCGATGCCTGCAGCCATGGCGGTGTCGATATAGCCGGCATAGACGCCGATCACGCGCGTGCCCTGGACATGGAGCTCGATCCGTACCGCCTTGGTCAGCGACCACTCGGCCGCCTTCGATGCGCAATAGGTGGCCTGCATCGGCAAATTGAAGAAACTCACCACCGAAAGCATGTTGACCAGAGTGCCGCCGCCGTTGCGGCCAAGCACCGGAGCGAAGGCGCGGCACATCGATAGCGTGCCGAAATAATTGGTCTCCATTTCCAACCGCGCGTTGTCGATCGACGGCGCGCCGAGCGCCGGCGTAAACCGCGCCACGCCGGCATTGTTGATGAGCAGATCGACGTCGGCGCAGGCGGCGGCCGCGTCCGTCACTTCCTCTGCCTTGGTGATGTCGAGCTGTATCGGAACGACACCGCCGTCGGGCGCCATGCCGTCGATGTTGCGCGCCGCGGCATAAATCTTGGCGGCACCGGCACCGCGCAACGCTTCGACGAAGGCGCGGCCCAACCCACGATTGGCGCCGGTCACCAGCGCTGTGCATCCTGCGATTTTCATGGCCGTACTTTATCGCGGATGAGAGGGATGGTCAGCAAGCGTAACAAGCGTAGCCCGGATTGAGTGAAACGAAATCCGGGGCAAACTTCGCCGCCCTCCTGGATTTCGCTGGCGCTCAATCCAGGCTACGCTCGTTGTGCAATTCGGATGCCGCCGCGCAGCCGCGAAAAGATTCGCACGGCATAGAAAGCCCTGATTGACGGGCACAACTTCTCTTTTGCGAATCTTTAGCGTGGAGTGAAACGCGTCCGGGCTGGCGCACAGCGGCAATCGCGCCACGCAACCCCGCGATTTGTCTGCATAAATCGAAAAGCCTTTGACAGCGCGGGTGCGGATTTGAATAACGGCGTCCATCCCGCTCATCGTAAGGGACGTCAACCGGTGACGCCGACTGACGGAGCGGGTGCGGTTCCTGGGGGCGGAGTTCGTCGCTCCTAGCCTTCGGGCGGTTTGGGTATCAGCCCGTCCGGCGCGTGCCGGACTGCGAGGTGCTCGCTGCACTGGTGCCGGAGAGGGTCCTCCCGTTTGCATCCGGTGGTTCCAGGAAGCGCGGCCCAGGCCGAGTCGGGTTCCCGGCGCATGACCGCGGAGGAGCGCCGAAAGGCGAGCGGTCCCGCTTACCGGGCCGCGGCCGCACCTGCGCATCGAGGTGCGGCAACTGTTGGTGCGCCGTTCGGCGCTCCGCCTCCCTCTTTGGGGAGCAAAGACATCTTTGGGAAGATAAAGACATGGCCTCCCGTCCGTTCGAGGCAAGCTTTCTTGGCAAACGTGAAAGAAGGCCCGGATGCTAGTCGCATCGCGGCAATGCAGTTCCGCGTCGTCATTG
>JBAUYI010000562.1:0-4816 GCA_049584715.1 Xanthobacteraceae bacterium
CATTGACGTTCCAGGCATCGCTTTGCCCGAACACCTTTGAGACGGTCCAGAACCCGCTGACGACGTTGAAAACGCCAAAGCCTTCGTATTGCTTGATCGCACCGATGCTGTTGAGATCGAAACTGCCGTTGCCGGTGCCGCCGAGCTGGAACGTGTCGTTGCCGGTCGCTGTGACTAGGCCGGTGATGACGCTGGTCGGTGCGATGGTCAGCTTGTAGCCGGTGCTGCAGGAACAGAAATCGATGGCGACGCCGCCGGGCGTGGTGTTGCTGATGGTGCCGGCATTGAACAGCGAGCCGCCGTTTTGCATGAGGACGGCCTCGGTGCCGAGGCCGCGGGTGGTGATCGAGCCGAAATTGCCGATGTGATTGGGACCGGCGCCAAAGAAGCCGCCGCCGGTCCAAATGCCGATGCCGTTCAAGCCGGCGGTGATGGTGCTGTTGTTGATGATGCGGTTGTGCGCCGCGCCCGCGTCGATACCGACGCCGAGCATTCCCACGGTGATGCTGCCGTTGTTGGTGATTTGATTACGTGCTCCATCGGCCTGAATGCCTTCACCGCCCAAGCCGATCAGGATCGCGTTGTTGTTGATGACCGTCGTGTGGTCGTTGACGAAGATGCCGACGCTCGGGCTCGGATTGGCCTTCCCCAGCGTGATCGTGCCGTTGTTGATGATGGTGGAATGAGAGCCGAACGACTCGATGCCGACGGTTGAGACGCCACCGGTGATCGCGCCGTTATTGGTCACGGTGTCGCCGCCGGTGCCGAACAGCTCGATGCCGGTGCCGCCGGCTGCGAGATTGATGGTCCCGCCGTTCCCGTTCGTGAACGTATTGGCATTGACGCCGAAAAAAGCGGTGCCGGCCACGCCGACAGTGATGTCGCCGTTGTTGGTGATAGTGTTGTTATTGCCGACATCGATCGCGGTGGCCGTCGCACCCGCCAGGATCTCGTTGTTGTTGGTGATAGTGTTGCGGTTGCCGGCGAGGATACCGAAGATGCCTTGCGTCGTGATTGTGCCGTTGTTGGTGACGGTGTTGCGGTTGTTCAGATCGATTGCGGCAACGCCGTTGTCGCGCACGATGGCATTGGGCCGTACTCGGACGTCGAGATTTTCGACGCCGGCGCCGGCGACAAAGCCGTCGTGATCGACGCCGGTGCAGATGACGGTCTGGCCGCTAGAGGCGGGATCGGGCTGACAATCGGCGCGCGCCGGCGTCGCCGGCAGGACGGCACCGATGCCCGCGACAATGCCAACGGCGCTTGCCGACCGCAGCAACGCCGACACGAACTTGTCTTTACGCCGAAGCGTCGACCGACGGGTCAACGGAGCCTCCCAGGCTCATCCTGTTACGCCGCGCCGGCGTTATGCCGCCGACGTCGCTGTCATTGCCGGGAGAACCCCACAGCCCCACCGGAACGGATGTAAGGAATACCCTTACAATCAACCGTGGAACAACCGCTCACGCCGTCATATTGCACGGCGATCGGCGTTCGACCGTGCTTTCCGGCCTGCTGTGGCGGCGAGGCAACATTTTACGCAACCCGAGGAGGAGTATGCGCACGCGGCGGCAAGCCGCCGATGGCGCACCGACACCGTCCCCGCGAGCAGCGAAGGGCAAATCGGTGCTACACTCGTTGCCCCTTCTAACGCGACGCAATCAGCAAAAGGTCCCCTCATGGCGTTCTCCAGTTGGCGCGGTGTCGTCGGCATGATCAATCCGACCATGCGGCCCGGCGTGACCGAGGAAGTGTGCCGGCTCCTGCCCGAAGGTATTGGGCTCATTCCGCTGTTCCTCAACATTAAGCGTGGCACAGCGGACGAATTTCACACCATGATGCCGCACTACGAAAAGCTCGTGGCGGTGCTGGCCGAGGAGAAATGCGACCTCATCCATCCGCACGGCGCGCCGCCCTTCATGGTGCTCGGCCGCAACGGCGAGGCCAAGATCGTCGCTGAGTGGGAGAAGAAATACAAAGTGCCGGTCATGAGCGTGGCGCAGAACCATGTGAACGCGCTCAACGCGCTCAAGGCCAAAAGCTTCGTTGGCGCCACTTATTTCCCCAAAAAGCTCAACGACATTTTCGCCAAATATTTTACTGATGCGGGCTTCAAGGTCCGCGGCATGGAAGGCATCGACGTGCCGTTCGATCAAGTGCAGACTCTGTCCGGCGAGCAGGTCTACGCCCACATCAAGAAGAATTTTTTGAAGGCGAAGGGCGCCGACGCCATCTACATGCTCGGCTCCGGCTGGCGCACGCTCAATATCATCGACATGCTGGAACAGGATCTGCAGGTGCCGGTGGTGCATCCGGTGCCGGCGCGGGTATGGGAAATGCAGAAGCGGCTGCATGTGCGCCAGCCGGTGCGCGGCTACGGCCACCTGCTCGCGGCGTTTCCATGACACCGTTCCCCGTCATCCTGAGGTGCGAGCGAAGCGAGCCTCGAAGGATGCACGGCCCGGACCGTCGCCCTTCGAGGCCCGGCTTCGCCGGGCGCCTCAGGGTGACGGATAAAGCTCGGCGTTTCGTCGCTTTCGTTTGCGTTTTATTTTCATTAGCCGCAACTGATGCAGCCCACTCCCAAACGGTCGAGCAGTTCTACAAGGGCCGGCAGATGACCATGATCGTCGGCACCGCGCCCGGCGGCATCAACGACATCACGGCGCGGTTTGTGGCGCGGCATCTCGGCCGCTATATTCCCGGCAACCCGACCATCGTGGTGCAGAACCAGCCCGGCGCCGGCGGCATCGCTTCGGCCAACCGCCTCTACAACACCTTCGAGCGCGACGGCTCCGTCATCGTCAAGCTCGAGCGCGCGGTGCCGATGCTGGCCATCCAGGGCGACCCGAACGTCAATTTCGATCCGCTGAAAATCACCTGGCTCGGGAGTCTCTCGTCCTACGCCAAGGATTCTTACCTGATGCTGGTGATGGCGACCAACCCGATCAAATCGGTTGCCGAGCTGAAAGAACCGGGGAAATCGATCACGCTCGGCGGCGACAACGCGGCTTCCAGCAATTTGATCTTCGCCACCATCGCCAAGGAAATTCTCGGCCTCAACATCAAGGTGGTGCGCGGCTATGTCGGCGCGGCGCCGATGTTTATGGCCATGCAGGGCGGCGAGATCGACGGCCAGATCATCGGTTACAGCTCGGTGCGCACCGGCCAGCGCGATCTGTGGAGCCACAACGCGTTTCGCCCGCTGTTGCAATTCGGCCGTTCCACGCGGCTATCCGATTTTCCCGACGTGCCGACCGGCAACGAATTGACCAAGGACCCGAACGCGCTGGCTCTCATCGATTTCGCCAATCTGCAATTTGCCATCTCGCTGCCGTTCGCGGCGCCGCCCGGCATACCGGCCGACCGCGCCAAGGCGCTGGGAGACGCGTTCATAGCCATGTGCAAAGATCCCGTCGTGCTCGACGAGGCGGATAAACTCGGCATCGAGATGAGTCCCATCGACGGCGACACCGTGCTTAAATCCATCGCCCGCGCCGCAGCCACGCCGCGCGACGTGATTGCGCGCTACAATGCGCTGGTGGGAGCGGACAAGAACTGAAGCGATCTTGAGGAGATGACCATGCCGTACACGCTCACCGATTTCTGCGCCGATCTGTCGACAACGCTCAAGAGCAAGGGCGAGAGCGGCCTGCCGGACGTCGCGCAAAAACTTTCGCAGCTCCTGCAAAATCCCGCCTTCGTCAGCGAGAATTTTGCCGAAGACACGCCCATCGGCCGCCGCGAGCTATGGCATGATCCGGCGACCGACGTGTACGTGCTCGCCCACGTCCAGGAAGGCGGCAAAGTCGGCAAGCCGCACAGCCACGGCGCCTCATGGGCGATCTACGGCACCGCCCGCGGCGTCACCGAGATGACCGAATGGCGCCGGCTCAATCCAGCGAGCGAAGAAAACGTCGTCCTGGAAAAGGCTAAGGCATACGCGCTTGGCCCCGGCCAGACCCAAGCCTATTCGTCCGGTCTCATCCACTCCACCGTGCACCCGCAAAAGGCCTGGGTGATCCGCATCACCGGCACCGATCTCGACGCCATCCCGCGCTACCACTTCCGCGCCAAGACCGACAAAATCGTCGAAGCGGTGTGAGCGCGGCCGACCATTTCGCGGCCGCCACGCGACCTCAAATCCATCCGAACGGAAACCGCTAAGTCTTTGATATATAAATATATGGCGGGAGCGACGGGACTGCTTGAATTAAGCAATCTCAATCGCTTAACGGCCAGCGGGGCATCTTCACACCCCGTTGCTCCCGCAAATATCCCGCACCGGTGTCCCACCGATATATCCGCGCGATTTACTCGGTTCCTTGCAAAAGCCACGATCGCACAACAGGCTACGAGCCGTCGTGGGACTATCGGGGGATTTGTCCAAGCCAGCGAAGAAAATGAGAGCGCGGTGCCCTTGGCGCCGCAAACTAGGTGCGGCCGACTCTGGGGAAAGAGCCGGCCGCGGAAGAGGCTAACCCGGTCGGGTACCTGTCGGGGGACACGGGGATCGGGTTAGCTACTTTTCGATATAAGCTCTCCATGACAAGCTGTCTGTAGACCGTGCGGCGGCTCACGATTATTTGCTTAATTTGCCCGGCTCGTTGCGGTCTTGATCAGCAGCAGTTGGCCGATCATTCGCTGACCCATCTGTTACCGCTGCGCTCCGCGTCATACTCCCCGCAACGCGCGACTTCGGCACTGCGTAGCGCTGCAAGCCAGAGTCGAATCGTGACGACCGCACAGAGTCGAATCGTGCCGCAGAAGGGGCGCTAACGTGCTGAAAACACTGGCGGGAGCGACGGGACTCGAA
>JBAUYI010000563.1:0-11626 GCA_049584715.1 Xanthobacteraceae bacterium
GCGCCTATGTGGGCAACAACGCGGCCGGACCCGTCGGAGCGGTCGTCGGCGGAGCGGTTGGTGGCGTCATCGGCGGCATCAACGGCGTGCTCGGTATCGGGCCCAACTACGCCGCCTATCCGGCAGAGGAATCGCGCGCGTATCGCCACCGCGTTCGCCATTCGTATCGTCACGTTCACCATGCCCACACGACCGGCTAAGGGACAGTAAGCGCGGGAAAATTGGGCCGGCCTCGCCAAGCCCCACGATCGCGACGCACCGAACGCCATCGCGCAGAAACCCGGCCGCAAACGGCCGGGTTTCTGTTTGAAGTCCGCAGACGCGGAATTCCGTAGACGCGCTCAGCGCTGCGAGCCGACGCCCATGCCGCTGCCGGCGCCGACACGCGGGCCGGGGCCGCCGCGTTCGGTGTTGTTTTCGAACCATGCCGGAGGCGAGCGGTCGTAACCGTAGCCTGGTGCCGCGCCATAATAATAGCCGTAGCTGGGTGCCGCACCATAGCTGTAGCCAGGTGCAGCATCGTAATAGCCATAGCCGGGGGCGCCATACTGGGCGAACGCGACCGAGGTCGCCGTCAGCACGAACGCGGCTGCAAGGATGAGCTTCTTCATGGTTTTATCTCCGTTGTCGGTTGTGAACGACAACCGGCTGGCGGCGCGTTTGTTTCATTCACAAGTCGTTGTGCGGCTCGCGGCGCGGAACCATCGTTGCTATGCTTGCCTTTGCTTCGCCAAAGGATCAGCACAGATGCCCGGACTCCTGCAAAACCATATCGCGGTCGTCACCGGCTCAGGGTCCGGGATCGGCCGCGCCATTGCGCTCGGCTATGCGCGCGAGGGCGCCAAGCTCGCGGTGCTCGACATCAATGGCGAGGCGGCCGCAAAAACGGCGGCGGATATCCGTGACGCCGGCGGCAAGGCGCAACATTTTACCCTCGACGTCACCGATCGGATGGCTTGCCGCGCAGTCGCGGCCAAGGTCGCAAGCGACGTCGGCGCGGTCTCGATCCTGGTCAACAATGCCGGCATCAACCGGCGCAACGGCTTTACCGCCGATGCCGACGCCGTGATCAAGGATTGGCAGGACATCATGGCGGTGAACCTCAACGGCCTGTTCAACGTCACGCATGCGTTTCTCGCGCCACTGCGGGCCAACAAGGGGCGCATCGTCAATATCGCGTCCATCCAATCGTTCATGCATGTGCGCACGCCGAACTCGCCGGCCTACACCACCTCCAAGCACGGCGTGCTCGGCTTCACCCGAGCGCTCGCCGCCGAACTGGGTAAGGACGGCGTGCGCGTCAACGCTATCGGCCCGGGCTTCATCGAGACGCCGCTGAACGAGAAAGTGCGCGCCACCAATCCGGAGCTGGTGAAGATCTTCCTCGACCACACCCCGCTCGGCCGCACCGGCAAGCCGGAAGACATCGTCGGCCCGGCGACCTTCCTCGCCTCCGACCTTGCGGCCTATGTCACCGGCTCGATCGTCATGGCCGACGGCGGCTATCGCGCCATCTGAGCACGCGCCACGCGCTAATTCGCTTTCAGCTGATCGGCGGTTTTGAGGATGATCTCGGGCCGGTTTTGATAGAGCACCACCTCGCCGCTGATCGCCACGGTCTTGCCTTTCAGATCGCCGGCGTTCGGGAATTTGGCGCGGTCGGACGCAAAGATCACGGCGGCGAAAGCATTGTCGGGATAGGCGCCGCCGATATCGATGAAGGTCACGCCGGCGCGGCCGGTATGGACGTCGCTGACGGCGGCGTGGACCGTCACCGTCTGTCCGACATGCGCCTTGACCTCGGCCGGCGCGATCGTCTGCGCCCGCGCCGGCATCGCCGCCACGATCAAACCCAGAGCCAAAATGAGCGTTCGCATCGCTGTTTCTCCCTGCCACAACGCTATTGACAGAAAGGAACATAACATGAACATTCATCCAAGGCAACTGCGGCCTGTAGGATGGATTGAGCAACCCGCCGACAGCCCGCGGAGACCCGCCGTGATCACGCTCTACTCCTATCCAAAACTGTTCGGCGTCGCCGACAACAACGGCTACGGGCTGAAGGTGTTCGCCTTCCTGCGGCTCGCGGGCGTGCCGTTCGCGCACGAGCACATCTTCGATGCGTCGAAGGCGCCGCGCGGGCAGTTGCCCTATATCGTCGACGACGGCGAAACTATTGGCGACAGCGAGACCATCATCGCCCACGTCACCGGCAAATACCGCCTGGCGATCGACGCCGCGCTGACCGCGGCGCAGCGCGACACCGATCTCCTGATCACCCGCATGCTCGACGATCTCTATTGGGTGATGTCGTATTCGCGCTGGAAGGACGAGCGCTACTGGCCGGCGTTCCGCGACGCGCTGCTCAAAGAGCATCCCAGCCTGAACGAAGCGGGCCTCGTTAAAGCGCGCGAGTTCAATTTCCAGCGCTATCACTTCCAGGGCATCGGCCGCTACGCACCCGAGGCAGCCTACGCGCGCGGCCTCGCCGATTTGGCAGTGCTGGCACATCGCATTCCCGCGGAAGGTTACGTGCACGGGCCGAAGCCGACCGGCATCGATGCCGGCATCTACGGCTTCATCGCCAACATCTATCTCTTCGACATCGACACGCCGCTGAGGCAGTTCGTCGTGGCGCACGACAATCTGTTGCGCCACTGCCGCGCCATCCACGCCGATGTCGCGCCGGCGCGGTGATCCACGCCGGCGTCAGGGGGCGCGGAAACGCGCTCGCCTGCGGTCATTGAATTTAAGTCGCCCCTTATGGAACCGTTCCGCTGGAACTTGGTTCCTATCTCGGTGAACGGCATGGCGATTGCGCCGACCGCACGGGACCCGCCGCATGATCAAATCAGCGATCTGGATGGCGGTTCGCACAGTGGTCTTGATAACGGGGTTGGCGTCGCTCGCCGTGCCGGCTGTTGCCGGTGACAAGCCCCAGCTCGCTACGATCTGCACCCAGGCCGGCAAGACCTCAAACGGCGAAACATTCTCGCCGTCCAAGCTCACGGCCGCGCATCGCACGCTGCCGTTCGGCACCATGGTGCGCGTCACCAACCTGCGTAACGGCCGCACCGTCATCGTGCGCATCAACGACCGCGGGCCGTTCACCAAGGGCCGCATCATCGATGTGACGCCGGCCGCGGCGGCCGAGCTGAAGTTTTCCGATCTCACCCCGGTCACGCTCGAAGTGGTCAAGCCGCAATAGCGGTTGAGCCGCGCGCTACTTGCCCGCCGCCTTGCGCAGCGCCGCGTTGATGCGGTCCTGCCAGCCCGGGCCGTCCTCCTGGAAAAAATCCAGCACGTCGCGGTCGATGCGCAGCGACACCATCTCTTTCGCCCCGGGCGGCGAGAGCGGCGCTTTCGGCGGTGCCTCGACTGGCTTGGTGGTCGCCGCCTTGAACGCCTTCTCGGCGGCGGTGCGCGGATCGTATGTCGGTCGGCGATTCATGCCGCCATCATAGCAGATGGTACCTGGATCGACGATGGCAAAATCCGGTCCGGCGTCGCCGGCCCGGATTCCAGAACTCACTTGTTGCCGCAAAACTTCGACTTCGTCTCCGGCGGATTGGCAGTATCGTCGATCGCGCAGAACGGTATCGACCAGACGAAGTCCGCAGCGAGCGCGATCGGCTGTATGTCGCTTTCGCCGGCGAGCACCGGATAGGACGGCGGACCGCCCGCGATCCAATACCAGTTCGGATTGATCGGCCCGACCGGCCCATTGCCGGTATTTTGCGGCGGCGGCAGGTTGATCGAGATCGGGTCGAAGCCTGCGAACGACGTCGCCTTGCCGGTAGAGTCGAAAGCGGCCCGGCCGTGGCACGTCATGCAGGAGGCCTGGTTGACAAAGAATTTCTCCGTCACCGAATTGCCGAGGCGGATGGCAAGACCGGTGGCGTCGGTGAAGTCGGTCTGCGAACCCTTCAAACAGTAATTGACATAGGCCGGGTCCAGGTGCGCAGCGGCGAACATCGCCGTCAACGCCGGAGTCTTCACGCAATCGGCATAGTGTTGCTGCGACGGTTCCGTCGGCGACTGCGACGGCAACACCGGCGTCTGGGCGCCGAACATGTCTTTGCAACCGATGACATCGCAGCGGCCGGGATTGTCCTTGTGCTCAAATGTCGCCCAGGTCCAGTTCGGCACCAGCTTCGAGATCACGTGCATGGACACCAGCGCATATTGCTTACCGCCGGCGGAATTGACGTGATAAAGTTTTGCCGCGTCCTCGGGCGTGCCGGTAAAACCGTTGAAGGCCTTCAGTCCGCTCACCTCGACCCAATTGGCTTTGACTTCCATGGCGCCGACCGGAAAGCTCAGCGGCTTGTTGGCCGCGAAGGCCGCTTTGAGGCCGGATACTTTGTAAAGATTATTCGCCACGATGAAGTCGAAGTCCGGCTTGTTGCGGCGCGTTTCCTCGGTGGCGTTGCCGCCCGGGACCGCGAACCGCAGCGGGCCTCCCGAATGGGCTTGCTGCAACACCAGACCGAGGGCGCGCTCGCCGGTCGCCACCGGCGTGGGGGTGGTCGGCCAGACCGGATTAGGCACGAACGTCTCGCCGTCTCTGGCCCAGGTTTCGAACAGCGCGTTGTTGTTGCCGGCCGTCTTGGCATCGGCGTTGACGGCGAGAAAGAGCGTCCAGGCCTGTTGGTCCGGATTGTTCATGGCCAGATTCGGATCGGTTTGCGCGAAGCCGGATCCCGTCACGATCAGGGTTACCGCCAATGTTGCGGCAATGGCCGCCGTCGCAGTCGGTGCGGTTCGCATGTCTTCCCCCTTTATCGACCGTCAATGCGGTCGTCGTTCTCGATCACGTCACGGCCGCTCTCGATTTGGCCGGCCGACTTGGCGTGTCGACGATCATTATACAACTTTACATTCATATTTTGTTGTAGCAGGGCCACGCAGTTATGTCAGTGCCATGTCATGTCAGTGCCAATGGCATGCATAAGAAAAACGAATCGGACACTCGATGGCGTGTTCAACTCGGCTACTTTGCCGCCGCGTCGCTGATCGCGCGCAATAGCGCCAACAGCGCGCGGTTGAGCGGGGTGGCGATGCCGTGGCGCTCGCCGGCTGCGACGATGGCGCCGGTCAGCGCTTCGTGTTCGAGCGGGCGGCCGGCGAGGCGGTCGAAATACATCGAGGTGCCGAGCTCGCCGGAAAAGGTGAACAGCGTCGCCAGCGTGCGCGCGGCTTCGTCGGCGGCGAGTCGCGCCCCTTCGGCGCGGCCGACCGCGATCGCCTCTTCGAGCACCGCGAGGCAGAGCGTTTGGATGTCGGGGCGCCGCAGCACCGCCTGCCGCTGCAGCGTCAGCGCGGTGACCGGACTGGCGACGGCGTTGAGCAGGAGCTTGCGCCACGCCAGCGTGGCGAAGTCCTTACCGAGCTTGACGCGCAGCGGCGTGCCTTCGAACAATTGAGTGAAGGCGCGGCCGGCATCGTCGTCGGCGACAATCACATCCGGATCGGCGCCACGCCGCAGCTTGACGTGATCGGCACCAAGCCGTTCGCCGTTGTAATAGACAATCACCGGCAGCACGGTCGCGGCGCCGACGAACGGTGCGACACGGGCGACGTGGTCGACGCCATTCTGCAGCACTGCCACGCGGGTCGACGGCACGCAAAGCGCTTTCAACCATGGCGCTGCCGAGGCCGTCGCGTGGGTCTTGGTGCACAGCAGCACCCAGTCGACTGGATTGGCCTGCGCCGGATCGGTGAGCGCGTGGAGCGGAAGCGTTACCGTGCCATCAGGGGCATCGAGGGTTAGCCGTTCGATCGGCTGGCGCACGCAGGCGACGAGGTCGTAGCGGCCGGCGGCGACGAGACAACCGGCAGCAACGCCGCCGATGGCTCCCAGCCCGATCACGGCGACGTTCAATCGCTCGGCTTGTGGAGAAGATACCGACGCCATGACGCCATGGTCAGGCAGAACGGCGAATTGTCAAATGGTCGCCGCGGTTGCCGTGGAGGCGGTCGCCGTCTGCTCAGTAATAACGGCGATGGTAGCGGTGGGCATAATAGCCGCCTTGGCCCGGGCAGCGCGAGGCCACGGCGCCGCTATAAGGTTCGCCGTAGCAGTCGGACCTGGAGGGGCCGTTCGGGCCGAAATTGCGTTGGCTTTGCGCCGATGCGATCGACGTGGCGCCGATAAGCAAAGCCAACGCCACAATGATTTTTGTCGCGCTCATGGTGCGATCTCCCTACGACCGCAATAACCATAATGACGCGACGAAGTTCCCTTGCGCGCGGCCGCTCAATACAGCCGCTGCCACTGCCATTGCGGCCGCTGCGGATATGGCTGGTATGGCGGATTTTGCGGGTACGGCTGGTACTGCGACCCCGGGCCGCCCCCAGGGGTGCCGGGGCAACTGGACGCTACCGTGCCGGTAGAGAACGAGCCGTAGCAGCCGTAACTGGAGGGGCCGTTGGCGCCGTAGTTGCGCTGGCTCTGCGCCGCCGCGATTGCGGTCGCGCCGACGAGGAGCACGAACGCGAGCGTAATCGTCTTCCCGGTCATGTGACGTCTCCGTTGGCCGCGACGCGGCGCTGCATCATTGCCTGAAAGCACAAATCGGGTGGCCGGCGCCTCAAGCGTAGCACAGATTGCGTGCGACATAGAGGAGTACCGATCATGCACTTTCGTATCAAGGGTCTGCCGACCGAGCCATTCGCTCCGCTGTTTGCTATGCCGGACTGGGCGCTCGAGAAACGCGGCGCGGTGCGGCGAATTGCCGACAAGGCGGGCTACCCCTGCCGCATCAGTCTCACCGACGCCAAAGCAGGCGATGAATTGATCCTGGTTAATTACGAGCACCATGCGGTCGCCTCGCCTTACCGGATGCGCTTCGCCGTCTACGTACGCAACGGCGAGCAGACATTCGACGCGGTCGACACGATCCCCGACCAGTTGCGCAACCGAACGCTGGCGGGACGTGGCTTCGATGCCGGTGGGATGATGACCGGCTGGGAACTCGTCGAAGGCGCGCAGGTCGAAGGCGCGATTGAGAAACTGTTCACCGATCCGCGCGCGGCCTATCTGCACGTGCATTTCGCCGCGCCCGGCTGCTATGCGGCGCGGGTCGAGCGGGCGTGAGCGCCGTTGGCGCGGCGCTTGCCACAGGCTAGGTTCGGTGCGGTTATCACGAGAACCGCATCCTATGGCCGACTATCTCGAAATCGATCCGGCGACCGCCGAAAAGCGCCAGATCTACCGCATGCTTGTCGGCTCGGTGGTGCCGCGGCCGATCGGCTGGGCCTCGACCGTGAGCCAGGCCGGCATCACCAACCTCGCGCCGTTTTCCTTCTTCACCGTGGTCTGCGTCATCCCGCCGATGATCTCGCTGACCATCGCGCGTAATCCCGACGGCAGCGAGAAGCATACGCTGAAAAACATCCGCCAGACCGGTGAGTTCTGCTTCAACGTGGTGACGCAGCCGGTGTGGAAGGAGATGGTGGATTCGGCCAATGGCTTCCCGGAAGGGGACTCTGAATTCACCGAAACCGGACTGACACCGATCCCGTGCGTGAAGATCAAGCCGCCGCGGGTCAAGGAGGTGCCGATCCACTTCGAGTGCAAGCTCGAACGCGTGCTCGAGCTCGGCCCCAACCGGCATCCGCTGGTGATCGGCGAGGTGATCTACATGCACGTCGATCCGGCCTGCATGACCGGCAAATATATCGACATGCGCAAGCTCGACCCGATCGGCCGCCTCAACGGCTTCTTCTATGCGACGATCGGCGAGATTTTCGAGCGCGAATTCGTCGACGGCCAGCCGCGCTAGCACGATGAATGCATTCGACGTTGTCGTTGCCGCAGCGGCTGTTGTCGCCATCGTATTGGGATTCAGCTCGGGCTTGTTGCGGAGCCTGGCGACGATTCTCGGTTATTTGGTCGCCGCGCCGCTTGCGGTGGCGATCACGCCATACGTGACGGCCATTGCGCTGGGCCGATCGACGTCGCCGGCCAATGCGTGGCTGATGCCGGTCATCGTGTTCGTCGCCGCCGGTGTCGGCATCAGCGCGCTGTTGCGCATCGTGGTCGGTGAATTCGTCGGTCCCGATGTCGGCGCCTTCGACCGTTTCGCCGGTGCGGCGCTCGGCGCCGTCCGCATCGTTCTCATCGCCGTGCTGATCGTCGTCGTGTTCGATCGCGTCATTCCCGCCGACCGCCAGCCGCAGTTTCTGGTCGGATCGAAACTGCGCCCCTATCTGTCGGCGGCCGGCCGAGCCGGCTTGCGGTCCTTGCCGCCCGAGGTCGAGAGCTACATCGATCGGGCCAAACGCGAGCGCGGCTTGTAAGATCGGACGGTTGAGTAAAACGTAGGGTGGGCAAAGCGAAGCGTGCCCACGCTGTGCTGAGCCGCGTGGGGATTAGGGCGGTTACGCCCGTCTTTGACGGGCTATGGCGCTGCGCGCCTTTGCCCACCCTACGATTTCTTGAACACGTCGAGCCGCAGCGGCAGCACGGCGCCGAACCAGGCGGCATGCGCGGAGTGATCGGTGTGGTCGTCGCCGGTCTCGGGATGTAGCAGGATGGTCAGCCCGTCGCGGTTGAGCATTAGCCACGGCACGAAGCCCGCGAGCATCTCGATCGGAAACGCGATCTGAAACATCGATTGCGGATGCGGTCCGACCAATTCGTCGTGCCAGCGGCCGAGTTTTGCTTGCGGAAATGCCGCGGCGACGCGCTCGCGCAGGCGCTCCGCCTTGCCGCGCGTTTTCGCCGGATCGTAATAGATGTGGGCGTGATAATCCGTGATCGCGCCCGGATCGCGGCTCGGCAGTTTTGGCGCGCTCGACTTGTCTGGCATCGTCGTCAGCCTCGGTTGGTTTCGGCTTGCCGCGGCCGAGCATAGAGGCTCGCCAGCAGTACGGCGAGGATGCCAGTGAGGAAAACGCCGTCGAAGGTGCCGGCGCCGCCGATCGAGGCGACCGGAGCGCCGAGGCCTTGCACCTTGTCGAGATTGGTGATGTCGGCACCGATCAATGTGCCGAGGCCGCCGCCGATATAGGCCAGCGGCGCCGCCTCCTCACGCGACAGCAGCACCGCGACGATCGCGGTGATCACCGCCGGCATGAACACAGGCACGGCGATGCCCAGACCGGGAACGGGATTGGCGAGCCAGTGAATGAGCAGCGCGACGACCGCGGTCGCGATCAGTCCCTTGGTCCACAGGTTATATTTGGCGAGCAGATAGATCGACATCACGGTCGGAATGACGGCACCGCCGACATTGACCGCGATCACGGTGCCGGGCCAGTTCTCCACCACCGGCACCGTATATTGCATGCCGAAGTAGTTGACCGTCTGATCGGACATCACCTGCTTCGCCGGCAACACCGCGACGGGGATGTTGAAATAGCTGCCGATCAGCGAGCCGATCAGGAGCCGCATGGCGGCGCCGGAGCTGATGCCGAGGCTCAGATAGGCGTAGCGCAGCGCCCCCAGTTGCAGCAGCAAAAACACGATGCCGAAAATGCCGACCAGGATGGAAAAGAAGCCTGGCGTCAGCGGCAGGTAGTGGAATTGGCTCATTTCCATGAGTTAATTCTCCAGACCGTAGCCCGGATAGAGCGAAGCGATATCCGGGGTCGACCTCGCCGCGGCACCCGGATTTCGCTTCGCTCAATCCGGGCTACATCAACCACATCAATATAGCCGCCTTGCCGTTCCGACGCGCGAGTCTATAATCCGGCGCTTCCTTCGCGCAGGGGGTTTTGCGGTGGCGCCGCTGGGAGCGAAATCCGTAAGCATTATCATGGGCAGCCAGTCCGACTGGCAGACCATGAAGCATGCCGCCGACACGCTCGATGCTTTGGGCGTGCCCTATGAGGCGCGCATCGTCTCGGCGCACCGCACGCCCGAGCGGCTCTATGCCTTTGCCAAGGGCGCGAAAGCGGCCGGTTTCAAGGTGATCATCGCCGGCGCCGGCGGCGCCGCGCATCTGCCCGGCATGACCGCGTCGCTCACCAGCCTGCCGGTGTTCGGCGTGCCGGTGGAATCGAAGGCGCTGTCGGGGCTGGATTCGCTCTATTCCATCGTGCAGATGCCGCCGGGCATTCCTGTCGGCACGCTTGCCATCGGGCCGGCCGGCGCGATCAATGCGGCGCTGCTTGCCGCCAGCGTCTTGGCGCTGAGCGATCCGACGCTCGGCAACCGCCTCGAAGCCTGGCGTCAGCGCCAGACCGAAGGCGTCGCCGAACAGCCGAAGGACGGCGCGTGAGCGAAACGGCGCCGGTTCTGCAGCCCGAAGCCACGATCGGGATTTTGGGCGGCGGTCAGCTCGGCCGCATGCTGGCGCTGGCTGCGGCACGGCTCGGCTTCAAGTGCCACGTCTTTGCACCATCGCCCGACTCGCCCGCTTTCGACGTCGTGCATCGCGTCACCAGCGCCGATTACACCGACACCGAAGCGCTCGACCGCTTTGCCGGCGACGTCGATGTGGTGACCTACGAATTCGAGAATGTGCCGGCGGAGACCGCGACCTTTCTCGCCGCGCGCGTTCCGGTGCTGCCCGATCCGCTGGTGCTGGCGACGACGCAGGACCGGCTCGTGGAAAAGAATTTCATCACCGGGCTCGGCTTCCGCACCGCTGCGTTTGCAGATGTCGCCGCCCCCGAGGCGCTTGCGCATGCGATCGAACGTATCGGCCGGCCGGCGATCCTGAAAACGCGCCGCTTCGGTTATGACGGCAAGGGCCATGCCACCATCAAGAACGGCACCGACCCGGTGGCGGCCTGGCGCGATGTCGGCGGCCAGCCCTGCATCCTCGAAGCCTTCGTGCCGTTCGAGCGCGAGGTGTCGGTGGTGGCGGCGCGCGCCCATGACGGCGCAGTGGAAAGTTTCGACGTCACCGAGAACGAGCACCGCGACCACATTTTGAAAACGTCGCGGGTGCCGGCGGCGATCTCCGAAGCCACGGCGCGGGAGGCACGCCGCATCGCCGAGACCATTGCGCAGAAATTCAACTATGTCGGCGTGCTGGCGGTCGAGATGTTCGTGCTGCGCGACGGCGATATCCTCGTCAACGAGATTGCGCCGCGGGTGCATAATTCCGGCCATTGGACGCTCGACGGCGCTTCGGTGTCGCAATTCGAGCAGCACATCCGCGCGGTGGCCGGCTGGCCGCTCGGCAAGCCGATCCGCCGCGGGCGGGTCGAGATGACGAACCTCATCGGCAGCGAGGTTGAGGACTACCGGCGCTGGCTCGCGGTTCCCGGCGCCGCGGTGCATCTTTACGGCAAGGCCGCGGTGCGGCCCGGCCGCAAGATGGGTCATGTGACGCGCGTCTTTGCCGACTGACGCGGGACTCTCCTGAAATCAGCTTGTCCGCAGCGGACCGCTCTCATAGGATTTTACCCATGGGCCTCGGCAACGTTTTCCTCAACGACCTGATCGAACTGAAGCAGAAGGGCGCACTCGACGGCGCCACGCGCGTCATGGAAATCGGCGCGCAGCAGATTTCCGATTCGCTGATGATCGCGCCGGGGCTACCGGAGGCCTACCGGCTGTTCGGTTGCGCCTCGCCTCCGGTCCTGACGCCGGTCGGCGCGGAGAATTTCACAAAATCGGCACCGTCATCGGCGCCGTTCTGGTCGGCGCTCGGATTTGCGCGCAGCG
>JBAUYI010000564.1:0-12050 GCA_049584715.1 Xanthobacteraceae bacterium
GTTCGACACCTCGACGCTCAAGGAGCCGTACCGCATCGAAGGCAAGAAGACGATGGGGCTCGAACTCACCGAGCAGCTCGGCTGGACGGTGCCCGACGTCATCCTCTATCCGACGGGCGGCGGCACCGGCCTGATCGGCATGTGGAAGGCGTTCGCCGAATTGGAAGCGATCGGCTTCATCGGCAAAAAACGCCCGCGCATGGTCGCGGTACAGGCGGCGGGCTGCGCGCCGATGGTGCGCGCGTTTGAGGCGGGCGAGGAACACGCGCCGCGCTGGGAGGATGCGCACACCATCGCGGCGGGCATCCGCGTGCCGCAGGCGATCGGCGATTTCCTGATCTTGCGCGCGGTGCGCGAGAGCGGCGGTTTTGCCATCGCGGTGTCCGACGAAGCGATAACCGAAGCGCTCGACGCGGTGGCGCGCGAGGAGGGTTTTTTGATGTGCCCGGAAGGCGCTGCGACTTACGTGGCCTATAAGCAAAGCCTCGCCGACGGCCGGGTCAAAAGCAGCGACCGGGTGGTGCTGTTCAACTGCGCCACCGGCCTGAAATATCCGCTGCCGCCAATTCGCCGCACGCTGGACCGTCATAAACCGATTGATTTCGCCGCATTGTGAGACACGCCATGCGATGGATGAAAACATGGCCGGCCATTGTCATCGGCGTCATGCTCGGAACGATCGTTGCCGTCACGGCCGACGATTGGCTGACCTATTCCAACGACCGCTACGGCACGACGATCGACTATCCGGCCTCATTCAAGCCGATGCCGCCGCCGGACAACGACGACGGCCGCCGATTCAAGAGCGCGGACGGCGCCGAATTCGCGGTGTTCGCGTCGTACAACGCGTTCGACTTCAACCTCGCCAAATTCCGCGATGACACGGTGCAGAAGCTGGATGCCGGCTCGATCGTCACCTATCAGGCTCATGGCGATGACTGGTTCGTCATCTCCGGTACCAAGGGCGATGCGATATTTACCAACGGCATCTGCTGTCCCATGGCGAAGAGATGACGGAAGGTTTTGTGATGTCCTACCCGGCGCAGTTGAAACAACGCTACGATCCGATCGTGGCGCGGATGGCGAAGTTGTTTCATTCCGGCCCCGGCTTTCAGACTCCCGGCCAGCGGTAAGCAAAATAAGAGAGGCGAGATGAAAGCGGTGAAAATGCGGTTCGCAATCGTTTTGGCCGTCACGCTCGGCTGCGGCACGATCGTCGCGGCGGCTGCCGACGATTATCCGTCGCGGCCGATCACCATGGTGGTGCCATTTGCCGCCGGCGGCCCGACTGACGTGGTGGGCCGCGTGATGGCCGAGCACATGGGCCGCACGCTCGGACAGAATGTCATTGTGGAAGATGTCACCGGCGCCGCCGGCAGCATCGGCGTTGGCCGTGTCGCCCGCGCGACGGCCGACGGCTATACGCTGGGCATCGGTCACTGGAGCACGCATGTGGTCAACGGCGCGATCTACGCGCTGCCCTACGATCTCATTCGCGATTTCGAGCCGATCGCGCAATTGCCGGCCAATCCGATGCTGGTGGTCAGCCGCAACACGCTGCCGGCGAAGAACCTCACCGAGCTTGTCGCCTGGATCAAAACCAATCCGAGCGCCACCATCGGCACTGCGGGCGTCGGCTCCGGCTCGCATATTTCCGGCGTCTATTTCCAAAATCTCACCGGCACCCATCTGCAATTCGTGCCTTATCGCGGCACCGACCCAGCGCTGCTCGACCTCATCGCCGGACGCATCGACATGATGTTCGACCAGGTGTCGGAAGCGACACAGCGTGTCCGCGACAATCAGGTCCGAGCCTTTGCGGTCACCGCCAAGACGCGCCTGAAATCGCTGCCTGATATTCCGACCGTAGACGAGGCCGGACTGCCGGGCCTCTACATCAATATCTGGTACGGCCTGTGGGCGCCGAAAGGCACGCTGCCCGACATCATCGCAAAACTCAATCGCGCCGCTATGGCCGCCATGGCGGATCCGGCCGTGCAAAAGCGCTTTGCCGATTTGGGCCTCGACGTGCCGCCGCCGGAGCAGCAGAGCGCTGAGGCGCTCGGCGCGTTGCAACGCGCCGAGATCGAGAAGTGGTGGCCGATCATCAAGGCCGCCGGCATCAAGGCAGAGTGATGCGGGCGCGTCAGCGTGCGCCGTCAGCTCAGCAGTTCGACCCGCCCGGTCTGGAGCGCGTAGACGCCGCCGACGACGCGGATCTTCTTGTCGTCGGCGAAGGATTTCAGGATCGGCGCGGCGCTTTTCAGCTTGTCGACGGTGAGCGCGACATTGCTGCGAATAGCGTTGGCGAGAAGATCGCCGGGCTTGTCCTTGACGGCTTCGACGGCGGGGCGCAGCGCGGCGACCAGCGACGGCAGATGCCCGGGCAGCGTCGTGCCGTCCTTGATCGACTTGATGGTGGCATCGACCGCGCCGCAGGCGCCGTGGCCGAGCACCATGATCAGCGGCGTGTTCAACACTTGCACCGCATATTCAAGGCTGGCGACGATATCGTCATTGGCGAAATTGCCGGCGACCCGGCAGACGAAGACGTCGCCGCGCGCAGTGTCGAAGCAGAGCTCCGGCGCGATGCGCGAGTCGGCGCAGCTGAGCACCGCGGCAAACGGATTTTGCCCGTTGCTCAAAACTTCGCGTTCATGCTTGAAATCGTGGCGCTTGGCGAGACCGTCGATATAACGCGTGTTGCCCTTCATCAGCCGGTCGAGGGCGGCATCGGGCGACAGCACATTTTCCGGTTTTGGCGGAGTTTTTGTATCTTTGGCGAAAGCGGGCGATGCGACCGCAAATCCGGCGGTAGCGAGACCCGCGAGCCGCAAAAAATTCCGCCGCGCGATCCGCGGCTCTCCGGCTTTCGCCGCACAAAGCTCGCACATTGTGGCCTCCCGTTCATGCCCGTGCCCGTGCCCGCAACGCAGTGTAGGAGGGAATGCGGCAAAATTCTAGACAACGATCCGATTCAATTAATCGGATCATTGTCTAGATTTCTTTTGTTTGAGCATGATCTTTTCCGAAAACCGGTTTCCACTTTTCGGGATCATGCTCTAGTCGGGCTTGATGCCGGCCTCCTTGATCACTTTGCCCCATTTCGCGGTTTCCGACGCGACGAACTTGCCGAAATCCGCAGCCGAGCCGCCGTGCACGACGACGCCGATATCGGTCAGCCGTTGCTTGATCTTGTCGTCGGCCAGTGCCGCGTTGATCTGTTTGTTGAGCGTTTCGATGATGTCGGGCGGCGTGCCGGTCGGCGCGCCCATGCCGAGCCAGCCTTCGGCCTCGTAGCCGGGCAGGAAATCGGACAGCGACGGAATATCGGGCAGCGCATCGATGCGCGATGTCGTGGTCACGGCGAGTGGCCGCAATTTGCCGGCCTTGACCTGGGGCAGCGCCGTCGGCGTCACGTCGAACATCAATTGCACCTGGCCGGCGAGCATGTCGGTGACCGCCGGCGTCGAGCCGCGATAGGGCACGTGCACCAGATTGAGCCCGGTCATCGATTTGAACAATTCGCCGGCAAGATGCTGCGGGCCGCCGACTCCGGCCGACGCCATGCTGATCTTGCCGGGATTGGCTTTGGCATAAGCGATGAATTCCGGAACGGTATTAGCGGGAACGGACGGGTTCACCTCCATGATCATCGGGGCCAGGCTGATCTGGCCGATCGGCACGATGTCGCGCAGGAAGTTGAACGTCAGGTCGGGATAGAGCGACGGGCTGATGGCGTTCTGCGAATTCACCGTGAGCAGCGTGTAGCCGTCGGGCGTCGCGTGCACCACAAACTCGGTGCCGACATTGCCGCCGGCGCCCGGCTTGACGTCGACGACAAAAGCCTGGCCGAGATGGTCCTGGAGAAATTGCCCGATCAGGCGGGCGTGGATGTCGGTGGAGCTGGCGGCCGCCTGTGGCACGATGACATGCACCGCCCGCGAGGGATAGGTGTCTGCTTTGGCCATGCGCGACACCGCCGGCATCGCGACGGCGCCCGCGGCAAGGTTCAGGAAATGGCGGCGTGCGATGTTCATGGCGTTCCCTCGTGGCCGTCCTATTGCGGCCACTATACTATTGCTCGAGTCGTCTGGAAGCGTTCAAACCAGCGGCATTTCGCATCATGAGCTTAAAGCTGCCGGCGATCCCCATCGTCGATATCCGCGATGGCGGGCCGCTGCATCATGCAAAGCAGAACGCCGAGCAGGCGCGCGCCTTGCGCGACGCCTGTCTCGAATTTTTTCCGGCTGCGGCGAAGCCGCTGGTTCCAGCGCTCGATTGGGCGTCGCGCCGCTGGCTCGGCCGCTCGCGCTCGCCCTACGTGGACGAGATCGCGCGGATCGCCGACGCGCTGAATTTCTCCGGCATCTGGCTGCTCAATGCCTCGTATCAGTGGGGCTGCACCGCGCGCGCGGTCGAGCACGATGGCGCGCCGTGGCTTTTGCGCACGCTGGATTGGCCGTTCAAAGGTCTCGGCCGCCACATCGCCGTGGCGCGGATGCGCGGCGTCGGCGGCGGCGATTTCTTCAGCGTGACTTGGCCGGGCTATGTCGGCGCGCTGACCGCGATGGCGCCCGGCCGCTTTGCCGCCAGCATCAACCAGGCGCCGATGTGGCGGCGCATGCGGCATCGCTGGCTGCGGCCGCTCGATTTCGCGGCGAACGCGCTGAAGATCTGGCAGCGCACCGATCTCATGCCGCCGGACCAATTGCTGCGGCAAACTTTCGAGACGTGCGAGGACTTCTCCACGGCGCGGCGTCTGCTGGAAACGATGCCGGTGGCGCGGCCGGTGATTTTTACGCTGATCGGCTGCAGCGCCAACCAACGCTGCGTGATCGAGCGTACCGAGACCGGTTTCGTCACCCGCGAGGACGACACCTGCGCCGCCAACGATTGGGTGCCGCCGCGCCCGGGCTGGGAAGGCCGCATCGGTACGCGCCGGTTTCTCGTCAGCTCGTTCGACGAGGCGACGGGCTACAGCCGGGCGCGGCGCGAAGCGCTGGCGAATTGGGACGGCGCGTTGGCAGATGGCCGCTTCGATTGGGTGCGCGAGCCGGTGCTCAATCCTTACACGCGGCTCGCCGTCGCCATGTGTCCGGCGTCGGGAATTCTGCATGTCGTCGGCTACGATCTTGCCGGCGCAGCGCTACCGGAGCCGGTGACGCAAGTCTGCGACGTCGCGCCGGTCGCAGCCTAGCGTTTTATTTTTTCTTATTTCTTTTCTGCCGGTCGCGTGACGATCAACGCATCGACCACGACGCAGCCGCGGCCTTCGGAGAGAACTTTAATAGGATTGAGATCGATTTCGGCAATCGAAGCGGCATGATGCCAGGCGAAGTCGGCCAGCGCGTAAAGACACGTGGCAAGACTTTTCACGTCGCTCGCCGGTCGGCCGCGAAACGCGCCGAACAAAGCCGCGCCGTGCGTCTCAGCGATCATCGCCTCGGCATCGCCGTCGCGCAGCGGCAGCATGCGCAGGGCAAAGTCACGCACCACCTCGATGGCCACGCCGCCCATGCCGAAGGCGAGCGACAGACCGAAATCAGGATCGCGCGACACGCCGGCGAACACTTCGATGCCGTCGGCGACGTATTCCTGCACCAGGAAAGCGGCATCGGCCGGCCGCGGCTCGAGTTTTTCCAGCCGCTCGTGCAGCTGCGCATAAGCGCCCGTCAATTCCGCATCATCTTTAAGATTGACGGCGACGAGCCCAAGCTCGGTCTTGTGCGCGATCGAATCCGACAGCGCCTTGAGCACGACCGGATAGCCGAGCGCGTGCGCCGCTGCCGCAGCTTCCGACGCCGTCGTAACGCGCTGCTCCTGGGCAATCGGTATTCCGTAAGTAGCGAGAAGCCGCTTGGAATCGAATTCGTTGATCGCGCGGCGTCGCTGATTCAGCTCGCCCGCGAGCCGCGTTTGGTGCGATGCGCCGCTTGCGCGAACCGGCTTCAATCCAAGGCCCCAGCGCCCCATGCGATCGAGCGCACCAAGGCCTTGGCGCGTGCCGCCGATCACCACCAGGCCGGCCTCGCGCATGCCGTCGACCTGCTTGCGGTTCATGACGCCCGAGCGGGTGCTCATGAGGTAATAGGGTTTTTGGCTCGTGCTCGCCGCCTTGGTGAGCATCTCCACATTCTCGAACACGCGGCTGGGCTGACCGATGATCGGATCGTTGGACGCGTCGGCGCAATAAAGAATGGAATCGATCCGCTCGCTTTTGTCCACGACCGACATGGCATGCGGAATATTGACGGTGTAATTGCCGTTGCCCCAGGCATCGAACGGATTGCCGTCGCCAGTGATGCGGCCGATGATGCGCTCCGCTTCCGCGCGTTCCTCGGTCGACAGCGGCGGCAGATCGAGGCCGGCCGCGGTGGCATTGTCGAGGATCAGTTCCGACAATCCGCCGGAGCCGGTCACCACCGAAATGCCGCGGCCGCGCGGCCAACGCTTGCCCTGGCATACCGCCAGGACTTCGGTCATCTCGTCGAGATCGTTGACCTCGATGGCGCGATGCGCGCGCAGCAGTTCGGAAAACACCCGCGACGAGCCGGCCAAGCCACCCGTATGGCTGGTGATGGCGCGTTGCGTGCGCTCGGTGCGGCCGACCTTGATGACGACGACCGGCTTGCCGGCATCGGCGGCGCGGTCGAGCGCCGCGACATAGCGCTCGGGCTCGCGTACGGTTTCGGTAAACGTCGCGATCACTTTGGTATCGGGATCGTCGATCAGATAATCGAGGTAGTCGACGGTGCGCGTCACCGCTTCGTTGCCGGCGGACACCGAAAGGCTGACGCCGAAGCGGCGCAGGTCGGACAACAGGGCGATGCAGACCGACCCGCTCTGCGACACGATGCCGACATTGCCGACGATCGCCGCGGGATCGCGCACGTTCTGCTTATAGGTGGTGACGCGCGCCTGAGGATTGAGGATGCCCATGCAGTTCGGCCCGCACACCGGCATGCCGGCTTCGCGCGCCATGGCGGCGATCTCGTCCTGCAGTTTGGCGCCGTCGCCGCCCAGCTCGGCAAAGCCCGAGTCATAGATCACGGCGGCGCGTGCGCCGCGCTTGACCGCAAGCCGCATCTGCTCGGGGATCAGCGGATTGCGGATGCTGAAGACGACGATGTCCGGCGCCTCGGGCAATTCGGTGAGGCTCGGATAGCATTTGATATTCAGCACAGTCGGATATTTCGGATTCACCGGATAGATCGGCCCGGTGAAGCCGATGGCGCCCAGTGACTCGATGACCGCGCGCCCGGGACCGCCGCGATCGGTGGCTCCGACGATGGCGACCGAACGCGGTTTGACCAGGGGATCGAGCTTCATGGGGTTTGCCAGTCTCGCGGTTTTTGTACCATGCTGGCGCCTGAAGCGAACAGGCCGGAAAAGCCCATGAAAATCGTCGATCTGTCCCACACCATGAGCATACACACGCCCGGCTGGGTCGGTTATGCCGGCAACAAGATGTATTACGCGCAGAACTTGCAGACGGTCGGCATCGTCGCCCAGCGCGTCGAGACCTCGATGCACTCAGGCACCCATTTCGACGGCGCCATGCATGCGACCGACGGCCGGACCGGCGACATGGCCTCGCTGCCGCTTGACTATCTGGTCAGCCACGGCGTCGTGGTCGATCTCGCGCCACAAGTGTCGGACTGGTCGGCGATCACGCCCGAGATGATCGAAAAATCCGGCGCCGAGATTCGCGATGGCGATATTCTTATTCTGCACACCGGCTGGCACAAATATTATGAAGGCCAGAGCCAGCAGGATCTGGTGCGCTATTTCTGCTACCACCCGGGCCCAACGCTCGAAACGCTGGAATGGATGCTCAAGCGCAAGATCAAATGGTTCGGCATGGATACCGGCTCGTGCGATCATCCGATGAACACCTCGATCCGCACCATGCGGCCGGACATCGCCCGCGAATTCGAAAAGGCAAAAGGCAAGGCGCCGGCGGACTATTTCGGCACGTTCGAATACGTGCACAAACGCTCGGGGCGAAAAGTCAGACAAGACGTGTTTCCGTTCCACAATTACGCGTTCCAGGAAGGCCTGCTGCACGCCGAAAATCTCGGCGGCGATATTGAAACCGTGGTGGGCAAGCGCTGCATCATCGGCGCCTTCCCTTGGCGCTACGAAGGACTCGAAGCGTGCCCGTGCCGAATTCTCGCGATTTTCGACGCCGGCGCCGCGCCGGTCGAAGCGCTCGGCGACGCCGCGCGCGGCATCGTGCGGACCTGAATTCAAACGAGGCAGATCAATTATGCCAAAGATCAAAACCGCGGACGGCACCAGTCTCTATTACGAAGAAGTCGGCACCGGCACGCCCATCGTCTTCGTGCACGAATTCGCCGGCGACTATCGGCAATGGGAGCCGCAGATGCGCTATTTCGCGCGCACCCATCGCTGCGTCACCTATAGCCAGCGCGGTTATCCGCCATCCGATATTCCGGACGATCCGACGCGCTACGGCCAGGATTTTGCGTGCTCCGACGTCATCGCGCTGATGGACGCGCTCGGCATCAAGAAGGCGCACGTGGTCGGCCATTCCATGGGCGCCTATACCGCGGTGCATGTCGGTCTGCATCATCCCGACCGCTGTATTTCCGTGGCCGCGGCTGGCTGCGGCTGGGGTTCGCTGCCCGATCCGGCGCAGCGCGCCGCCATGCGCAAGGTGGCGCTCGACACCTCGGCGATGTTCATCGAAAAGGGCATGGCGGAAGCGGCGAAAATCTACGGCGACGGCCAGATGCGCCAGACCCACAAGCACAAGGACCCGCGCGGCTATGCCGAATTCATCCGCATGCTGTCGGAGCATTCCGCGCTCGGCCATGCGCTGACCATGTCGATGCTGCAAAGCAAGCGGCCGACCTTGTGGGACCTGGAAGCCGACTTGAAGAAATTTTCCGTGCCGCTCCTCATCATCGTCGGCGACGAGGACGAGAGCTGCCTTGACGGCAGCGTGTTCCTCAAGCGAACGGCGCCGACCGCGGGCCTTCTGGTGATACCGCGCGCGAGCCACACCATCACCACCGAGGAGCCGGCCGCGGTCAACGCCGCGCTCGCCGAACTTTTTGCCGCGGCCGAAGCCGGCCGCTGGATGGCGCATCGGGCGCCGGCGCCGGCGTGAAACGAGGAGACGAACGATGATAACCGGTCCAACCGCGCTCGCCTTTGCTGCCGCGTTTGCGGGCGCTGCGTTCTACGTCAATGAGGCCGAGCAGCCGGCGCGGCTGGCGCTCGACGACGCGAGCCTGCTGGCGGAATGGAAACTCAGCTACGCGCGCGGTTTTAAAATGCAGGCAAGTCTCGCTTTGCTGTCGGGGATTTTCGGTTTGATCGCGGCCTGGCAGGCGCAGGATTGGCGCTGGCTGCCCGGCGCGGTGCTGATCCTGGCGAACTGGCCTTACACGCTGCTCGTCGTCAAACCGACCAACGATCAGCTCAACGCGTTGGCAAAAAACCAGGCCGGCCCCGCGTCGCGCGCGCTGATCGTGACATGGGCGCGGCAGCACGCCATTCGTACGGCGCTTGGGATCTTGGCCGCCGCGTTCTATCTGTGGCCGCTGAGCTTAGCCGCTTGAGTTTCGCTTACCGCGCGTCGTGGAAGATGATGCCTAGCGTGTGGCGGCGGCCGGAGCGCAGCCGGCTGACGCCGTGGCGCAGATTGACGCGATAGGGGCCCTTGGTGCCTTGCACCGGCCGGTTGTGAACGGCGAACAGCACGGCGTCGCCTTGCTGCAGCGGCACCACCTCGACGCGGCTTTGCATCCGTGGCCGCTGCTCGGTCAGGACGAATTCGCCGCCGGCAAAATCCCGGCCGGGCGCCGACAGCAGCACGGTGACTTGGAGCGGAAAGGCGAGATCGCCGTAGAGGTCTTGGTGCAGGCAATTGAAATCGCCGGCGGCGTATTGCAGCAAGAGCGGCGTCGGGCGCTTCTGGCCGGCCTTGTGGCAGATTTTTAGATAATCGGCATGCGCTTTCGGATATCGCGCGGCGATATTCATGCGCTCGTTCCATGCATCGGCGAAGGTCGCAGCATGCGAATACAGTGCCGTGCGCAGCTCGGCGATGAGGCCCGGCAACGGATATTTGAAATAGCGATATTCGCCCTTGCCAAAACCGTGCCGCGCCATGTGGACGTGGCTGCGGAAATGCTCTTCGTGCGGATAAAGCGCGGCGATGTCGTCGCACTCGCCCGGCGACAGCAGTTTTGGCAAAACAGCGCAACCGAAGCCGTCGAGATCGTTGCCGATCGCGTTCCAATCGTACGCGTCGATGCGCCGGTCGACGGATGTTTCGTCGGCGGCTTTCAGGGCGGCGCTGGTTTTGGCCGGCATGGCGTGACCTCTGATCTGCACTGCGGGCAAAGGCTAGCAACCTCTCGGGGCGCAAGCCCACCCGAAACCTGCCGATCACGGAACTTGAGCCGGCAGCGGACCGGCTTATGTTACCGATAATGAGCAACGCGGCGGGCGCAAGTTCACCCACATCCTTCGCGGCGCCGTTCCGCCATCCGGTGTTCGCGGTGATCTGGACGGCGACCTTGGTCTCCAATGTCGGCGGCTGGATGTACAGCGCGGCGTCGGGCTGGCTGATGACGACGCTCAATCCCGATCCGTTGATCGTGGCGCTGGTGCAGGCGGCGAGCACGTTGCCGATCTGCCTGTTTGCGCTGCCGGCCGGCGCGCTCGCCGATATTTTCGACAAGCGCAAATTCTTGATCGTGGTCGAGACGCTGACCACGGCGGTGTCGGCGATCTATGCGGCGATGGTCGGGCTCGGCCTGGCCACGCCCGGCAATCTCTTGCTGTTCACCTTCCTCATCGGCGCTGCCGGCGCGCTCACCATTCCCGCCTGGCAGGCCGTCGTGCCGCAGCTCGTGCCCAAGGAGGATTTGCCGCCGGCCATTGCTGCCAACAGCGTCGGCGTCAACATTTCCCGCGCCATCGGTCCGGCGCTCGGCGGCGTGACCATCGCCGCCATCGGTATCGCCGCGCCGTTCTGGATCAACGCCATTTCCAATCTGGGCATCGTCGGCGCCTTGTTGTGGTGGCGCCGAACACGAACGGTGCGTTCGCTGCTTCCGGCCGAGCGTTTCGGCTCGGCGATGACGGCCGGTCTTCGCTACGCCCGGCACAATCCGCATCTGCGCGCGACCTTGGTGCGCGCGGCGGGATTTTTCCTGTTCGCCAGCGCCTATTGGGCACTGCTGCCGCTGGTTGCGCGTTCCCAGATTGCGGGCGGACCGGAGTTTTATGGCATCCTGCTCGGCGTCATTGGCGCCGGCGCCGTGAGCGGCGCGTTCCTGCTGCCGTGGCTGAAGGCGAAGCTCGGGCCGGACCGGGTCATGGCATTGGGCGCGCTCGGTCAGGCGTTGGCGATGGTGCTTTATGGCGTTGCCCGCGAGCCCGCGATCGCGCTCGTAGCAAGCGCGCTGGCCGGGGCGACGTGGATCGCGTCGCTAGCGACGTTGAGCGTATCGGCGCAGGTGGCGTTGCCGGACTGGGTCCGCGGCCGCGGGCTTGCGCTCTACACCACGGTGTTTTTCGGCTGCCTGACGCTCGGCAGCGCGGTCTGGGGCGAGGTCGCCGCGTGGGTCGGCTTGCCCATCGCGCACTTTCTCGCCGCCGCCGGCGCGCTCGCCGCCATCCCGCTGACGTGGCGCTGGAAGCTGCAAACCGCCACGGGCACTGACCTGACGCCGTCCATGCACTGGCCGGCGCCCATCACCGTGCAAGACATCGAGCACGATCGCGGGCCGGTCCTGGTGACGGTCGAATACCGCATCCGGCCGCAGGACCGCGACGCGTTCCTCGAGGCGGTCGCCCAGCTCGAGCCCGAGCGGCGCCGCGACGGCGCCTATCGCTGGGGCGTGTACGAGGACGCCGCCGAGGCCGGCCGCATCGTCGAAATCTTCCTGGTCGAATCCTGGATGGAGCATTTGCGCCAGCACGAGCGTGTCACCAACGCCGATCGCCTGGTGCAGGAGGCGGTGCACAAGTTCTTGCTGGCGGGCGCGCCCAAGGTGACCCATTTC